>NZ_JBFRFW010000029.1:0-55563 GCF_052115025.1 Bradyrhizobium sp. 2TAF24 | reverse complement strand
GCCACGCCGACGGTCGGCAGGCAGGGCGAGGCCGGATCGCGGCTGTCGGACTTCAGCAGTTCGAGGTTGATGAAGTTGGTGCCGTAGGCCCAGACGTCGAAATGGGTGAAGGCGAACACCTGCTTGGCAGTGCGATCGGCCGCGCCCGGCGCCGTCGCCGTGAACTGGTAGGCATAGGTCAGGCGGTTGTCGTTGACGATGAAGAACGGCAGGTCGAGCACCGACTTCGGCGCTTTCACCGGCAGAGCCACGTCGGCGGCCAAGGCGGAGCCGGCTGCGGCAAAAGTCAGGCCGGCGGCAACAGCAATCGATTTGTAAGACATTAATATTCCCCCTGAATGTTTGATTTTGATCTGTGGTCTTCCCATGACAAGGTGATCAGCGAACGCCTCATGGCTCCCGCCATTCGCTGACTTCAACGCTGTGCGTTCCCCCATACGCACCCGCGGACCTGTTGTGTCGTGTCGTCAATCGGACCGGTCTGTGTCACGACGACGGTGTACCGGTGGTGGAGAGAGCAAGAATGCCGCCGGCAATCACGCGACTCGCCGGCTGGCGTCGGTCTGCGCGGTCATGTCGGTGGCAAAAATCGTGATCAGCTCGGCAGCGGCGAGCGCGGCGATGACCGCGGGACGCTTGTCGCGGACCGAGGGGCTGCCGATCGGGCAGGTGATGCGGGCAATGTCGCGGGCTGAAATGCCCTGCTGGCGGAAGGCCGCCTCGAAACGCTTGCGCTTGGTGCGTGAGCCGATGATCCCGAGATAGCGAAAGTCGCCACGCTCCAGCACTGTGCTGGCGATCAGCGCGTCAAGGGCATGGCTGTGGGTCATCACGAGGTAGGCTGCGTCGGCCGCGGCCGCCTCGACCTCGGCGATCACGCGCTCGGTGATGACCTGGGCGACGCCGGGCGCATCGAAGCCGGTGAATTCGGCTGCGCGGTTGTCGATCAGGCGGACGTCGAAGGGCAGCGGGGACAGCGCGGTGGCCAGCGCCCGGCCGACAAAGCCGGCACCGAAGATCAGGACTTGCGGACGGCTGGCGCGCTCGGTGGCTTCGCTCGCGGTCATCGCAGCGAGGAGCTGGGCATCGGCGCGCGCGATCGTGAGGGTGACATGGCCGCCGCAGCACTGGCCGATGGCCGGCCCGAGCGGGACCTCGAGGATGCGGCGGTCGCCGCCCGAGGCCAGCAGCTCGCGGGCGATGGCGATCGCATCCCATTCGAACCGACCGCCGCCGATGGTGCCGTCGGTGCGGTCCGCCGTCACCAGCATGGCGGCACCGGCTTCACGTGGCGTCGAGCCCCTGGCATCGGTGACGACAACACGGGCGACGTCGACGCCGGCCGTCAGATAGCTCGCGAGCGTGTCGGCAAGGCCCTGGGTCATGGCGCCCCCTGGGTTCGCAGCGGTTCTGTCCGCAGCCGATCGACCGCGTCGAGCACCCGCTCGGGTGTCGCCGGTGCGTCGAGGCGCGGGCAATGGCGATAGCCGGCGACGCTTGCCACCGCGTCGGAAATGGCGTGCAGCGCCGAGACGCCGAGCGGCAGCGGCGGCTCGCCGACCGCCTTGGAGCGGAAGATGCTGTCCTCGCGATTCTGGCCTTCGTACAGCGCGACGTTGAAGATACGGGGGCGATCGCTACAGGCCGGGATCTTGTAGGTCGAGGGCGCATGGGTGCGCAGGTGGCCCTTGCCGTCCCACCACAGCTCCTCGGTGGTCAGCCAGCCGGCACCCTGGACATAGGCGCCCTCGATCTGGCCGATGTCGAGGATCGGGTTCAGCGAGCGGCCGCAGTCGTGCAGGATGTCGACCCGCTCGATGCGGTATTCACCGGTGAGAGTATCGACGGCGACTTCCGTGCAGGCGGCGCCATAGGCGAAGTAGTAGAAGGGCCGGCCGCGGCCGGCCTGGCGGTCCCAGTGGATCTTCGGCGTCTTGTAGAAGCCGGTGGCGGAGAGCTGGACGCGGGCGAGATAGGCCTGCTTGACCACCTCGGCGAAGGGGATGTCCTGCTGGCCGATCCGCAGCCGGTTCGGCAGGAAGGTGACCTCGTCCTTGCCGACGCCCCATTTTTCCGCCGCGAAGGCGGTGAGCCGCTCCTTGATGGTGAGGGCGGCGGCTTCCGCAGCCTTGCCATTGAGGTCTGCGCCGGAAGACGCGGCGGTCGGCGAGGTGTTCGGCACCTTGCCGGTGGTGGTGGCGGTGATCTTGATCCGGGAGATGTCGATCTGCAGCACTTCGGCGACCACCTGGGCTACCTTGATGTACAGGCCCTGGCCCATCTCGGTGCCGCCGTGATTGATCTGCACGCTGCCGTCCGTGTAGACCAGCAGCAGCGCGCCGGCCTGGTTCGACGAGGTCAGCGTGAACGAGATGCCGAACTTGACTGGAATGAGTGCGAGGCCGCGCTTGATCACCGGGCTATGGGCATTGGCGGCGCGGATCGCGGCGCGACGCGCGCGGTAATCGCAGTCACGCTCGAGCTTTTCGACCAGCTCGAGCGCGATGTTGTCCTCGACCGTCTGGTGGTAGGGGGTGACGTCGCGTCCGGCGTCGCCATAGAAGTTGCGCTTGCGCACATCCAGCGGGTCGAGCCCGGTGGCGTAGGCGATCTCCTCGATCAGGCGCTCGGCGCCGACAATGCCCTGCGGGCCGCCAAAGCCGCGGAACGCGGTGTTGGAGACGGTGTTGGTCTTCAGCGGCTCGGACACCGCACGCACCGCAGGATAGAAGTAACAGTTGTCGGCATGAAACAGGGCGCGGTCGGTCACGGGACCGGACAGGTCGGCTGACCAGCCGCACTTGGCGGCGAAGGTCATATCGACGCCGTGGATGCGGCCGCCGTCGTCGAAACCGATGTCATAGTCCACGGTGAAGTCGTGGCGTTTGCCGGTCATCACCATGTCGTCGTCGCGGTCCGGGCGAACCTTGGCGGCCCGCTTCAGGCGCTTGGCGACGATCGCCGCATAGCAGGCGAAGGCGCTGCACTGGGTCTCCTTGCCGCCGAAACCGCCGCCCATGCGACGGACTTCGACCGTGACCGCGTGGTTGGCGACGCCGAGCGTCGCCGCCACCATGTGCTGCACCTCGGTGGGATTCTGCGTCGAGGAGTAGACGGTGACGTCGTCGTCCTCGCCGGGCACGGCGAACGCGATCTGGCTTTCGAGGTAGAAATGCTCCTGGCCGCCGATCTGCAGCCGGGCCTGGATGCGGCGAGGGGCGGCGGCGAGTGCGGCGGCGGCATCGCCCCGCGCCAGGGTCATCGGCGTGGTCACCATCTTGCCGGCGGCCTTGGCGGCATCGACGTCGAGCACCGCGGGCAGGTCGTCATAGGTGATGGCCGCGAGACGGACCGCGGCGCGGGCTTCGAGGCGGGTGCGGGCCGCGACCATGAAGATCGGCTGGCCGGCGAACTCGACGCGATCCCTTGCCAGCAGAGGCTCGTCGTGCAGGTGCTGCGGGCTGACGTCGTTGTCACCGGGAATATCGGCGGCGGTGAACACCGCGAGCACGCCCGGTGCGGTGCGCACCTTCGACAGGTCGACGTCGACGAGGCGGGCATGGGCGCGCTCGCTGAGGCCGACATAGACATGCACCATGCCTTCAGGCTCGGGCATGTCGTCGATATAAACGGCTTCTCCGGTGACATGGCGGCGGGCGCTGTCGTGCGGCAGCGATGCCGTCACGCCGCCCTTCAGCGTGGTCTCTTGCGGAAAGATGCGTTCAGCCCTGGACATGTGCGAGCGCCTTGTCGCCGACGAGCCTGGTTTCGGTGTCGGGGTGCATGAGTTCGAGATGGAGCCGCTCGATCAGGTTCTGCGCGCTGCGCAGCCGGTAACCAGCGCTGGCGCGCATGTCGGTGATCGGGCTGAAGTCGGTTGCCAGCGCGGCCTTGGCCGCCGCCACCGCGGCAGCGTCAAAGGTGTGCCCGCGCAGCGCCTGCTCGGTCGCCGCCGCCCGCTTCGGGGTTGCGGCCATGCCGCCGAAGGCGAGGCGGACGTCGACAATGCGGTCGTCGTCGAGCCGCAGCCAGAACGCGCCGAGCACGGCGGAAATGTCCTGGTCGAAACGTTTGGAGATCTTGTAGGCGCGGAAGCGGTCGGCGGGCGCGGGCTTGGGCACAGTGATGCGCTCGACGAACTCACCGGGGCGGCGATCCTGCTTGCCATAGGCAATGAAGAAGTCGGCGAGCGCAATCGAACGCCGCTCCGTGCCGCGGCGCAGATGCAGCGTCGCACCGAGCGCGATCAGCGCCGGCGAGGCATCGCCGATCGGCGAGCCGTTGGCGATGTTGCCGCCGATGGTGCCGGCGTTGCGGATCGGGGTGGAGGCGAGGCGGCGGATCAGCTCGCCGAGGTCGGGATAGTGGCGGGCCAGCACCTCGCTGGCATCGCTGTAGGTGACGCCCGCACCGATCTCGATCGCGGCGCCGCTGTCGTCGAGGATACGCAGTTCGCGCACCCGGCCGATCCACACCAGCGTTGGCAGCGCGCGCATGTGCTTGGTGATCCACAACCCGACGTCGGTCGATCCGGCGACGATGGTCGCCTCCGGGGTGGCGACGAGGATGTCGGCGAGGGCATCGATGGTCGCGGGGGCATAGAAGCTGCCGGACGCATCGCCGACATGGACCGTGGCGTCGTCCTGCAGCGCCTCGAGGCGCTCTAGCGTCTCTGCGGCGTGACGGTCGAAGCGGTCGGCTTCGGCGGCTGCACAGGCCTGCTGCGCCGCACGCACGATGGGAGCGTAGCCGGTGCAGCGACACAGATTGCCGGACAGGGCGTCGTCGATCGCCTGGTCGGTGGGAGCAGGGCCGCTCACCTTGCTGAAGGCGAACAGCGACATCACGAAACCCGGGGTACAAAAGCCGCACTGCGAGCCGTGCTGCTCGACCATCGCCGCCTGCACGGCATGCAGTGTGCCGTCGTCGTTCTTGAGGTGCTCGACGGTGAGGAGCTGGCAGCCGTCGAGGCTGCCCACCGGCTGGATGCAGGCATTGACCGCACGATAGGTCAGCCGGCCGTTGTCCGGCCGCACCACCACCACGGTGCAGGCGCCGCAATCGCCCTCGTTGCAACCTTCCTTGGTGCCGAGATGGCGCTGGGTGAGACGCAGCCAGTCGAGCACCGTCATCGTTGGTGCGATGCGGTCGATCTCCTGCAGGTTTTCGCCGAACAGAAAGCGAATATGAGGTCGCAAGCGTAGTCCTCCATCCAGGTCGTCAGCTGCCCCGGTAGGTGCTGTAGCCATAGGGTGAGATCAGGAGCGGCACGTGATAATGGGCATCGGCGTCGGCGATGCCGAACCGGATCGGAATCTCATCCAGAAACGGCGGCTCGGGCAGCGTGCCGTGCTCGCGCTGCAGGTAGGCGCCGGCATGGAACACGAGCTCGTAGCGGCCGGGAACCATGGTGTCGCCGGACAGCAGGGGGGCGTCGCAGCGTCCGTCGAGATTGGTCTGGGTCCCGATCACGACCGTCGCCCCCTGCGCATCGAGGCGGGACAGCACGATGCGCAGGCGCACCGCCGGTCGGCCGTTCGTGGTGTCGAGGACGTGCGTCGTCAGGCGCCCGCTTCTGTGCTGGCTGGTCATGTGCGTTTCCCGTCTGGCGCGCTATCCGCGCGGCTTCCTTCAGCAGGAATAGTGCCACGTCCGCCGTCAACCGGCTTGCCGGCGGCTTCGGAAACATCTTTTGAAATTCCCGAAAGGCCAGCCAGCGGCCACGCGCATAGTGTTGCGCGCTGTTTGGCCAAGGATACCACGCTCCATGATCGATACCACCGACTATCCCCGCGACCTCGTCGGCTATGGCCGGACCGCGCCGCAGGCCGCCTGGCCCGGCGGGGCCCGGATCGCCGTGCAGATCGTGATCAACTACGAGGAGGGCGGCGAGAACTGCATCCTCCATGGCGATGCCGCCTCCGAGGCGTTCCTGTCGGAAATCGTCGGTGCCCAGCCCTGGCCGGGCCAGCGCCATATGAACATGGAGTCGATCTACGAATATGGCAGCCGCGCCGGCTTCTGGCGGCTGTGGCGGCTGTTCACCGGCCGCGGCATTCCCGTCACGGTCTATGGCGTGGCCACGGCCCTGGCGCGCAATTCGGCGGCAGTCGTGGCTATGAATGAGGCAGGTTGGGAGATCGCCAGCCACGGTTACAAGTGGGTCGAGTACAAGGACATGCCGGAGGCCGCCGAGCGCGAGCATCTCGATCGCGCGATCGCGCTGCACCGCGAAGTGACCGGGCAGCGTCCGACCGGCTGGTATCTCGGGCGCTGTTCCGAGCGGACCACGCGGCTGGTGATGGAGGAGGGAGGCTTTCTCTACT
This sequence comes from Bradyrhizobium sp. 2TAF24, assembly GCF_052115025.1. NCBI lineage: Bacteria > Pseudomonadati > Pseudomonadota > Alphaproteobacteria > Hyphomicrobiales > Nitrobacteraceae > Bradyrhizobium > Bradyrhizobium sp. 2TAF24. The sequence continues at coordinate 49,237 of NZ_JBFRFW010000029.1, read as the reverse complement.
CCTCGGATTCCTATGCCGACGACCTGCCATACTGGGTCGAGGGCGCGCGCGGCCCGCACCTGATCGTGCCCTATACGCTCGACGCCAACGACATGCGCTTTGCCACGGCGCAGGGGTTCAATGCCGGCGATCAGTTCTTCTCGTATCTGAAGGACTCCTTCGACGTGCTCTATGCCGAGGGCGAGACCGCGCCGAAGATGCTGTCGATCGGCCTGCATTGCCGGCTGATCGGGCGCCCCGGGCGGATCGCGGCGCTGATGCGCTTTCTCGATTATGTGGCGTCGCACCCGCAGGTCTGGTTCGCCCGCCGCATCGACATCGCGCGCCATTGGCTGCGACACCATCCTCCGGCCGGCGGCCTGCCGCCGAGCCGGATGTCGCAGGCCCAGTTCGTCGAGATATTCGGCGACATTTTCGAGCATTCCCCGGAGATCGCGGCGGCGGCTCATCGTGGCGGCCTGACCACGGCCGACGATACCGCCGAGGGCCTGCATGCCGCCATGGTCGCGGCGATGCGGGCGCAGCCCGCGGAGCGGCAGCGGGCGCTGGTCGACGCCCACCCCGACCTTGCCGGGCGGCTGGCACTCGCCAACCAGCTCACCGCCGATTCCACCCGTGAGCAGGGCAGCGCGGGTCTCGACCGCCTCACCCCGGCCGAGCTCGCTGAATTCACCGCCCTGAACGATCGCTATCGCGCGCGCTTCGGCTTTCCCTATATTCTCGCGGTGAAGGGGCGGGACAAGGCGGGCATCCTCGCCAATTTCAAGAGCCGCGTCGACAATGGCGTCGAGGCGGAGTTCGAGGAGGCGCTATGCCAGATCGAGCGTATCGCGCTGCTGCGGCTGAAGGACCGCCTGCCATGACCAACACCGTTCCCGCAGCCGTGGAGCGCGCGCTGCGCGGCCGTGTGCTGAGCTTTCATGCCGACCCGCGTCTTGCGGGGGCGGACGCCAGCCATCGTTATATCGAGGATGGCCTCGTGCTGGTGGCTGGCGGCCGGATCGTCGCCGTCGGCGAGGCGGCAGAGCTGTTGCGGCAACTGCCTGCCGGCGTCACGGTCGACGACCATCGCGGCCGGCTGATCCTGCCCGGGTTCATCGACACCCACATCCACTATCCGCAGACCCGGGTGATTGCCTCCTATGGCGCGCAACTGCTGGAGTGGCTGCAGAAATACACCTTCGTCGAGGAGCAGAAGCTGCGCCAGCAGGGCCATGCCGAGCATGTCGCGCGCTTCTTCTTCGACGAGCTGCTGCGCCAGGGTACGACCACCGCGGTGGTCTACTGCTCGGTGCATCCGGAATCGGTGGAGGCGTTCTTCGCCGAGAGCGAGCGGCGCGGCACGCGGATGATCGCCGGCAAGGTGATGATGGACCGCAACGCGCCGGAGGCGCTGACCGACACCGCCGCGAGCGGCTATGAGGAAAGCCGCGGGCTGCTGCAGAAGTGGCACGGCCGTGGCCGCCAGCTCTATGCCATCACGCCGCGCTTTGCGATCACCTCGACGCCGGAACAGCTCGAGGCCAGCGGCGCTCTGGTGCGCGCATTTCCCGACGCCTACATGCAGACCCATCTCGGCGAGAACCTCGCGGAGATCGCGCTGGTCAAGGAGCTGTTTCCGTCCGCGAAGACCTATACCGACGTCTATGACCGTTATGGTCTGCTCGGGCCACGATCGATCTTCGGCCACTGCATCTATCTCGAAGACAGCGAGGTGGCGGCGCTGGCGGGCAGCGGCTCGATCGCGGCGTTCTGCCCGACCTCGAACCTGTTCCTGGGATCCGGGCTGTTCGACATGCGCCGCCTGCACCAGCACGGCATCCGCGTCGGGATCGCGACCGACGTCGGCGGCGGCACCAGCTATTCCATGCTGCAGACCGCCAATGAGGCCTACAAGGTGCTGCAGATGCAGGGCCAGACATGGCCGGCGCTGCAGGCGTTCTACATGATGACCCGCGGCAATGCCGAGGTGCTCGGCCTTGGCGATCGCATCGGCAGCCTGGAGGTGGGCCGCGAGGCGGATGTCATCGTGCTCGACCCCCGCGCGACCCCGGCCATGGCGCATCGCATGGAGTGCATCGACGGCAACCTTGCGGAAGAGCTGTTCCTGCTGATGACCCTCGGCGACGACCGCTGCGTCGCGGAGACCTATGTCGCGGGGCGGCCGGTGAAGCCGAAGGCGGTGTGAGGGTCCGTCTTCGGCTGGAAGCCACCGCGCTTCCTGTATTTTCTGCGTCATCACCGGGCCGGCGCGCCAGCGCCGTGACCCGCTGATCCAGCTTTGCAGGCGCAGCCAGGCTTCCGAAGCTGGATGCGCGGGTCAAGCCCGCGCATGACGCCGAAGAGGAGCGGCCTATATCTTCTTGCCGACCATCGCGAGCTGCTTCGTCACATGGCGGCGGATGCCGTCGACCGACATGTCCACGAACGCCTTGACCCGCAGCGGCAGCATCTTGCGGGTGGGATAGAGCACGCCGAGCGTCACCGGCTGCGGCGGCGCGTCCGGCAGCACCTGCACCAGGCGGCCGCTGGCGATGTGCTCGGCGACTTCGAACAGCGGCATCATGATGATGCCCTGGCCGGCGAGGGCCCATTCGATCAGCACGTCGCAGTCGTCGGCGTCGAGCTGGCCGGACACCGGCAGCGTGGTCGGCTCGTGGTCGACCATCAGCGTCCAGCGGAACTGCTGCGAGCCCGGGAAGCGCAGCAGCAGGCAGCTGTGGCGCAGCAGCTCGGATGCCGCCTGCGGCGCGCCGTGCTGGTCGAGATAGGCCGGCGAGGCGCACAGCACCCGCTCGATATCGGCGATCTTGCGCAGCGTGAAGGTGGAATCGCGCAACTGGGCGAGGCGGATGGCGACGTCGACCGACTCCTGCACGAGGTCGAGCAGGTGGTCGGACAGCCGCAGGTGGATGTCGGTCTCGGTATGCTCCCCGCGATAGCGCGCCGCCAGTTCGCAGATCACCCGCCGTCCGAGGCCGAGCGGCGCGGTGACCTTCAGCGTGCCGCGCGGCGTCGCGCCGGCCTCGGTGACGCTGACCTCCGCCCGCTCCACCGATTCGATGATGTCGAGGCAGCGCTCATAGAACACCCGGCCGGCCTCGGTCAGGTTCATGCGGCGGGTGGTGCGGCTGACCAGGCGGCAGTTGAGGTGGGTCTCCAGGGCCTGGATGCGGTAGCTGATCACCGAAGGCGACATGCGCAGACTGCGTCCCGCGGCCGAAAAGCTCCCGGATTCGGCCGCCCGCATGAAAATCCTGACGTTTTCCAGCGAGATCATGGGACCTCCGATTTGTCGAATGTTTCGAAAGATATTCCCGAAATCCGTGGATGCGCAATGGAATTGGCCCGATTAGTGTATCGGGACCGGGAGTGGACGATCGGGAGACGGCGATGATTCCGTATATTCTGGAGTGGGGAAGCCTGTTGCTGCGCTGGCTGCATGTGATCGCGGCCATGGCGTGGATCGGCTCGTCGTTCTTCTTCATGCATCTCGACGCCAGCCTGCGGGCGGCCGCGGACATCCCGGCCGGCAAGGGCGGCGTCGGCTGGCAGGTGCACGGCGGCGGCTTCTACGAGATGCGCAAGTATCTGGTCGCCCCGGATTTCATGCCGGAGGAGCTGACCTGGCATAAGTGGCAGGCCTACACCACCTGGATCTCCGGCTTCTTCCTGCTGGTCTGGATCTACTACGCCCAGGCGAGCCTCTATCTCGTCAACCCGGATGTGCTCCCGCTCACCGGCCTGCAGGCCTCTGCCGTCGGCATCGGCGCGCTCGCGGCTGGCTGGGTGATCTATGACCAGCTCTGCAAGTCATCGCTCGGCAAGAACGAGACCGTGCTCGGTCTGATCGGCCTCGTGATCATCGTTGCGGCGAGTTACGGATTCACCCTGGTGTTCAGTGGCCGCGGCACGCTGATCCATGTCGGCGCGCTGATGGCCACCTGGATGGCCGGCAACGTGTTCATGATCATCATCCCCAACCAGCGCAAGGTGGTGGCCTCCCTGATGGCTGGCGAGGCCCCCGATCCCGCGCTCGGCAAGCAGGCCAAGCAGCGCTCGACCCACAACAACTACCTGACGCTGCCGGCCGTGCTGCTGATGCTGTCGAACCACTATCCGGTGCTCTACGCCAACCCGGCCGTGATTCCGCCGATCGTGTTCCTGATCACCATTTCCGGCGCGTTGCTCCGCCACTTCTACAACGTTCGGCACTCCGACCACGACAAGTCGCCGTGGTGGGTGTGGGCCGTCGTCGCCGTGGCGCTGTGGTTCACATTCTGGATCGCCATGGCGTCGTCGCCGACCGGCCGGGCGCAGCTCGGGATCGCCGAGGCGCCGGCCGCCGTATCCACGGCATCCGCGCAGCCGCAGCAGCCGCCGGCGAAGGTGGTCGAGATCGTCACCTCGCGCTGCGCCATGTGCCATGCCGCCGAGCCGGTGTGGGACGGCATCCAGATCGCGCCGAAGGCGGTGCTGCTGGATACGCCGGCGCACATCGCCCGCCAGGCCGACGCGATCAAGCTGCAGGCGGTGGTCAGCCGCGCCATGCCGCCGAACAACATCACCGAGATGACCACGGACGAGCGCCTTGCGCTCGCCGACTGGCTGCGCAGCGCCACCAATTGAGCGGAGGAGCAATGTCTGATCCTGCCAAGACGCTATCGGCGGTCGAGACCCTCGGCGCCCGGGTCATGGCGCGGCTCGAGGCGCTTGCCGCCCTGACCGACGAGCCCGGCGCGCTGACGCGGCTCTATCTCTCGCCGGCGCATCGCCGCGCCGCGGACACCCTTGTCGGCTGGTTCGGCGAGTTCGGCGTTGCCGCCGCCATCGACGCCATCGGCAATGTCGTGGCGCGCTATGACGGCGAGACGCCGGATGCGCCGACGCTGACCATCGGCTCGCACATCGATACCGTGCGCAATGCCGGCAAGTATGACGGCAATCTCGGCGTCGTCGCCGGCCTCGTTGCCGTGGAGGAGTTGGCGCGGCGCGGCGAGCGGCTGCCGTTCGCCATCGAGATCGTCGCATTCGGTGACGAGGAGGGGGTACGCTTTCCGGTCACGCTGTCGGGGTCGCGGGCGCTGGTTGGTGCGTTCGACCCATTGAGCCTCGATGCCCGCGACCAGGACGGCGTGTCGCTGCGCGAGGCGCTGGTGGCGTTCGGCTGCGATCCCGCAGGAATCGCAGCGATCGCCCGCAAGCCGGAGGACGTGCTCGGCTTCCTGGAAGTGCATATCGAGCAGGGGCCGGTGCTCGAGGCCGAGAATCTGCCGGTCGGAATCGTCACCGCGATCAACGGGGCGACCCGGCTTGCCGTGACGATGCGCGGCGTCGCCGGCCATGCCGGTACCGTGCCGATGGCGCTGCGCCGCGATGCGCTGGCATGTGCCGCGGCGGGCCTTGTCGCGATCGAGGATCTGGCGCGGGGGCAGGCCGATCTCGTGGCCACCGTCGGGCGGATCGAGGCGAAGCCCGGCGCCGTCAATGTCATTCCCGGCGAAGTGCGCTTCACCATCGACGTGCGCTCGCCCGACGACGTGCAACGCAAGGCTGCTGTTGCGCAGATCCGCGAGCGCCTGAGCGCGATCGCATCGGAGCGCGGCATCACGCTGGACATCGCCACCACCCACGAGGCGGGCGCCTGCGCCTGCGATCCGGCGATCATCGCCCAGGTTGAGGACGCAGTTGTGCGTCAGGGCGTGCGGCCGTTGCGGCTGCCATCCGGTGCCGGCCACGACACCATGGCCTTCGCCGCGCTCTGTCCGGTCGGCATGCTGTTTGTACGCTGCGCCGGCGGCATCAGCCACAACCCGCTCGAGCAGATCACCGCCGCGGACGCCGATGTCGCGATGCGGGTGCTGCTCGACGCCATTCGTCATTTCCGACCCGTGCGGGCCGTCTGAACCGATTGCTGGAGACCCTGACATGACTGTTTCGATCGATGGCCTGACGCTGACCGGCGATCAGGTGCTGCGCGTCGCCCGTCCGACCGATGGCCGCTTTGCCTCTGCCGCGCTCGATGCCGCGGCGCGCGCCAAGGTGGTCGCGGCGCGTGCCTACATCGACGCCAACTTCATGCGCGACGACGCGCCGCTGATGTACTCGTTCAACACCGGCGTCGGCCTGTTCAAGGACCAGCGCGTGATGATGGCCGAGATGGCCGAGTACCAGCGCAAGACCGTATATGCCCATGCCACCGGCATCGGCGAACCGTTCGCCGAAGACGTGACGCGCGCCACCATGCTGCTGCGCGCCAACGCCTTTGCGTCGAACTATTCCGGTCCGCGCATCGAGGTGGTGGACCGTCTGCTCGCCTGCCTCAATGCCGGGCTGCACCCGGTGATTCCGCAGAAGGGCTCGGTCGGCGCCTCCGGCGACCTCGCGCCGCTCGCGCACATGTCCGGTGCGATCTGCGGCTTCGACGAGGCCGAAATGATCTACAAGGGCCGCCGCATGCCGGCCCGCGAGGCGTTGCGCGAAGCGGGGCTCGATGTCGACTTCCCGCTGTCCGCCAAGGATGCCTCGGCGCTGATCAACGGCTCGACCGTGTCGCTGGCGCTCGCGGTGCTGGCGATCGAGGATGCCAAACGCATTCTCAAGCATGCCGACATCGCCATGACGCTGTCGCTGGAGTGCATGCGCGGCGAGCTCGCGGCGTTCGATCCGCGCGTCCATGCTGCGCGCCCGCACGAAGGGCAGGCGGCGAGCGCACGCAACATCCGCCGTATCGTCGAAGGCTCGCAGCGCTGCTCGGAAGAAGCGCGCGTAACGATCTATCCCGACGAGAACCGCGCGCCGGGCAAGCCGCCGGCGCCGCGGGTGCAGGACGTCTATTCGCTGCGCTGCACGCCGCAGGTGCATGGCCCGATGCGGGACGCGCTCGGCTATGTCGGCAAGGTCATCGGCACCGAGATCAACTCGGCGACCGACAACCCCCTGATCTTCGACGACGGCGAGGGCGGCTACACGTGCATCTCCGGCGGCCATTTCCATGGCCAGTACGTCGCCCAGGTGATGGACCTCTTGGCGATCGCCACCACCGATCTCGGCTCGATCAGCGAGCGCCGCCTCGCGCGGCTGATCGATCCGACCATGAGCTACGGCCTGCCGCGCAACCTGCTCGCCGGCAAGCGCGGTCTCAACACCGGCTACGCCACCGTACAGTGCTCGATGTCGGCGCTGGTGATGGAGAACCGCACGCTGTCGACGCCGGGCTCGGTGGATTCGATCCCCGGCAAGTCCAACGCCGAGGACCATGTCTCGAACTCGACCTGGTGCGGCCGCAAGGCGCGCACGGTGGTCGAGAATGTCGAGCAGATCGTCGCCTGCGAGATCCTGATGGCCGGGCAGGCGCTGTCGCTGGTCGAGGAACATGGCAAGGACCATCCGATCGGCAAGGGCAGCCGCGCCGCGCTCGAAGCGCTGCGCAGCGTGGTCAAGCCGGCGCTGTCGGGCGATCGCTGGTACCATCACGAGATGATCGATGCCCTGGCGCTGGTGCGCTCGGGCGCCATCGTGGAGGCTGTCGAAGCCGCCGTCGGTCCGCTCGAATAGCCGGCGTGCCTGCGGCGGAGCGCATCTCCGCCGCAGCTTTGCTCATGTGAAACGCCCGTCGCCCGACAGGATCGCGCCATGCCCCGGACTTTGCTCCTCAAGAACGCCGACCTGCTGGTGACCATGGACGACGCCCGTCGCGAGATTGCCGGCGGCGGGGTCTATGTCGCTGACAACGCCATCGTCGCGGTGGGGGCCTCTGCCGAACTGCCGCAGGTGGCCGATGAGGTGATCGACCTCGCGGGCCATGTGCTGTTGCCGGGGCTCGTCAACACCCACCATCACATGTACCAGAGCCTGACGCGGGCGGTGCCGGCGGCGCAGGACGCCGAGCTGTTCGGCTGGCTGAAGGCGCTCTATCCGATCTGGGCCGGCCTGACGCCGGAGATGGTGCATGTCTCGACGCAGACGGCGATGGCCGAGCTGATCCTGTCGGGCTGCACGACGTCGAGCGATCATCTCTACATCTATCCGAACGGTTGCCGGCTCGACGATTCCATCGCCGCGGCGGAGGCGATCGGCATGCGCTTCCATGCCGCGCGCGGCTCCATGAGCGTCGGCGAGAGCAAGGGCGGCCTGCCGCCGGACCGGGTGGTGGAAGAGGAGGCGGCGATCCTCAGGGATAGCCAGCGTCTGATCGAGACCTTCCATGATGGCGGCCGCTTTGCGATGCGGCGCGTCGTGGTGGCGCCGTGCTCGCCGTTCTCGGTCAGCCGCGACCTGATGCGCGAGGCCGCACAGCTCGCCCGCAGTTATAAAGTGTCGCTGCATACGCATCTGGCGGAGAATGACAACGACGTCGCCTACAGCCGCGAGGTGTTCGGCATGACACCGGCAGACTATGCCGAGGATCTCGGCTGGGTCGGCCGCGATGTCTGGCATGCCCATTGCGTCAAGCTCGACGAGGCCGGCATCAAGCTGTTCGGGCGCACCGGCACCGGTGTCGCCCATTGCCCGTGCTCCAACATGCGGCTTGCCTCCGGCATCGCGCCGATCGGGCGCATGCGCTGCGAGGGCGTGCCGGTGGGGCTCGGTGTCGACGGCTGTGCGTCCAACGATGCCGGACATCTGCTCGGCGAGGCGCGCCAGGCGATGCTGCTGGCCCGTGTCGGTCACGGCCCGGCGGCGATGTCGGCGCGGCAGGCGCTGGAGATCGCGACACGCGGCGGCGCTGAAGTGCTCAACCGCGACGATATTGGTGCGCTGGCGCCGGGGATGGCCGCCGACATGGTGGCCTTCGACCTGCGCACCCTCGGCTTCGCCGGTGCGCGCCATGATCCGCTGGCGGCGCTGGTATTCTGCGCGCCGGCGCAGGTTGCGCTCAGCGTCATCAACGGACGTGTCGTCGTGCGCGACGGACATCTCCTGACGGTCGATTTGCCGGTTCTGGTCGAGCGGCACAATGCGCTGGCGCGGCAACTGGCGAACGGCGAAACGGCCTGAGCCCGGCGGCGATGATCTCGGACAGAGTTCCATCCTGAATACCGTCTCATGCTGAGCAACGCGTCGGCACATGTGCCGCGCCGCATTCCACGAACACGTCCCGGCCCATTTTCGTAATTTTTCTGGAAGTGCTTCCTGCCGCGGCTGGCTTCCGCTTGGCGGCGACGTCGTCGATCATCCAGCCTATAAAATCATAACTGGAGGAATCGTCGTGCTAGCGACCATCGATGGCGCTCAGAAGGAGCGTCCAGAAGACGTGCGGCTCGGGCTCGGATCCAATCTCGCCTTCGGCTTTCAGCACGTGCTGACCATGTATGGCGGCATCGTCGCCGTGCCGTTGATCGTCGGTCAGGCAGCGGGCCTGCCGCCCGCGGAGATCGGCCTCTTGATTACCGCCTCACTGTTCGCCGGCGGCCTTGCCACCATTCTACAGACCATGGGTATACCGTTCTTCGGTTGCCGCTTGCCGCTGGTGCAGGGGGTGTCTTTTGCCGGTGTCGCGACCATGGTGGCGATCGTCACCAGCCGCGACGGCGGCGGTCTGCCGGCGGTGCTCGGCGCCGTGATGGCGGCGGCGTTCGCGGGACTTCTGGTGACCCCGGTGTTCTCGCGGATCATCCGTTTCTTCCCACCGCTGGTCACCGGCATCGTCATCACCACCATCGGGCTCACGCTGATGCCGGTCGCGGCGCGCTGGGCGATGGGCGGCAATCCCAAGGCCGCGGATTTTGGCAGCATGGGTAATGTCGGCCTCGCCGCAGTCACGCTGGTCACCGTGCTGCTGCTCAGCAAGCTCGGCAGTGCCGCGATCTCGCGGCTGTCGATCCTGCTCGCCATGGCGATCGGCACCGCGATTGCTGTTGTACTCGGCATGGCGGACTTCTCGAAAGTCGCCACCGGACCGTTCGTGGCGCTGCCGAGCATCTTTCATTTCGGCTGGCCGACCTTCAATGTCGCGGCCATCGTGTCGATGGCCATCGTGATCATCGTGACCTTGGTCGAAACGTCGGCTGATATTCTCGCGGTCGGCGAAATCATCGGCACCAAGGTCGATTCGCGCCGTCTCGGCGACGGTCTGCGCGCCGACATGCTGTCCAGCACCATCGCGCCGGTGTTCGGCTCGTTCACCCAGAGCGCGTTCGCGCAGAACGTCGGCCTGCTGGCCGTCACCGGCGTGACCAGCCGCTTCGTCGTCGCGACAGGCGGTCTGATCCTGGTGACCCTCGGCGTGCTGCCGGTGATGGGACGGGTCGTCGCCGCGGTGCCGCCGTCGGTGCTCGGCGGCGCCGGCATCGTGCTGTTCGGCACGGTGGCGGCGAGCGGCATCCGCTCGCTGTCCAAGGTGGACTACACCAACAACATGAACCTGATCATCGTCGCGACCTCGATCGGCTTCGGCATTATCCCGATCGCCGCGCCGCAGTTCTACGAACATTTCCCGGCGTGGTTCGCCACCATTTTCCACTCGGGCATCAGTTCTGCGGCGATCATGGCGATCGTGCTGAACCTGCTGTTCAATCATCTGCGGGTGGGCAATTCGGACCAGCAGTCGGTGTTCGTTGCCGGCACGGAGCGCATCATCCGCTACCAGGACATCGCCGTGCTGCATGACGGCGACTATTTCCTGAACGGCAAGCTCTACGACCAGAACGGCAACGAGGTGCCGGTGATGGCGCACGCGCACTAGCATCCGCGTTCGTGTTGTCGACCGGGTGGCGCCCGCCACCCGGTGTTACCGCTTCCGAGGCGACGCCGGGGGCATCCACCGGCGTCGCACGGGTGCGACATCATGTCAGCACGTCCGCATGTGCTGATGGCCTGATGAGCCAGCTGCCTGTGCATTCGGCGCATTGGCCCGCGAATGCGCGGCGGCAGCGCCCTTCGATGCATAATCCTCATCATCTCTTGAAGCGTGCGCATTTGACGTTGTCAGGAGCCGCTTGTGATCTGCTCGAGCCGTGCGAACCGCCGAATCGGTGGCAGGGCGAAGGTGGCAAGCGTGATGCGCAACGGCGCCCGCGCGATGAGGGGCGAGAGCGGCGGATCGCGGCTTTCGAGCGGACCGACGATCATGACAATGGCACAGGAAATGGTGGGGCAGCGCAAGGTCGCTGGAGGACGCAGGCCTGTCCCCGGACCGCTGCGGCGCTGGCGGGCGGCTGCGATCGCCGGCTGCTCAGCGCTGGCGCTGGGATGCGGTGGCACGGAACGGGCGGCGGCGCAGAGCGTGGTCGCGACCGGCGATGTCTCTCCGTTTCCAGCCTCGTCCCCCGTATGGACGATTCCTGAAAGCAGGCTCTCCGTCGGCGACTTTGATGTTGGCCAATTGACCATTATCGGCGGTGGTCAGGTCTTCGACCGAGACGGCTATGTCGGCTTCTATCAAGGGGCGGAGGGCACCGTTACTGTGACGGGAAAGGGATCTTCCTGGACCAACACCGGCACGCTGCTGGTTGGCGTTCTCGGCAACGGCCGGCTGATCGTTGCCGACGGTGCGACGGTCAGCAGTGTCACGAGTGCGGAATTGGGCGTCTATGGTGGTGACAGCTCGGTGATTGTGACCGGAGGCGGTTCGAAACTGATCACCTCCGGCATTCTCCTCATTGCCGATGGGGCGGACGCCCACAGCGAGCTGATCGCCAGGAATGGCGGCGCTGTATTCAGCGCGGCGGCTTCCATTGGTGACAATGGAGTCGGCGCCATGACTGTCACCGGCGTGGGGTCGACATGGACCAACAGCGGTGACGTGAGTCTTGGAAGAGGCATCAGCGGGACGCTGACCATCGCGGACAAGGCAAAAGTGTCCATCGGCTCCGGAAGCGGCACGCTGACGCTGGGCGGCGGCGGTGTCCTGACCATCGGCGCCGCGCCAGGATCGGCTCCGGTCGCGGCCGGCTTTCTCGATGCGGGGCGGGTCGTCCTCGCCGCGGGCTCAGCCGCGATCAACTTCAACCATACCGACAGCGCTTATGGTTTCGCGCCGCAGCTCGCGGGTAACGGCAATATCGCCCAGCTGGCCGGCACGACCGTTCTGACCGCAGACAGCTCTGGCTTCACCGGCACCACCGCCGTGTCCGGCGGTAAACTGGTGGTCAACGGTGCGCTCGGCGGCTCGTTGCGCATGGCTGCGGGCAGCGTGATCGGTGGCAGCGGTACCATTCCCGGGCTTGCCGTGGTCGCGGGCGGTGTGGTCGCGCCGGGCAATTCGATCGGCACCTTGACGGTCGCCGGCAACATCGGCTTCGCATCGGGCTCGGTCTACCAGGTCGAGATCGATCCGGCTGGGCGAAGCGACCGCTTGCAGGTCAACGGCAATGCGACGCTTGCCGGCGGTACGGTGCAGGTGGCCAAGGCCGCGGGCGTGTATCTGCCCGGGATGCGCTACACCATCGTCAATGCAACAGGCGGGGTGGCCGGCACGTTCGCCGGCCTCACGCTGGACGGGGCGTTGCCGTTCGTGTCGTTCGGGCTCGGCTATGACGCCAACAATGTCTATCTGGATATCGCGCGCAGCCGCGTCTCGTTCGCCTCCGTCGCAACCACCCGCAACCAGGTGGCGGTGGGAGGCGCGCTCGATACGCCGGGGCTCGGAGGTGCGCTCTCCGGCGCATTGGTGCAGCAGAGCATTGTCGGCGCCCGCGCCGCGTTCGATCAACTGTCCGGCGAGCTCCATGCCTCGATGCGAGGTGTGCTGGTGGATGACAGCCGCTTCGTGCGCGACGCCGCGATCAACCGCCTGCGGGCGTCGTTCGGCGCCGTCGGCGCCGACCGCTCGCCGGTGATGGCCTATGCCGCCGGCGGGTTGGTCGAGGCCGCGCCGACCACCGACCGCGTCGCGGTCTGGACCCATGGTTTCGGCGCCTGGGGGCATGGTGACGGCGATGGCAATGCCGCGCGCTTCGACCGCTCGACTGGCGGCGTGCTGTTCGGCGCCGACACGGCCGTGCTCGACACCTGGCGTGTCGGTATCGAGGCCGGTTACAGCCGTACCGACTTTAACTTGCGCGACCGTCTGTCGTCGGGCAGCAGCGACAACTACCATGTCGGCGTCTTCGGCGGCACGCGCTTCGGCGCGTTCGGCGTCCGGTCCGGTGCAGCCTACACCTGGCACGATCTTGCAACCACGCGTACGGTCGGCTTCAACGGCTTCGCCGACAGCCTGAAGGGATATGACAAGGCCGGCACGGCGCAGGTGTTCGGTGAGGTCGGCTATGGCATCGATCTCGGCCGCACTGTGTTCGGCGCGGCGAGCATCGAGCCATTCGCCAACATCGCCTATGCCGCGCTCTCGGCCCGCGGCTTCACCGAGCAGGGTGGTGCGGCCGCGCTCTCCGGCCTGTCCGGCACCACCGGCGTCACCTTCGCGACGGTCGGCGTGCGTGCGGCGAACCACGTCACGCTGGGATCGGCCGATGCGGTGGTCAAAGGTTCGCTCGGCTGGCGTCACGCGGAAGGCGACACCACGCCGGTGGCGCGTCTTGCCTTTGCCGGCAGCAGTGCGTTCGGGGTGGCGGGACTGCCGGTCGCCAGGGAAGCGGCGGTGGTCGAGGCCGGTTTCGACGTTGCGCTCAACAGGTGGATGTCGCTCGGGGTGACCTATGGCGGCCAGTTCAGTGCAAACGCCTCCGATCAGAGCGTCAGGGGAACGTTCGGCGTCCGGTTCTGACGCGCGGCGCGCGGAGCGGGCAGCAACTCAGGCGGGGCATGGCCGAGCCCCGCCTTCCGGGGTCTGCGTGTCGGAGCGCCTCAGGCGCCCTTTTCGCACTTCTTCATGAAGCTGGTCTTCGCCGCGCCATGCAGCGGCTTGCCGTCCGAGCCGACCGCCTTGGTCGAGCAGGCATCGGCCATGCACTTCTTCATGAACGACGTCTTCGCCGCGCCCGAGAGCGCCTTGCCGTCCTTGCCGACGGCCTTGGTTTCACAGGCATCCTGGGCGAGGGCCGTGCCCATCGCCAGCATCGACACCACCGCAGCCACAACGATCCGTTTCATCGCACGCCTCCTTTGCCAACAGATCGCGCGAGTTTGACCTCGAAACGCTCGCAGGATCAACGCCCTAGGCCGCCTTTTCGCGACGCGGCCGCACCGCGATGCGGCGGAAAATCGAAATAAAATGGCGTATATGGCTGAAATATAAAGAATATTTTTCGCATTCGTGGGCGTATCGAAAATCCTGTTCTCGCCATTTTGCGATTGATCGGCAGGACGCGCGTGCCATATGTGCGCCGGATAAACTGCGATCATCCGGACGAATCTCGACCGGAGCCGCCGGCCGCCACCCAGTCGGCCGCCACCATGCTGAAGGACGCTGCGCTCGTGCCCACTCCCCAGATCCCGTCTCCGCAATTGTCGCTGGCCAAGGACAAGATCCGGGTCCTGCTGCTCGAGGGCGTCAACGACAGCGCCGTCGACCTGGTCACCGGCGCGGGCTACAGCAACGTCACTCGCCTGCCCAAGGCGCTCGATGGCGCCGCACTGAAGGAGGCGCTGCATGGCGTGCATCTGCTCGGCATCCGCTCGCGCACCCAGATCACGCCGCAGGTGCTGGAGGCCGCCGACCGCCTGATCGCGATCGGCTGCTTCAGCGTCGGCACCAACCAGGTCGATCTCAACGCCGCGCGCCAGCATGGCATTCCGGTGTTCAACGCACCGTTCTCCAACACCCGCAGCGTGGCGGAGCTGGTGATCGGCGAGATCGTGATGCTGCTGCGCCGGGTCATCGGGCGTTCCAACGGCGCCCATGAGGGGCGGTGGGACAAATCCGCCAGCAACAGCCACGAAGTTCGCGGCAAGACGCTGGGCATCATCGGCTACGGCAACATCGGCTCGCAACTCTCCAACCTCGCCGAGGCGATGGGCATGCGGGTGATCTATTACGATCACACCGACAAGCTGCGCCATGGCAACACCGAGCCGATCGCGAGCCTGCAGGAGCTGCTGGCGCAGAGCGATATCGTCACGCTGCATGTGCCGGAGACGCCGGCGACCCAGGGCATGATCGGCCGCGACGAGATCCGGGCGATGAGGCAGGGCGCCTACTTCATCAACAACAGCCGCGGCACAGTGGTCGATCTCGACGCGCTGGCGGAAGCGTTGCGCGACGGCCATCTGCGCGGAGCCGCGGTCGACGTGTTCCCGGTCGAGCCCGGCGCCAACGGCGAGCGTTTCGTCACGCCGCTGCAGGGCCTCGATAACGTCATTCTCACGCCGCACATCGGCGGCTCGACCGAGGAGGCGCAGGAGCGGATCGGTGCCGAGGTCGCGCGCAAGCTGATCGACTACAGCGACACCGGCTCGACCGTGGGGGCGGTCAACTTCCCGCAGGTGCAGTTGCCGGCGCGGCCGCAGGGGACACGCTTCATCCAGGTGCAGCGCAACCTGCCGGGCATGCTCGGACGGCTCAACGATGTGCTGGCGCGCAGCTCGGTCAACATCGCCGCGCAGTACTACGAGACCTACAGTGACGTCGGCTATGTGGTGCTGGACGCTGACGCGTCCGCCGCCGATACCCAGCAGGTGCTGGCGGATATCCGCGCGCTCGAAGGCACGATCCGTGCGCGGTTGCTGTACGAGTACAAGAACTGATTCATGCAGGCCTAAAAAGCGCCGGGGGCAAAGTCCCCCGGCGCTTTGCGTTTGGCAACAACCGCCGCCGCGTTCAGTGCGGCGTCAGCAGATGGTCGAGCCGGATCGGGAAGTGGCGGGGCCGTATCCCGGTGGCGTGCCACACCGCGTTCGCGACCGCGCCGGCACTGCCGGTGATGCCGATCTCGCCGACGCCCTTGATGCCGAGCGCATTGACATGCGGGTCGTGCTCATCGACCGTCAAGACGTCGAGCGCGGGGACGTCGGCATTCACCGGCACATGATATTCGCCGAGGTTGGCGTTGAGCGTGCGACCGCTGCGCCGATCCATGATGGCTTCTTCATGCAGCGCGAACGACACGCCCCAGATCATGCCGCCGAGCAGCTGGCTGCGCACCATGCGCGGGTTGATGATCCGTCCGGCGGCGAACGCCCCGACCATGCGGGTGACACGGATCTGGCCGAGATCCGGATCGACCTTGACCTCGGCGAATACGGCGCCGTGGGCATGCATGGCATAGGCCGATTGCGCCGCCGGATCGGCGGCGCCGCTGCCGCTGGCCTCCACCTCGGCGACGCCGGCGCGATCGAGGATCTCGCCATAGCTTTCGCTGCGGGTCTCGTCGTCACGGCGGAACAGGCGGCCGTTGCGCGCGACCACGCCGGCATTGCCGGCGCCGAACAGCGGCGAGCGCCGGTCTTCGGTTGCGAGCGTGGCGAGCCTGGCGATCACGGCCGCGCCGGCATTGTGGATCGCCATGCCGGCGGTGGCGGTGTGGGCCGAGCCGCCGGCGATGCCGGCGTCCGGCAGGTCGGAGGTGCCGGCCTTGAACGTGACGGCGTCGACGTCCAGGCCGAGTGCGTCGCCGGCGATCTGGGCGAGCGCGGTCCAGGCGCCCTGGCCCATGTCATGGGCGCCGGTCTCCATTAAGCCGGAGCCGTCGCGCCGCACCACCGCGCGCGCTTGCGCAGCGAACATCAGCGCCGGGAAGGTCGCCGTGCCCATGCCCCAGCCGAGGAGGAAGCCGTTGTCGTCGCGCATCTGCCGTGGCGCCAGCGGCCGCGTCGACCAGCCGAAACGCTCGGCGCCCTGCGCATAGCAGGCGCGCAGCGCTTTCGAGGAGAACGGTTTGCCGGTCATCGGCTCGACCTCGGCGTAGTTGCGCAGCCGAAAGGCGAGCGGATCCAGGCCGCAGGCATGGGCCGCTTCGTCGATCGCGCACTCCAGCGCCAGCGAGCCGGTGGCTTCGCCCGGCGCGCGCATGAACAGCGGCGTGCCGGTGTCGACACGCACCGCGTCATGGGAGGTGGCGATCGCCGGACTGGCATAGAGCGAGTGCGAGGCGTTGGCCGCAGGCTCGTAGAAGTCGTCGAAGGCGCTGGATGCGACGCGGGCGTGATGGTCGATCGCGGTCAGCACGCCGTCGGCGGCGACGCCAAGGCGCAGCCGCTGGCGGCTGGCTGAACGATGGCCGACCGGGCCGTACATCTGGTCGCGCCGCAGCACCAGCTTGACCGGCCGGCCGACCAGCTTTGCAGCCAGGATGCCGAGAATCTGCGGCCCCGATATCAGGCCCTTGGAGCCGAAGCCGCCGCCGAGGAACGGGCTGCGGATGTGGATCTTGTCCGGTGCGAGGCCGAGCAGGCCGGCGAGCCGGCCCTGTGCGATGGCAAGGCCCTGGGTCGGGGTGTCGATCGACAGCGTGTCGCCGTGCCAGGCCGCGACGATGGCATGGGGCTCCATGGCATTGTGGTACTGAAGCGGCGTCTCGTAGCTTGCTTCGATATGGTGTGCGCCGCTGCGGAGCGCCGCTTCCACGTCGCCATGCCGCTCGACCGCCGGACTGCCGACGCCGACGGCCGGTGGCGTAAACACCTCGCCGGCATCGAGGCCGATGCGCGGCGGTACGACTTCGTAGCGCGGCGCGAGCAGCGCAGCCCCCTCGGTCGCGGCCTCCAGGCTGTCGGCGACCACGACCGCGATCGGCTGCTGGGCATAGCGCACCTCGTCGTTCTGCAGCAGGTCGAGGCGGAACATGAACGGATGGGTCTTGGCGTCCGGATCGTCGGCGAGCTGCGGCCGGTTGGCTGTCGTCATCACCTCGATGACGCCGGCATGAGCTTTCGCTGCCGCGACGTCGAGGAACGCGACGCGGCCGCGGGCGATGCTGCTGGTCGCCAGCACGGCATAGAGCAGGCCAGGCGGATGGTTGTCGGCGGCGTAGCGGGCCTGGCCGGTGACTTTCAGCACGCCGTCGCGGCGTGTCAGCGGCTGGCCGATGTTCGAGCCCTGCCGCAGATGGGCGGGGTCGCGGGTGAGGCTGATGTCAGAGGACATGAACGGCTCCGGTGGCGGAGGAGAACGGCGAGGCGGGCAGCGCGGGAACGCGGTCCGGCGTCCCGGCGGCGGCGAGGCTCAGCGCACGCACGATGATGCGCTGCGCCAGTTCGATCTTGAAGGCGTTGTCGCCGGACGGTGTCGCGCCGACGAGCGCCGCCTGCGCTGCACGCTCATAGGCCGTTCGCGATGGCGTTGCGCCGGCGAGGGCAGCTTCCGCCTCGCGCGCCCGCCACGGCTTTGCGGCGACGCCGCCCAGCGCCAGCCGTGCAGCGGTGATCTTGCCGTCGGCGATGGTCAGCGCGGCCGCCGCCGAGACGACGGCGAAAGCGTAGGACGTGCGCTCGCGCACTTTCAGGTAACGTTCGTGCGCTGCGAACGTCCGCGCCGTAGCCGGCAGCCGCACGGCGACGATCAGGTCGCCCGGCGCCAGCGCACTGTCCTGCTCCGGTGTGGCGCCGGGCAGGCGGTGCAGCGTCTCCAGCGCTACCTCGCGCCGTCCATTGCGCCCTTCGATCTCGACGACGGCGTCGAGCGCGGCGAGCGGGACGCAGAAGTCGGACGGGTGGGTAGCGATGCAGTGCTCGCTCCAGCCGAGCACGGCATGCAGGCGGTTGTCGCCGTCGCGGGCGTCGCAGCCTGTGCCGGGCGTGCGCTTGTTGCAGGCGCTGGCGACGTCGTAGAAGTAAGCGCAGCGCGTTTGCTGCAGCAGGTTGCCGCCGACGGTGGCCGCGTTGCGCAGTTGCGCGGAAGCGCCTGACAGCAGCGCCTCAGCGATCGCCGGAAAGTCGCGGGCAAAATCCCGGTCGTGCGCGAGGTCGGCGTTGCGCACCAGTGCGCCGATGCGCACGCCACCGTCGGGCAGCGTGTCGATGCGGTCGAGACCCGGCAGGCGGCAAATGTCGACGAGCCGCGTCGGCTGCGCGATGCGGCCTTTCATCAGGTCGAGCAGGTTGGTGCCCCCAGCGAGATAAGCCGCGCCGGGCGCACTGGCCGCGGCGATGGCATCGGCGATGGTTGCGGGGCGAATGTAATCGAACGCGTTCATGCTGCGCGCTCCTCGCTGGCGGTGGCCTCGGAGCGGGCGGTTGCGCGCTGCGCGTCGATCACGGCATCGGTGATGCCGGCATAGGCGCCGCAGCGGCACAGGTTGCCGCTCATCGCTTCGCGGATGCGCTCGGGATCGTCGCCGGTCTGGGCTTCACGGATCAGGCCGATCGCGCTCATGATCTGGCCGGGCGTGCAGAAGCCGCACTGGAAGCCGTCATGGGCGATAAAGGCGGCCTGCACCGGATGCAGCGTGTCGCCATGCGCGACGCCCTCGATGGTCAGCACCTCGGCGCCGTCGAGGCTCGCGGCGAGGGTGAGGCAGGAATTGATGCGACGGCCATCGACCAGCACGGTGCAGGCGCCGCACTGGCCGCGGTCGCACCCCTTCTTGGTTCCGGTGAGGTGCAGGCGTTCGCGAAGGAGGTCGAGCAGCGTCACGCGCGGGTCGTCCAGCGCGACATCACGCCGCTCACCGTTGACGGTGAGACGGATCAAGAGATTCATGTGGTGTTCCGATCGATGCTATGGTCAGCAGAATCGTCAGGGCGCGTCGCCGCACGGCAACGCACCGGGCGGCGGATCGTTCATCGCACGCGGGACCGCCCAGGATTTGGCAGTGGGCGTATCCGATGGTGGGTGTATTATACGGAGGGATCCTCCGTTTTTCAAGTGGGGTCGGGCAGGAACGCCGGCAGTGACATGACAGGCCAGTCCACCGAGAGCTCCCGCAAGCCGCGCGCCGATGCGCTCCGCAACCGCGAGCGCGTGCTCGAGGCCGCGAAAGCCGTGTTCAGCGCCGGCGGCGCCGACGCCAGCCTCGAGGCGGTGGCGCGCCATGCCGGAGTGGGGATCGGCACGCTCTACCGGCATTTTCCGACCCGCGAGGCATTGTATGAAGCGGTTTACCGGCGCGAGGTGGATCAGCTCGGTGAACTCGCCGAGCAATTGAAGGAGGCGGCGTCTCCGGTCGAGGCCCTGCGCCAATGGCTGCACTCCAATGTCGCTTTCGTCGCCACCAAGAAGGGCATGTCTGCCGCGCTCCAGCTGGCGGCTCAGGGGTCCTCGGAACTCGCCGTGTTCTCGTTCAAGCGTCTGACCAAGGCCGTCGGGGTGCTGCTGGCGCGGGCGGTCGCGGCCGGCGAGATCCGCGACGATATCGGGCCGGAGGATCTGCTGCGCGCGCTCATCGGCATGTGCTACCTGCATGACCAGCCGGGCTGGCAGGCGAGCGTGCTGCGGCTGCTCGACGTGTTCGTCGACGGCCTGCGGGTGCGGCCTGCGATGGCGGGGGAAGCCGGGCCGCGCAAGACTGCAGCCCGCAAGACCGCAGCCCGTAAGCCGGCGCCGCGCAAACCGGCGCGATAGCGAGGCTGTCATCTGCTCGGGCGGCAGCCGGCGCGCCGCTCAGTTGGCGGCCTGAGGCTCAAGGTGGTGGCAGGCGACGGCATGGCCCGGCGCTGCATCGCGCAGCGTCGGCGAGACCCTCCTGCAGAGTTCGGTCGCGAGCGGGCAACGGGACTGGAAGCGGCAGCCTTCTGTCCGGGCCGATGGGCCGAGAACGCCGCCAAGCGGTGCGGCATAGCGCCGGCGTGCCGGGTCGGGCACTGCGTCCATCAGCGCGCGGGTATAGGGATGGCGCGGCTGCTCCCAGAGCTGGCGGTGCGAGCCGGCTTCGACAATGCGGCCGAGATACATCACCAGCACCCGGTCGGCGAAATAGCGCACCACCGACAGGTCGTGGGAGATGAACAGCAGCGACAGGTTCAATTCGCGCTTGAGGCCGGCGAGCAGGTTGAGGATCTGCGCCTGGATCGACAGATCGAGCGCGGACACCGGCTCGTCGCAGATCACGAGCTCCGGCCGCAGGATCAGCGCGCGGGCGATGCCGAGACGCTGCCGCTGGCCGCCGGAGAATTCGTGCGGGTAGCGCGACACGGCCGAGGACGGCAGGCCGACGCGGTCGAGCATGTCGGCGACACGGTAGCGGCGTTCGTCACGCCGGCCGATGCCGTGGACCTTGAGCGGCGTCGCCAGGATGTCGCCGACGGTGTGACGCGGGTTGAGCGAGGCGAACGGGTCCTGGAACACCATCTGCAGGCGGCGGCGCTGGCTGCGCAGTGCGTGGCCGGACAGTCCGCGCAGCTCTGCGCCATCGAAGGTGATCCGTCCCGAGGCCGGCTCGACCAGACGCAGGATGCTCTTGCCGAGGCTCGACTTGCCACAGCCGGAGGTCAGAGACCGACAGCAGCGGCATGGACGGCTCCTTCCTGAAGAGTAACGGGGCAGGCGACCTGCCGGTCCGGCGACAGCGCGATGATGTCAGGCACTTGGCTGCGGCAGGCGGGGCGGCTGATGGGGCAGCGCGGTGCGAACGGACATCCCGGCTGGCCGAGCGCGGAGGCGATGCTGCCGGGAATTTCGGGCAGCGGCGCCAGGCGGTAGTGCTGGTCGGCACTGAGCCGCGGCGCGGCCGCCAGAAGCCCGCGGGTGTAGGGATGGCGCGGATCGGCGAACAGCGGCGCCGGCAGCGCCTCCTCGACCTTGCGGCCGGCATACATCACCACCACGCGGTCGGCCCACTGGCCGACGATGCCGAGGTCATGGGTGATCAGCAACAATCCCAGCGACAGCTCGCGCCGCAGCCGGTCGAGCAGGTCGAGCACCTGCGCCTGGATGGTGACGTCGAGGGCGGTGGTCGGCTCGTCGGCGATCAGCAGCTTGGGTTCACAGGCCACCGCAATCGCGATCATCACGCGCTGGCGCATGCCGCCGGACAGCTGGTGCGGGTGATCGTCGTAGCGCCGGCCGGGATCGGGGATGCGCACGAGGTCGAGCAGCTCGATGGCGCGCAGGCGTGCCTGCCGCGCCGACAGGCCGCGATGCAGCCGCAACGCCTCGCTGATCTGACGGCCGATGGTCAGCACCGGATTGAGCGACGTCATCGGCTCCTGGAAGATCATGGCGATGTCGCGCCCGCGATGCTGCCGCATCGCCCGGTCGGACAGGCCAGCGAGATCCTGGCCGTCGAGCCGGATCGATCCCGAGGCGACGCGCGCCGCCCGTGGCAGAAGGCGCATCAGCGCGAGGGCGGTCAGCGACTTGCCGGAGCCGGACTCGCCGACGAGGGCGACGGTCTCGCCGCGTCCGACGGAAAAGCTCAAATTGCGCACCGGCGTGCTGTCCGGAAAGCCGATCGAAAGGTCGCGGACCTGCAGGAGTTCGTCGGTCATCACGCATCCTTGCTGAAACGGGGATTGAGCGCGTCATTGAGCCCGTCGCCGATCAGGTTCAGCGCCAGCACGGTGATGACGATGACAAGTCCGGGCAGAGCGGTGAGATACCACGCGGTGCGCAGCAGCTCCCGCCCGGCACCGATCATGCTGCCCCAGCTCACGACATTGGGATCGCCGAGGCCGAGAAACGACAGCGCCGATTCCATCAGGATGGCGGACGCGACCATCACCGAGGTGGTGACGATGATCGGCGGCAGCGCGTTGGGCAGGATCTCGCGGAAGATGATGCGTGTATGGCCATAGCCGAGGCTGCGTGCCGCCATCACGAACTCCTTCTCCCGCAGCGAGCGGAATTCGGCGCGGACCAGGCGGGCGATGGTCGGCCAGGTGATCAGCCCGATCGCCCAGGTGATGGTGGCGATGGATGGCTGTGCGATCGCGATCAGCACCACCAGCAGGATGAAGCTCGGAATGGTCTGGAACAGTTCGATCAGCCGCACCAGCGCATCGTCGGTGCGCCCGCCCACATAGCCGGCGGTCGAGCCGACGAGGATGCCGAGCGTCAGGCCGATGATGGTGGCGGTGATGCCCACCAGCAGTGACACCCGCGCGCCATGCAGCAGCCCGGCGGCGATGTCGCGGCCGAGCGAGTCAGTGCCGAGCGGATAGGCCGCGTTCTGCCCGGGCCACAGCAGCGGCCGCGCCACCATTGCCAGGGGATCGTCGGGATAGAGCAGTGGCGCGGCGAGTGCCGCAGTGACGATGGCGAGCAGGATGAGGGTTCCGGTCAGCGCGGTGGGGCTGCGCAGGAAGCGCGACAGCGCCCGCGGCGCGTAAGTGCCGATTTCGGCCGCGACGATCAGGGTGTCGGCGGCATGGACGTTCGGCCAGCCCGGCTGCTGGTCGGTGGACGGTGCGGCGGGCTGGGGCGGGTGTGACACCAGGGGTGGTGCCGCCGGAATTTCGATCAGCTCGCGGTCGGCTTCGAGGGAGGTCATCAGCGCACCTCGATCCGCGGGTCGAGCCAGGCCTGGATGAGGTCGACGGCCGCGTTGATCACGATCACCAGCAGGGACGACAGCAGGAGGATGCCGAGCAGCACGCTGAAGTCGCGGCTCATCACGGCTTCGAAGGCGAGGCGGCCGAGGCCGGGCCAGCTATAGACCGTTTCCACCACCACAGCGCCGCCGAGCAGGCCGCCGAAATGCAGGCCGGCAAAGGTGGTGATCGGCAAGAGCGCATTGCGCAGGATATGGCGCACGGTGATGGTCAGCGGCGGCAGGCCCTTGGCCGCCGCGGTGCGCACATAGTCCTGGGTGTTGGCCTCGAGCATCGCGGCGCGGGTGAGGCGGGCATAGATCGCGACATAGAACAGCGCGAGCGAGGTCGCCGGCAGGATCATGTAGCGCAGCCGGTCGAGCACCGCATCGAGGCCATGGAGACCGGCGCCGATGGTTTCGGCCCCGCCGCTCGGCAGCCAGCCGAGCTTGACCGAGAACAGCACGATCAGCATCAGGCCGATCCAGAAGCCCGGGATCGAGTAGAACAGGATGGCGACCACGGAAATGATGCGGTCCGGCCAGCGGCCGGCGAACGACGACATGATGACGCCGAGCACGATGCCGAGCGCGATGGCCATGATGAGGGCGGTCAGCATCAGGATCAGCGTGCCGGGAAGGCGCTGGCCGATGATCTGCGCGACGGGCAAATTGTAGCGCGGCGAGAAGCCCAGGCTGAAATGGGCGAGATGTTCGAGATAGGCGAGCAACTGCACCAGCGCCGGCTGATCGAGCCCGAAGCGGGCTTTCAGCGCCGCCACGGTTTCCGCCGTTGCGGAACCGGACTCGCCCGCAAGGACGTCGGCGGCATCCCCGGGGGCGAGCTGCAGCAGCAGGAAGTTGAGCACGACGATTCCGAGAATGGTCGGGATCGCCTGCAGCGCGGTGCGGCGAAAAGTCTTCGCAAGACGTCCGGCGTTCGACATGATTATTCCTGGGATGCAGTGCGCGTCAGCATAAATGACTTTGTCCGGGCTGCCGCGTGTCGCGTTGCAAGTCACTGAAGCGCAACAGCTTTCAATAGTTGACAACAATACTAGACTAAGTCAACGTCGATCGTGTCAAGCGCTCGGCGAGCCGATCTCCCGGCGTCGTCATGGCCGCGAACATCAACAAGCAACACAACGGCGCGGCCTGTTTCGCGGGGCCGCGGTCACCGCAGAGATTCCAGCATGACGATCGTCCACAAGCCCGGCGCCCTGGTGGGATCTCCGGTGTTCAGCAGCCCTGCGGATCATGCCGAAAGCCCGCTGTCGCGCGCGCTGCGTCAGCCGCTGCTGCTCGGCTTGTTCCTGCCGATCCAGGCCGGCGGCTGGAGCGCCTCGACCTTGCCGCGCTCCACCACCTGGACGTTCGACTACAACCGCGATCTGACGCTCGCTGCGGAAGCATTCGGTTTCGACCTGGTGTTCGCGCTGTCGCAATGGCTGCCGAAGGGCGGTTATGGCGGCGTGTTCACCGGCGAAGCGCTGGATTCGTTCATCACCACGGCGTCGCTGTCGAGCGTGACGTCGCGGATCCTGCTGATCTCGACCATTCATGTGCTGTACGGCCCGTTGCATCCACTGCATCTCGCCAAATACGGCGCCACCCTCGACCACATCTCCGGCGGCCGCTGGGGCATCAATGTCGTCACCGGCCATCGCGCCGTGGAGCACGAGGCGTTCGGCTGGAACCGGATCGAGCATGATCGCCGTTACGAGCTGGCGGCGGAGTTCATCGAGGTGCTGCAGCGGCTGTGGAGCGACAGCGAGAATTTCTCGTTCGAGGGACAGTCGCCCTGGCGGCTGAGCAATGCCTTCGTCACGCCGAAGCCACGGTTCAGTCGCCCGATCCTGGTCAATGCCACCGGATCCGATGCGGGTATCGCGTTCGCCGGGCGCTATTCGGACATCGTGTTCATCACCAGTCCCGGCGGATCGGCCTTCAAGGACGCCATCGGAGTGCTCCCGCCCCATGTCGAAAGGGTCAAGCAGGCGGCGGTCGATGTCGGCCGGCAGGTCCGCACGCTGATCAACCCTATGGTGATCTGCCGCGAGACCGAGCACGAGACGTGGCAGTATCACGACGCGATCGTCGCACACCTCGATCCCGTTGCCAGCATGCAGAACCTCGACAGTGATGCCCATGCCTGGAAGGGCCGGGTGGGGCGCGATGCGGAAAAGCGCCGCGCCATCGGCGGCAACATCGAGGTGATCGGCACGCCCGAGCAGGTGGTCGAGCAGTTCCTGCAGCTCAAGGCGGCGGGTGTCGACGGGCTGCAGCTCAGCTTCTTCGACTTCAAGCCTGACCTGCAGTTCTTCGGCGAGCGGGTGATTCCGTTGATGGAACAGGCGGGCCTGCGCTTCAAGGTCGCTGCGCCGGCCTAGAGCCGCCGGCGCGGGCCGAAGCCTGCGACGCGTCTATTGGAACGTCGCGGGCTCGGGATGGTCCCCGGTCAGGAACCAGTGGCCGACATTGCGCGTCTTGTACTCGGCGGGATTGTGCAGAGTGTGGATGCGCACGTTGCGCCAGAACCGGTCGAAGCCGTTGGCGGTGGTCGCCGAACGCGCACCCATCACTTCGAAGATCTGACTGGTGACGTCGAGCGCGACCTGGCCGGCAAACACGTTGGCCGCGGCAATCTTGATCGCGGCGTTGCCGCGCTCCGCCTCGGTGAGGTCGCGTCCCCTGGCCCAGGCGTCATCCAGCGCCTGCGCCGCCTGGTCGGCGAGCTGCGTTGCGGCCAGGGTCCTGGTGTAGAGGTCGCCATAGACGCGCTTGATCCAGGGATCGTCGATGTGCTTCTCGACCCCGGAATGCACCCAGGGACGTGATTTGTCCCGGGTGTAGTCGCGGGCAGCGAGCAGCGCACCCTGGGCGCTGCCGACGAAGACGTTGAGCAGGACGCTCTGCTGCTGGAACGGGGTCAGAGTCTGGTAGGGCTTCACCTGATCGGCCTTGAAAGCGAACACCTCGTCGCGATGGACCCTGACATCGGTGTAGGTGACGCGGCCGCTGCCGGTCTGGCGCTGGCCGATGCCGTCCCAGTCGTCCTCGATCCTGAGGCCCTCGCGGCTGGTCGGGATCGCGGCGAAGCTCCGCTCGTTGGTCGTATGGTCTTCCCACGCGATCTGCAGATAGTCGGCGACATGGGAGCCGGAGGTGAAGGGGCGAAAGCCGTTGAGGACGTAGCCGTCGCCGTCGCGGCGGCCGAACAGGCTCTTGGAGAAGCTGTTGGCGGTGTTGCCCCAGAACCAGTTGCCGGCGGCGGAACGGCGGTAGATGTCGGCCGCCTGTTCGGGCGTGCCGCGCAGGAAGGCGGCATGGACCGAGCTGAAATGATAGCCGAACAGGTGGCCGAGCGAGCCGTCGACCTTGGCGAATTCGCGTCCGATCTTGAGTGCGGTCGACCACGGCTCGCCGGCACCGCCATATTCGCGGGGGATCAGGATCGTGAGCAAGCCGCTCTCCTTCAGCAGCCGCAGTTGCTCGAGCGGCTTGCCGCCCGCCTTGTCGCGATCGACGGCGTCCCTGGCGAAGGCCTCACGCAGCGCGACGGCCTTGGCGAAATACGGATGGGTGACGTCGAGATCGAAACTCATGATGCTGGTCGCCTGTATCTGAAGGAGCGTGCTCGTGGAGCCGCGTGGTTCGGGATGTCGGAGAATTAGTATAGTGCGTCAGTAGATTTTGTGAATGCGCGATCGTCAGTTGGCGTGGTGATGCCGGTGGCAGGCATGCAAAATTGTGCGGAGAGATGCCGAATCTTCCAAAATGCAAGCCGACGATGTTGTTGGCAGCTGATCCGGTGCAACAACGAAAACAATTTCCATGTACGGCATGACAAGCTCTGCAGCCGCGGAATGTCGTGCGCGCGAACCTTCCGCGCGTCGCATTCATTCCACGGAACTTATCATTCGGAGCTACCGATGCCGCTGACCCGCCGCCGTTTCCAGTCGTCCCTGCTGTTGGCGTCAGCCGGCCTGGTCATTCCGGGGCGCGGCCGCGCGCAGGGGACAAGGCCCGTATCCGGAGGAACGCTCAACTGGGTGTACTTTCCGGATCCGTCGGCGATCATCGCCATCAACACGTCATCGGGCACCGGACAGACGATCGGCAGCAAGATCAATGAGGGGCTGCTGTCCTATGACTACGATCTCAGTCCGCGACCGGTGCTCGCCGTCGCCTGGGACATCAGCGCCGACGGCACGCGCTACACCTTCCGGCTGCGCCCCGGCGTGAAGTGGAGCGACGGGCATGACTTTACGTCCGCCGACGTCGCATTCTCCATTCTGCGCCTGAAGATCGCGCATCCGCGCGGGCGCATCACTTTTGCCAATGTCGAGGATGTCGAGACCCCTGATCCGCTGACCGCGGTCCTGGTGCTGTCCCGGCCGGCGCCGTTTCTGATTACGGCGCTTGCGGGCGCGGAATCGCCGATCGTTCCCAAGCACATTTATGCGGCGTTCAAGCCCGAGGAGCAGCCGCGCCTGGAGCAGACCATCGGCACCGGTCCGTTCTTGCTCAAGGAATGGGTGCCGGGCAGCCATCTGCTGTTCGTGCGCAACCCGCTGTACTGGGACGCGCCCAAGCCTTATGTCGATCGCCTGGTGCTCAAGGTCGTTCTCGATCCCGCCGCGCGGGCAGCCGCGCTCGAGGCCGGCGAGGTGGACATCGGTGGCAACCCGGTGCCCTATGGCGATATCGATCGCCTGAAGGCCAACAAGAACCTGGTCGTCGACACCACGACCTATGCCTATTCCGGGCCGCAGCAGCAGCTGTTCTTCAATTTCGACAACAAGCTGTTCCAGAACCGCAGCGTGCGTCTTGCGCTGGCGCACGCCATCGATCTCAAGGCGCTGCTCGACATCGTTTATTTCGGCTACGGCCAGGTCTCGCCGTCACCGGTGAGCACGGTGCTGCCGAAATTCTACAATCCGAAAATCCAGGCATGGCCATTCGACCCGAAGGCGGCGGAGCGGCTGCTGGACGAGGCCGGATTGAAGCGCGGCACGGACGGCATTCGCGTGAAACTGCGCCTCACCCAGAACCCGTTCATTCCCGCGAGCTTCGGCGATTTCATCCGCAACTCGCTGCGGCGCGTCGGGGTCGATGTCGAGGTCCAGCGCTTCGATCTCGCGACCTTTTTGAACGTGGTCTACAAGGACCGCGCGTTCGACCTGGTGGTGGAAAGCCTCTCCAACACCTTCGATCCCTCGCTTGGCGTGCAGCGGGCTTACTGGTCGAAGAACTTCAAACTGGGGCTGCCGTTCTCGAACGCGGCGCATTACGGCAATCCAGAGGTCGACAGCCTGCTCGAAGCCGCCGCGATCGAATCCGATCTGCCCCGGCGGCGCGAGATCTGGTTCAAGTTCCAGGAGATCATCCACGAGGAGGTCGCCTCGATCGACCTGGTGGCGCCCGCCGGCGTGATCGTTGCCCATCGCAAGGTGAAGAACTTCGCGCCGGGCGCCGAAGGAATCACCGGCAGCTTTGCCGATATCTGGATCGATCCCAACGCATGATGTGCGGCATTCACAGGCCGGCGCGCGATGGCGGCGGCGCATTCCCCAAGCATTGACCGGGAGAGAAGGATGACTTTCAAGTTCAAGGATGTCTTCGCGGGAACGCAGGCTGCGCTCGGTACTGATCCCGCGCAGGGGCAGGCGACGTTCGAGGCGCAGAGCCGCCTTGGCGGCGGGCTCGACAGCACGGTGGCGATCCGGCAGTTCAAGGTCGGGGTCGACGAACCCGCGGGCCTCGGAGGGCAGGATACGGCGCCCAATCCGGTGGAGTATGTGCTGGCGGCGCTTGGCTCGTGCCAGGAAATCACTTACCGCCTCTATGCCGACGCGCTCGGCATTCCGCTGAGCGGCGTCTCGGTGCGATTGACCGGCACGATCGATCTCCGCGGCTTCTTCAATGTCGATGACAGCGTGCGCCCGGGCTATCAGGGCATCCGCGCCGAGGTCACGCTGGACAGCCCGGCGTCGGACGCCGATCTCGCCCGCCTTAAGGAGATTGTCGATCGCCATTGCCCGGTGCTGGACATCCTGCGCAACCCGACACCGGTCACGCTGTCCCTTCACAAGGGTGCACTGAACGCCGCGGCGGCATGAGGGGCAATCCCCAGCGGCTCGGCCCCGGCGCTAGAACCTGCGCTCAGCCCGCGCCGTTCTTGCTGCGGGCAACCGCCTGGGTGACGAAGCTGCGCGGCGGCACGTTGTCGGTGAGCCAGACATTGCCGCCGATGGTCGAGCCCTGGCCGACCACGACACGGCCGAGGATGGTGGCGCCGGCATAGATCACGACATCGTCCTCGACGATCGGGTGACGGGCGCCGCCCTTGATCAGGTCACCCTGGTCGTCCTTGGGAAAGTGACGCGCGCCCAGCGTCACCGCCTGGTAGATGCGGACGCGCTCGCCGATGACCGCCGTCTCGCCGATCACAACGCCGGTGCCATGGTCGATGAAGAAGCTGGGGCCGATGGTGGCGCCGGGATGGATGTCGATGCCGGTCTTGGTATGGGCGATCTCCGCCACGAGACGCGCCACCAGCCGCGCGCCGAGCCGGTGCAGCACGTGGGCGAGGCGGTGATGAATGATCGCCAGCATGCCCGGATAGCCGATCAGGATCTCGGGAAAGTTGGTTGCCGCCGGATCGCCGCTGTACGCGGCCCGCAAGTCACTGACCAGGAGCCCGCGGATCCCGGGCAGCGCGGAGGCGAACGCCCGGGTCAACGCCACCGCATCCTGGTGTTGCGGCTCGGATGCGGGCTCGCCGGACACGAACAGCGCGCCGCGGTGCACCTGCTCGAGCAGTCCGTTCAGCGCGGCGTTCAGGGTGTGGCCGACGAAATAGTCGATGGTCTCGCCGTCGACCTCGGACTGGCCGTAGTGCCGCGGGAACAGCGCCTCGATCAGCCCGTCGATCACCTTGCCGAGCGCCTCCCGCGACGGCGCGCGCCGTGCCGGACCGTCGTGGCGGATGTTGTGCTGCACGTCGCGTGACCGGCGCAGTTCGGACACGATGGTGTCGAGCCGCCAGCGCGGCTCGCGTCCGGCGAGCTCGTCCGTCGTTCCGCCATAGGCCGTCAGCAGAGAATCACTTGTCATGCTCGCCCCCTTTGACCATTGCGTTGGCCGTGCAGCGGCCACCCATCAACGACACCCGCGCTCAACGCCCGCGCGCAACCGTGCGATAGAGCAGCCGCGCGCCGCCATCGAGCAGGAAGCCCAAAAGCCCGATGATCAGCACCATCGCCATCAGTTCGGAGTAGGCGAGCCGGTCACGGGTATCCAGGATGAAATAGCCGAGCCCGGCCGACACGCCGAGCATCTCGCATGGCACCAGCACGATCCAGACGATGCCGATGGACAGGCGCAGCCCGGTCAGCACGTGGCCAAGGACGCCGGGGATAATGACATGCCACAGGGTTTCCCAACGGGTCGCGGACAGGCTGGCGGCGAGGCGGAGCCAGCTCGGCTCCAGCCGTCGCACGCCTTCGGCAGTGTTCAGCAGTATGGGCCAGACGGCGGCGAAGGTGAGCAGGAAATAGATCGGCCGGTCGCCGACGCCGAAGACCATGACCGCGAGCGGCATCCACGACAGCGGCGAGATCATGCGAAGGAACTGAAAGGCCGGCGAGGTCGCCGCGTTCAACCACCTGGAGCGGCCGACGGCAAGGCCAAGCGGCACACCGATCAGCAGCGCGAAGGCAAGGCCGACGGCGATGCGCCGCAGGCTGACCAGGAGATGCACCGGCAGGTCCGACTGGGTGAGGAGGACCGTAAGGCTGCCGAAGGTGCTGGACGGCGAGAAGCGGCGGATGAAGCCGGCCGGTGCGAGAACGTCGGTGCCGAGCCACCAGGCGAGCAGCAGAACAACGAGGCCGGCGATGCCAAGAGCGCTCCCGCCGAGAGCAGAGCGGAGGCGGGACGGGATGGCAGCGGCGCCCGATCCGGGACGCTGACGCCGCGGCCCCGGGCGCTTGCCCGCAGCAGCCGGGACGGCGTCGGTGGTCCAGCTCGTGGTCACGCGACGACGACCTCCGTGCGGGCAAACGACTCCGGCAGGCCGAACGCGGTCATGCCGCCCGCGGCCGTCACCGCGGTTTTGACGAAGCGGTCGTCGACCAGTTCGCGGGCCGCTGCAGTTGGATCGAGGTTGGCGAGAAAGCCGTGGTCACCCTCGATCAGCGTGTCCTTGAGCCGTCGCACCAGTTCCTCGGTGTAGCTGGGATAGGGATAGGGCTGGAAGTCGATCCGCCGTTCGCGCCAGGCCGGGTTGCGGATCGCTCCCGATTTCAGGTAGGCGGCGTTGTCGCTCTCCGGCGGCGCCAGCACCTTCTCCAGCACGGCTGTGGCATGGGGCGTGTACTTGTTGACGCCGTCCTTGGACAGCAGCGCGGCGGTCTCGCCGCGGTTCTCGCGTGTCCAGAGCTGGGCCTTGACCATGGCGTTGACGATCTTCTGCGACCAGGCCGGACGCTCCTGCAGATCGCGCTCGTGCATGAACACGACGCAGCAGGCGTGATCCTTCCAGACGTCGCCGGTGAAACGCAGGATCTTGCCGACGCCGAGGGTTTCCGCCGTGGCGTTGAACGGCTCGGCGACGATGAAGCCCGCGATCTGGCCCGAAGACAGGGCGGGCACCATGTCGGCGGGCGCCATCACGATCAGATTGACCTCGTTCGCCGCAGGTGATCCGGTGCGTTTGGCGACCGGGACGAGGCCGTTCTCGCGCAGCAGGGTCTGCAGCACGACATTGTGAATCGAATACCAGAACGGGATCGCGACGCTCTTGCCGCCGAGATCCTTGACGCTGTCGATGTGCGGCGCGACGCTGAGGCCGGAGCCGCCGGTATGGTTCCACGCCACGACTTTGGCCGGCGCCTTGCTGCCGAAGCGGGCCCACACCGTCATCGGCGACAGCAGATGCACGACATTCACCTGTCCGGAGATGAAAGCCTCCAGCACCTGGGCCCAGCTGCGCAGCAGCACCGGCTTTTCGGCCTTGATTCCTTCGGCCTCGAAGAAGCCCTTGCCGTGTGCCACCAGCAGCGGAGTTGCGTCGGTGATCGGGAGGTAGCCGATCCGCACCGGCGCGTCGGCTTCCTGCGCGCGGCTCTCATAGGCCCGCAGCAACGGCAGGGCGCCCGACGCCGTGAGCAGCGCGGAAAGCTTGATCATGTCGCGGCGGGAAATATCGTCGAAAGGCACGGTCGAATTCTCCGGTCAGTTGCGCTGCATGGCGGCGCGCAGGGTACTCAGGATGTCGATGCGGATGGCGCCCAGCGCCGCGATGTCGTCGTCCCGTGGCTTTGCGAGGTCGATCGTCCATTCTCCGATGGGATGGGCCGGCGCACCGCCGAGCAGCACGATGCGGTCGGAGACCAGCAGCGCTTCATCGATGTCGTGGGTGATCAGGACCGCGGCCGTCCGGAAATCCCGCACGACCTTGAGCAGCAGCTGCTGCATTTCGGTCCGGGTCACTTCGTCGAGCGCGCCGAACGGCTCGTCGAGCAGCAGGATATCCGGCTTGCGGGCGAGGCAGCGCGCCAGAGCCGTGCGCTGCGCCATGCCGCCGGACAGCTGGTCGGGAAACAGCTGGCGGGCCGCAGCGAGCCCGACCTCATCGATGGCGGCGTCGATACGGGTCCGCCTGTCGTGCGGTGACAGGTGCGGCTGGTGCTTGAAATCGAGGCCGAACGCCACGTTGCGCTCGAGCGTCAGCCACGGCAGCAGGCTGGGATCCTGAAAGGCGACCGCGACACGCGGGTGCACGCCCCGCAGTGGGGCGCCACCCATGGTCAGCGTGCCGCTGGAGGGCGATTGAAGACCGGCCAGCACCCGCAACAGGCTCGATTTGCCGACCCCGCTGGGGCCGAGGATGCTCACTGTTTCGCCGGCCGTGAGCGTGAAGTCGAAATTTTCGAGCACCGCGTGGTCGCGCCCGGGATAACGCAGGGCGAGGCCGCTGGCGGAGAGCAGGGGGGCGGTCATGCCGTGTCCCCCACCGCGAGCCGGCGTTGCTCATGGCCGTCGAGCGCGGTCTTGAGCTGAACGAGGCTCGGGGTGATGATCGGAATGAAGGCGACCTCGCGCAGCCGGCGCTGGAAGCCCTCGCCGGGCGCGCTGAGATAAGCCTTTCCGCCGGTCGCCGACAGCTCGAGCTGGACCGCCTCGGCCGCGATCTCGGCCAGCCGGATGCGCAGCCGGAACAGCTGATCCGGCCGCTTGATGAACCCTTGACCTGGCAGGTCGGCGAGCAACTGCGCGGTGGCGTGCGCAAGATGGTCGGCAAGCGTCTCCGCCGGTTGGGCGAGGACGTCCCGGCCGCCGGCCAGCCGGGCGCGGACCTCATCGAGGGCGCGCTGCGCCAGCCCGATCGACATGGCGCATTGCAAGCCCAGGAAGGCCGGGCGCACCTTCGGCAGCCACTCGCTGGCATTGGGATGCAGGATGCGTTCGGGTCCGATGCGGACGTCGTCGAGATCGATCGCGGCGGTGCTGGTCGCGCGCATCGCCATCAGCGCGAGGTCCGGCGAACGCGTGAGGCCGTCGTCCTCGGAGGCAAGACTGGCCACGAAGGCGGGCTGGTGCCCGTCGCCTTCGATCGCGGCGGCGACATCGAACCCCGCCGGTTGCAGATTGGTGACCCAGGGCAGCTTGCCGTCGATGCGGAGGCCGGCATCGACGCGGCGGGCCCGCACCTGCAACTGCTCGAGCCCCGAGAGGAATTTCATGGCGTTGGACAGGCCGGTCGCGCCGGCGCGATGGCCGGCCAGCAAATCCGGCAGCAGTTGATCGCGCAGCGCACCGTTCGGGCTCTGCAGCAGGTATTCGATGAAGGTGCGATGTCCCCAGAACACGAATCCGGCGGCGAGCGAGCGCCGCGAGACCGCGGCGATCGCTTCCACAGCGCCTCTCACGTCACCACCGGCGCCGCCGAGGTGGGACGGCACGCCGATCCGGTAGAGGTCGGCGCCGGCCAGACGCGGCAGCAACTCCGTGCCCGCGGCGGTCGTGTCGAGGACCTGTGCGTTGGTGTCGAGCCAGGCGTCCAGGTCGTGCGGCAGAGTTACGGTCATCGCCGGCGTCCGTGCGCCTATTCCGCCGCGGCTGCTGCGGATGGCCAGCGGTAGCTTTCGAGCTCCGGGTTCAGCGCCGGCTGGCCGAGGTTGTTGGCGAAATTGCACAGCGTCGCCAGGCTGACACCGAGCACGACCTCGAGAGCATCGGCGTCGCTGAAGCCCGCGCCCCGGAAGGCCTGCAGTTCGGCATCGTCAACGGCGCCGCGGCTGCGGATCACGGCACGCGTGAAGTCGGCGACCGCATTGAGGCGATCGTCCGGACCGGCCGCGTTCGCACGCAGCGCCTCGACGGTGTCCTTGGCGAGCCCCGCTTTCTTGGTCGCGATGGCGGTGTGGCCGGCGACGCAGAAGCCGCAACCATGGGTCGCCGCAGCCGTGATCTGGACGGCTTCGCGCTCTGCGAGCCCGAGGCCTGCGCGCGCATTGATGCCGGAGACGGTCTGATAGGTTTCGAGGGCAGTCGGTGCGTTGGCCAGCAGTCGCACGAGATTGGGGAGAAAGCCATTGTTGGCAAGTGCGGTCTGAAGACCAGGCCTTGCGGCTTCAGGGGCGTCGTCGATCGTGCGAAGCGGCAAGCGGGACATCGTCATCTCCTGCGGACGGGGCAATGGCACACGGCGCGGCGCGCCGCGGCACGCCTGCCATCACCGGATCATGTGTCGCGTTTCTAGCCAAACTGCACGGCAGGTGGGTAGCCGCATGGAAAAAAGACGAAAATCTTCCATCGTTGAATGGTGTCGCGAACGTGATGTGCTTTGTGCGTCGGCGCGCGCAGGAATTCTTTGTAGTGGTGTAGGCCAAAAATGGGCCGGATCGTCTCTGACGATCCGGCAGTTTCGGGAATAACGCCGTGTGCTGGAGCGTTCGGTTCACCAGGTCGTCAGGATCGTGCCGTTGAACTGCTTGTCGGTGTAGGCCTTGACTTCGGGCGAACGGTAGATCTCGACGAAGCGCTTCAGCAGCGGATTGTCCTTGTTCTTGGCGCGCACCGCGAACACGAGATTCCAGTTGCTGTCGGCGCTCTCCAGCAGCAGCGCCTTCTTCGGGTCGAGGCCGGCGTTGAGCGCATAGTTGAGATTGACCGCGGAGAAGTCGAGGTCGCCCAGGGAACGTGGCAGCTGCGCCGCATCGAGCTCGACGATCTTCAGGTGCTTGGGATTGTCGGCGATGTCGGCCACCGTCGCCTTGATGCCGGCGCCGGGCTTGAGCTTGATCAGGCCGGCCTCTTCGAACAGCTGCAGCGCGCGTGCGCCATTCGACGGATCGTTCGGGATGGCGGCGCTGGCGCCGTCGCGGATCTGGTCGAGGCTCGTCACCTTGCTGGAGTAGAGGCCGATCGGCACGATGATGCTCTTGGCGATCGAGACGATGTCATAGCCGCGCTGAGCGACCTGGTTGTCGAGATAAGGCTGATGCTGGAAATTGTTGATGTCGAGGTCATCTTGGGCGAGCGCCGCGTTCGGCTGGGTGTAGTCGGTGAATTCGGTGATCCGCAGCTCGATGCCTTCCTTGGCGGCGATGGTGCCGGCGTAGCGCAGAATGTCCGCATAGGGGCCCGCAGTCACGCCGATGCGGATCACCTTGCCGGTGTCGGCGTCGGCCTGCGTGGCGGTGAGGCTCAGGGCGACCGCGGCTGCGGTCAGGAGCTTTCGTATCATCGGCAGCAATATCCTCGATTAGTGGAGCGGATGTCGCAACGAAGCTAGGTGGCCGCCGCGCGTCCGGTCAATTTTGTATTTGCCGGGGATCGGGGAATGACGCTGTCGCCGCGATGGCGATTCGCGAAACGTGTATCTTGCGTCGGCGCGTGGATGTCCTGCTCACCCCGGTGACAGCGACGATCCGGCGGCGGCGAAGCAGGGCGCGAGAGTCGTGCCGGCGGAGGTGACCTGCCGTTACAAGGACGATCGGCGGCAAGACGTGCTGCCATCCGCCTGAAATTCGAAAGTGCCTTCTCCCTGAAATCATGGCGCCGGTCATTGGCTGCGCGATAGAGTGACGCGCCTCACCGTCATGCTGCGTGCCCGCCCCGGCCGGGCGATGCCGCCGGATCAGGATCTGCTCTCACGATGTCTTCCGCGTTGTCGTCTGCCGCTGCTTCCGTCGCTCCCTCAGTCGTGCCGACCGGATCGGATTGGCGTGCTGCCGCCGCAGAGGTTGCGGCGCGCCTGCGGGCGACGGCCGTGGAGCGGGAGCGGCAGGGGAAAGCCCCGCGCGGGGAGGTGGCGCTGCTGCGCCATGCCGGATTGCTGACCCTGCTTAATCCGGTGGAATTCGGTGGCGGCGGAGCGTCGTTTGCCGATGCTTTCCACGTGGTGCGGATCATCGCGCAGGCGGACGCATCGATCGCCCAGATCCTGAGCTATCACTATCTGCTGTCGCACAGCGCATTCTGGCGCGCGACCCCGGAGCAGGCGGAGCGCCTGATCCGTGCGTCAGTCGCCGGACAGTGGTTCTGGGGCGGCGCCTCCAACCCACGCGATCCGCTGACGGTGCTGACCCCGGATGGCGACGGCCTTCGCCTCAACGGGCGCAAGACCTTTGCATCGAACGCGTCGCTGGCCGACCGCATCACGCTGCGGGCGGCTCTCGGCGACGCCGTGGTGCTGCTGGCCGTGCCGGGGGAGAGCGAGGGCATCACCCATGGCAACGACTGGGATGCGTTCGGCCAGCGCCTGACGGAGAGCGGCAGCGTCGAATTCCGCGATGTCCGGATCGAGCGCGAGCATATTCTTGGGCCGTTGCCGCCGTCAGTCGCCGTGGAGCTGCCGGCGTTGACCACGCTGGTGGTGCCGATCCACCAATTGCTGTTCGTCAATTTTTACCTCGGCACGGCCGAAGGCGCCCTGCAGGAAGCCAGCGCCTACATCCACAGCACGGCACGGCCGTGGCAGACGTCAGGTGTCGCTGCGGCGAGCGAAGACCCTTACGTGCTGGCGCTTTATGGTGAGCTCCATTCCGACCTGCGGGCGAGCCTTGCGCTGGCGGATGTGGCGGCCGCCGAGGTCGAACGGGCCATCCGGCGCGGCAATGACCTCGATCCGCAGGAGCGAGCGGCGGCTGCGGCGACGGTCTATGCGGCAAAAGTGAACAGCACGCGCGTGGCGCTCGACATCACGTCGCGGGTCTTCGACCTGATGGGAGCGCGGGCGACGTCGGCGCGTTACGGCTTTGACCGGTTCTGGCGCAACATCCGTACCCATTCACTGCATGATCCGGTGGCTTACAAGGCGCGCGAGGTCGGCAACTTCGCGCTCAATGGCCGCATCACGCCCGATCCGCTCTATACCTGAGCCTTTGGTGGGCGGATGTTGTCACGGACACTGGCAGCTTCGTCTTAGCCGAACAGCCAGACGAAAGTGGTCAGAAAGGTCGCGTGGCCGACGACGAGGCCGATCATGGCTGGCAGGTGCAGCTGCCTCTCGCGAAGCCACTTGCCGATGTGTTGCATGGCCGCTTTCCCTCCGCTCGTCGTTCGCCGCGATGCATGCGGCGCGTGCGTGGTCGAGGATGGATCGGACCATCGCGATCTCGCTGCGTCAATACGATCGGAAAAATGAAACGATGGCGGGTGCAGAGGTGGCGGTTCCTGCGACAACCGACGCGCGGAAACTGCGTTTCAGGTGATAATTTTCTCTCGCATATGAGCAGTGATTCTCGTCCACAGCAGATCGTGGAGGGGAAATAGCCGTGTCCTTGCCTCCGCAGCAGCGACGGCATGATTGCCATTGCACAAACATTCCATGAAGGGCGCGGACGGCGCGGCAAATGTTGCTGATATGGCGCGATAATAGTCTATTGATTTCATTGACTATAAGGGTGTGCCCCCTAGGATCGATGGCCTCGGGTCGACGCGCGGCGGATGCAGTGTCGGGAAGGCGAGCAGTTACGAGGTTCCACCATGTCGCGACGTCATGAGAAACTCTCGCTGGGTGCCTTTCTGCTGTTCACTGGGCATCATGTCGCGGCATGGCGGCATCCGGATGCGTCGGATAGTCAGCATTTCGCCGATTTTGCGCGCTTTGCGGCGATCGCCGAGCAGGCCAAGTTCGATGCCGTGTTCCTCGCTGACATCGTCGGCGTTCGCACCGACGATCTCGCGGCGCAGAGCCGCAAGGCCCATAGCGGCGTCTATCCGTTCGAACCGCTGACGTTGTTGTCGGCGCTGTCGGTCTCGACATCCCGCATCGGACTCGTGGCGACGACGTCCACAAGTTTTACCGAGCCGTTCAACCTCGCGCGCCAGTTCGCGTCCCTCGATCTGCTGAGCGGTGGTCGCGCCGGCTGGAACCTGGTGACCTCCACGGAGCCGGCGGCAGCACTGAATTTTGGCCATGCCGCACTCATTCCTCACGCGGAGCGCTATGCGCGCGCCGAGGAGTTCGTCGATGTCGTGCAGGGGCTCTGGGACAGCTGGGAGGCGGATGCGTTCGTGCGCAACCGCGAGCAGGGCGTCTATTTTGACCCTGACAAGCTGCATGTCCTCGATCATCGTGGTAAGCACTTTCGTGTCCGCGGGCCGCTCAATATTCCACCGTCGCCGCAGGGGCGGCCGGTGGTCGTGCAGGCCGGGTCGAGCGAGCCGGGCAAGGAGCTGGCTGCACGCACCGCCGAGGTGATCTTCACGGCGCAGCAGACGCTCGCTGAAGCCGTCGCCTTCTATGCCGACGTCAAGGGGCGGCTCGCGAAGTACGGCCGCGCCGCGGAGGACATCAAGATCCTGCCGGGTGTGTTTCCGGTGGTCGGGCGCACCGAGGCGGAGGCGCGGGACAAGTTCGAGCAATTGCAGGGGCTGATCCCGCCGGAGGTCGGCCTCGGCCTGCTGGCCTCGTTCCTCGGCGATCCGGATATCGTGCACCATCCGGCCGACGGACCGGTGCCGCCGCTCAAGGAGACCGAAGGTGGCAAGAGCCGCCAGGCGCTGCTGGTCGAGCTGGCGCGCCGCGAGAACCTGACGCTGCGCGATCTCTACCTGCGCATCGCGGGTGCGCGCGGCCACTGGCAGGTGGTCGGTACGCCGACCCAGATCGCCGACCAGCTCGAGGAGCGGTTCCGGGCCTATGGTGCCGATGGCTTCAACATCATGGCGCCGGTCCTGCCGGGTGGTTTGACGGACTTTGTCGAACTGGTGCTGCCCGAGCTGCGCCGGCGCAACCTGTTCAGGACTGAATATGAGGGCAAGACGTTGCGCGAACATCTCGGCCTGAAGCGTCCGGCGAACGCCCTCGCCGGGCGGCGTGCGGTTGCGGCTGAGTAGGCAGGGGCTTGAGATGATGACGGACGGACTGGTGACAACCGCGGCGAACAGGCGCGAGGGGATCGCAATTCTCATCGCATCGTTCGCCGTGATGGCGGCGATGGTGACGGCGGCGTGGTCCGAGCCGGTGCGGGTGCGGATCGGTTTTGCGACGGTCGGGGCCGACAATCGTCAGTTTGCCGGAGGCTCGTCCGCCGCAGTGGTGCATTCGGAGCACTATCTCGATGACGATTTGAAAGATCTGCCTGACGTCAAGGTGGAGTGGTCCTTCTTCAAGGGCGCTGGGCCGGCGATCAACGAAGCGTTCGCCAACAACCAGCTCGATTTTGCCGTCCAGGGCGATCTGCCGCAAATCATCGGCCGAGCCAACGGCCTGAAGACCCGCATCCTGCTCGCCTCGGGTGCGCATTCCCCGACGTATCTTGCAGTGCCGAAGGACTCGCCGGTCCGCCGCATCGAGGACCTGCGCGGCAAGAAGGTCTCGATCTTCCGTGGTACCAACAACCATCTTGCCGCGGTCAAGGTGCTGGTCGGCCATGGCCTGCAGGAAAAGGACCTGCAGGTGATCAACATGGACACCGCAACCACAAATGCGGCGCTGACCTCCCGCGACATCGACGCTGCCTTTGGCAATTTTCCGCTTTCGGCGCTGGTCGAGAAGAACGTCGCAGAGATCATCTACACGACCAAGGGCGACAGCCTGTCCTATGAGCGCCATACCACGTTGATCGCGCAGGAGGCCTTCATCAA
Source organism: Bradyrhizobium sp. 2TAF24 (assembly GCF_052115025.1). NCBI lineage: Bacteria > Pseudomonadati > Pseudomonadota > Alphaproteobacteria > Hyphomicrobiales > Nitrobacteraceae > Bradyrhizobium > Bradyrhizobium sp. 2TAF24. The sequence goes on along the minus strand of NZ_JBFRFW010000029.1, from coordinate 8,888 downwards.
GGCACATCCCGAGATCACGCAGAAGATCGTCAACGCTGTGGTGCGGGCGGCGAAGTGGGCGTCGGAGGAGAGCAACCGCGAGGCGTTCTTCGAGATCTCGGCGCGCACCGGCTTTCCCGCCTCTGGTTATCGCTTCGATTTTTCCGGGCAGGATCTCAAATATCGCAACTCGCCGCTGATCGACGATGCGATCGTCGCGCATTACCGCTTCCAGGCCAGACAGGCCAAGGAATATGGCCTCGTCCGCCGCGACGTCGATGTCGACGGCTGGTTCGACCGTTCCTTCCTCGAAAAGGCGCTGGCGAGCCAGGGGCTCTCCACCTACTGGCAGGCCTACGACGCCGAAGGCAAGCCGATCCAGCCGTAACCACCCCAGGGCTCGGTGCTTCGACGGCCGAGGCAGCGCGCACCAGGAAGCAGCGACAGGAGCCATCGATGAGCGGCCTTCTCGACGTGCGTCACGTGAGCAAGACCTTCAGGGTCGACGGTTCTCCGATCCAGGTGCTGAGGGATATCTCGCTGTCGGTTCGGCCAGGGGAGTTCGTCTCGATCGTCGGTCCCAGCGGTTGCGGAAAATCGACCCTGTTGCGTCTGCTGTCAGGACTGGAGCGCAACTTCGTCGGCGAGATCACCCAGGACGGTCAGCCGATCGCGGGGACCGATCTCGACCGTGGCTTCGTGTTCCAGGAGCCGCGGCTGTTTCCGTGGGCCACCGTTTGGCAGAACGTGGCGGTCGGCCTGCAGAACTCGCCGATGAGCGCCGGGGAAAAGCAGCGTTCGATCGCCGATCATATCGGCCTGGTCGGCCTCGAGGGGTTTGAGCGGGCCTATCCGCATCAGCTGTCGGGAGGCATGGCCCAGCGTGCGGCGATCGCGCGCGGCCTCGTCAACCGGCCCCGCATCCTGCTGCTCGACGAGCCGTTCGGGGCACTCGACGCCCTGACGCGGGCGAAGATGCAGATCCAGCTGCAGCAGATCTGGGCGCACGAGAAGATCACCATGATCCTGGTTACCCACGATGTCGACGAGGCGGTCTTTCTCGGCGATCGCGTGGTCGTGCTCGCGCCGCGCCCGGGCCGGATCGCCGAGATCATCGACGTGCCGGTGCCGCGGCCCCGGTCGCGGGCCGACGACGCGCTGGCCCATATCCGCAACAGGATCGTGCTCGCGCTGGAGCAGCAGGCTGGAGCGAGCGAGATCTCGCCGCTTCATTCGGCCGCCAGCGCGTTGGTGCACTGATCATACGCAGCGATCGGAGGGCCCTTGGCCAGTGACATCACCATTTCACGGCTGACGGAGCAGGGCGCACTGCCACGCCTGCCGCTGGCGCGGCTGCGCCGGATCGCCCGCGCGGCGGCGCCCGCGCTCTGGCTTCTGGTGTTTCCTCTCGGCGTGCTGTCGATCTGGCAATGGGGCTCGACGGCGGGCTGGCTGCCGGAGCAGATCCTCCCGAAACCCGGCGAGGTGCTGAAGGCCTTGATCGAGATGACGCGGAGCGGCGAACTCGGGACCCACGCCGGTATCAGCCTGTTGCGGGTCGTTTACGGCTTCGCCACAGGCGCGGTGCTCGGGCTTGTGCTCGGCGCGGCGATGGGGCTGTCGCGCACTGTCGACGACTATGTCGGGCCGCTGTTCACCGCGATCGCCCAGGTGCCGGCGCTGGCCTGGATTCCGCTGGCCATGCTGCTGCTCGGCATCGGCGAGGCGTTGAAGGTGGTGGTCATCGCCAAGGCGACGCTGGTGCCGGTGGTGATGAACACCCGCGCTGGCGTGCGCAACGTGCCGCGCGGCCTCATCGAGGTCGGCGAGAGCTTTCGTTTCAGCGTCTGGCAGACGCTGCGTCTCGTGGTGCTGCCGGGCGCGGTGCCGCCGATCTTCACCGGCCTGCGCTATGGCCTGACCCATGCCTGGATCGCGCTGGTCAGCGTCGAGCTGCTCGCCTCCTCGGAAGGGCTCGGCTACCTCCTGGTCTGGGGGCGGCAGATGTTCTGGCTGGATACGGTGCTGATGGCGATGCTGGTGATCGGCGTGATCGGGTTCGTTTCCGACAAGCTCCTCGCCGTGGTCGAACGGCGGCTGCAGCGGTGGCGAACCGATGGCGCCGTCTGAGCTCATCGTCGCGCGAGAGGGACGGGCGCCGTGGCTCCGCGGGCTGGTGCTGCCACTCGTGCTGCTGGTCCTGTGGGAGGTGGCTGCGCGTACGGGGATTGCCAATCCGCAGTTTCTGCCGCCGCTCGAGAAGGTCGGCGCGACCGCCGTGCGGGAGCTGCTGAGTGGCGAGCTGATCTATGATCTCGCCGTCAGCCTGCGCCGCGACCTGCTGGGATTTGTCATCGGCACCGGGGTAGGCGCCGTGATCGGGCTGCTGCTCGGGCTGTCGCCGATCGCCGACCGCATCGTCACCCCATGGTTCAACGGGCTGAAGCAGATCGCGCTGCTGGCCTGGATTCCGCTGATCGCGATCTGGTTCGGCTTCGATGAAGCCGCCAAGGTGGTGTTCATCGCGCTTGCTGCAGCGATCCCGGTCATTCTCAACATCGTGGAAGGCGTGCGCAGCACGTCGGCGAGGCATGTCGAGGTCGGCGATGTCTTCCGCTTCAGCCGCTGGCAGGCGATCAGGCTGATCTACCTGCCGTCGGCTTTGCCGTCGATCCTCACCGGGATCCACCTCGCTCTGATCTATGCCTGGCTCGCCACCATCGGGGCCGAGTATTTCATGGCGGCGGGGCCGGGCATCGGCGGCCTGATCATTGCCGGCCGCGAGCGCTTCGAGATGGATCTCGTGATGCTCGGCATTGTCGTGCTGGGCAGCGTCGGTTTCGCCATCGACCGCCTCGCGACCGTTCTCGAGCACCGCCTGGTGCGATGGCGTCAGCCTTGACGGCGTGGTTCGGCGTGCTCAGGCGGTCTCGCTGAAGATGCCGTTGAGCACGAACCTGTAGCGCTCGGGCCGCACGAAGAAGGTCGAGTGCTCGGCGCAGCCGCCGTCCCGGAAATAGGAGGTGCGCTCCATGGTCAGCAGCGCGGCGCCGGCAGTGGTCTGCAGGCTTTTCGCGAGGTTGACGTCCGCGATCTGCGCCCCCAGCTCCATCCTGGCCTGCACTACCGGCGTTCCAGCAAAGTCGGCGATCACCGCATAGGTCGGCCGCCGCTCGATCTCGGCGCGGCTGAGGCCATCGAGATCGATGGGCAGATGGCTGCGGCCGAGCGCAATCGGCTCGCCATCGATCAGATGCAGCCGCTGCAGCAGCAGGCACTCGCGCTGCCTTGCGCCGAACAGCGGCTTGAGGTCCGCGGGCGTCGCCACCATGCGCAGTGCAGTAACGCGCATGGTGGCGTCCAGCCCCTGTCGGCGCAGCGTCTCGTGGAAGCTGCGCAGCACGTTGAGCTCGTGGCGCACCTCTTTGCCCGCGACGAAGGTGCCCTTGCCCTTGCGACGGTCGATCAGGCCGTCCTTGTCGAGCGCGTCGAGCGCAAGCCGCACGGTGACGCGGCTGACGTCGAAGCGGGCGCCGATCTCCGCTTCCGAAGGCAGGCGGCCCGATGGCTCGAACTGGCCGCTGGCGATCTCGTGGCGCAGCCGGTCGGCGATCTGCTGGTAGAGAGCTGTCGCATTTTCTCTCACAAGAGGCATTTTGTCCTCGCTTCGTCGCCACCGAGGGGTGGATTTTTCGTTTTGGCGCGCAGGCTGGTGCTCGGGTTGCGGCGGTGCAAACTTGTATCATAATGTATTACATGCTTGCTTCTCGCACCAGAGCCTGTGAGGTCGCGCCAGAACAGTTCGCGCGCGGCGCGGCGTTCGCCGCCGATCGCATCAGCTTCGGCTATCGGCCGGGCCGGGACGTTTTCCATCACCTGTCGCTGGCGGCACAGCCCGGCGAGTTCGTGGCGCTGCTCGGCCCGTCCGGCTGCGGCAAATCCACCTTGCTCAACCTGCTGTCGGGCTTCCTTGCGCCCGATGCCGGCCGCGTCACCATCGATGGTCGCGCGGTGACGCCGGAAATGCCGGATCTCGGCTATGTGTTCCAGGCGCCGAACCTGTTTCCGTGGTTGAGCGTGCTGGAGAACGTCCGGTTCGGTCTGCGCATGGCGGGGCATCTCGCCCCGGACGCGCAACGGGAGAAAGCGCGGCAGGCGCTTGCTCTGGTCGGGCTCACGGATGCGGCGGACGAACTGCCGAACCGGCTGTCGGGCGGCATGCAGCAGCGCGTGGCGCTGGCGCGCACCCTGGTGCTCGAGCCGCGCCTGCTGCTGATGGACGAACCGTTCGCCGCCCTCGACGCCATCACCCGCGGCGCCATGAACGAAGAATTGCTGCGGCTGTGGTCGCGCCTCGGACAAACCATTCTGTTCATCACCCATGATGTCGAGGAGGCGGTGTTCCTCGCTGACCGCGTCATCGTGCTCGGGCTGCCGCCCCATGGCATCGACTGTGAGGCGACGATCGACTTGCCGCGGCCGCGTGATCGGCTGCGCAGCCGGGCGCTGCCGCGTTTCGCCGAGCTCAGCGAGCTGCTGCTGCGGCGGATCGCCGCCGTCATGGCGGCGCGCGCGAAGCCGTCGCTCGTTTCGGACAATGGACCCGTGCAATGATCAGACGTCTGGTATCGGGCCTCGCCGCGCTGGCAACGTTGGGGCTTTCGGCAACGCAGGCGGCCGAGCCGCTGCGTATCGGCTGGGTGGCGGCGATGGCCAATGCGCCGGCGCTGATCGCCGAGCGCAAGGGCTTTTTCGCATCTGAAGGTCTCGCTGTCGAACTCAAGCCGTTCGGCGACGGCCCGGTGATCCAGCAGGCGATGGCGAGCGGCGAGCTCGATGTCGGCTATATCGGCGCGCCGCCGGTCTATCAGTGGTTCTCCCGCGGGCTCGATAGCCGCATCTTGGCGAAGGTGAACTACGGCCAGGCGGCGATTGTCGCAAAGTCCGGCGGACCAATTCGTGATCTGCCGGATCTGCGTGGCCGGCGGCTCGCCGGTGTCGCCCGTGGCAGCGGCATGGATGTGCTGCTGCGCGGCTATGTGCTGAAGGAGAAGGCGGGTCTCGATCCCGATGCTGACTTGTCGCTGTCGCAGCTGCCGGTCGGCAACATGAATGCGGCGCTCGACACCGGCACGGTGGATGCGGTGTTCTCATGGGAGCCGTTCGTCAGCCAGGCGCTGCTGCGCGGCACCGGCCGTGTGGTGTTCGATGTCAACGCCGCCATACCCGGCTATCCCTGGTATGTGGTGATGGCACCGGCGAAGACGCTGAAGGATCGCCCGGAAGACCTTGTGAAGCTGCTGCGGGCGCACCGCCGCGCCATCGCCTTCCTGCGCGATCATGCGGCGGAGGCCGACGCGATCATTGCCAGCGAATTCAAGCTCGAGGCTGTGACTGCGCCGGACGGCCACACGGTGGCGCCGGAGGCGGTGGTCGCAGAAGCACGCAAGCGGCTGGGCTGGTCGGACGAACTGACAGCTGCGGACCGCGCCTTCATCCAGCGCCTGATGGATTATTCGCGTGATCTCGGCTTCCTCGCTCGTCCCCTCAAGGTCGAACAGATCGTCGACGACGGTCCGTGGAAACGCGCGGTCGAGCAGAACTGACGCTGGTGATGACCCTGCCGAAGCCATCCTGGAGCTGGGCGTCGCTGCCGGTGCTGCTGCTGGTCTGGTGCATCGCCGCGAGCCGCGTGCCGGCCTATGTGCTGCCGCAGCCCTGGGAGGTCGCGCGGGAGGCGGTGCACTGGATCGGCCGCGGCGACCTCGGCCGCCAGGTGTGGGCGAGCCTTGTGCGCGAGGCCGGCGGCTTCGGCGCCGCGGTGGTCGCGGCGCTCGCCATCGGCACCGCCGCCGGGTTGTCGCCACGCTTTCGCAGCTTCGCGACACCGCTGGTCGGCCTGTTCATGGCGATTCCGCCGATCGCCTGGGCGCCGCTCTGCCTGATCTTCTTTGGGCTCGGTTATCTCGCCATCGCGGTGGTGATCTTCATCGCCGCCGTGTTTCCGATGGCGTTGACGATCCAGGAAGGGGTGGTCGGCATCGTCGGCGGCCAGGTGCGCGCGGCGCGCACCCTCGGTGCCAGCCGCCTGCAACTGCTGCGGCATGTCTATCTTCCCGCGTCGCTGCCGTTCGTCACCGCGGCGCTGCGCATCGGTTTCAGCCAGGCGTGGCGCGCGCTGGTCGCGGCGGAAATGATTGGTGCGTCCCAGGGCATCGGCTGGATGGTGGCCATGGGCGGCCAGGTCGGCAATGCCAGCCAGGTGCTGCTCGGCATCGTGCTGATCGGTTTGATCGCATGGCTGGCCGAGAGCCTGGTGTTTCGCCGCATCGAGCGCCACTACCAGGCCTGGCGCGTCACCTGATCTTCATTTTGCATCGAGAGAGCACTTTATGACGACACCGACTGATCCGCGCGGCCGTGCCGGCACCTTCATCGCGCCGCAGGGCCTCTATGAGCAGAACAAGGGCTGCCGTTTCTCGGGCGCGTCAGTTGTAACCGCTCGCAGCTCGTCGCTGGCGAGTGGACCGAGCTCGAGCTGGTGTACGAAGTCGGCGCGGTCGGCCTTGCCGATGGCGCCTGGTTGAAGCTCGCCTTCAAATTCTATTCTGACTGGGCGCTGTTCCAGACCACCGATCCCGCGGGCGCCAACTACGTGTCTGCGGAGTATCACGCTGCGCCGGTGCGACCGGGGCAGAGCCCATCCACGGTGCAGGCGCTCAAGGTGCGCTTCGACCAGAAGGGGCATGAGCGTCCGTTCCAGAAGGCGGTCATCATCGACATCGTCGACGGCTACCTCAATCCGGGCGACCGCATCGTCATCCGGCTCGGCGACCGTCGGCAGGGCGGCGGCGGCACGCGGGTGCAGAGCTTCGTCGAGAAGGATTTCCGCTTCCGCCTGTTCATCGATCCGCTCGGCAGCTCGAAGTTCGCCGAGGTGCCCGGCGACTGCATCATCGACATCGTGCCGGGCGCGCCGGTCGCCCCATCGCTGCTGGCGCCGCGGCTGGTGGCACCGGGCGCGCCGTTCGACGTGGTGGTGCGCCTCGACGACCTCTGGGGTAACACCTGCCGTGGTCTCGCGCCGCGGGGCGAACTGCGGCTGTGCGGTCCGGAAGGAACGGTACGAACGCTGCCGCTGGCCTTTGCGCAAACGGGCTGGAGCGTCGCCCGTGTCGAAGGGATCGCGCTGGTACAGCATGGCGAGTGGCGGCTGGAAGCGAAGATCGACGGCGTTGCGGATGCTGCGCTCGGCTTCGTCCAGGTCGAGCCGCTCACCCAGGGGCTGCGGCCGCTCTATGCCGATCTCCATGTCCATTCGCACGACACCGTCGGCACCAACGACACGCTTTATAATCTCGCCTACGGCCGCGACGTCGCGGCGCTCGACGTCGTCGGCTACACGGTCAACGACTTCAATATCCGCCAGAACCACTGGGACCAGGCGGTGGAGATCATCGCCGGGCTGAATGAGGCTGGCCGCTTCGTCTGTTTTCCCGGCACCGAGTGGTGCGGCAACTCCAGCGCCGGCGGCGATCGCAATGTCGTCTTCCTCGGCGAAGGCAAGCCGCGCTTTCCGTTCGATGCCGAGGGGCGCTCGGTGCGCTCGTTCGAGTGGAACGAGACCACCGCCGGCACCATCCGTCCCGGCGTCTGGCCGGTCGACGAGCTGTATGCGGCCTATGCCGACGATCCGGAGAGCCATCTCCTGATCCCCCATGTCGGCGGGCGCCGCTGCATTCTCGACTGGCATCATCCTGAGCTGGAGCGGCTGGTCGAGGTCGGCTCGTCCTGGGGCCAGTTCCACTGGTTCTATACCGATGCGTTGGCGCGCGGCTATCGCGTCGGCGCGTCAGCGGCAGGCGACGAGCATCAGGGCCGCTGTGGTGGCGGCGCGCCGGCGACCGCGGTGTTCGGCTCGCGTGGCGGGCTGACCGGTGTAGTCGCCGAGCGGCTCGATCGCGCCAGCGTCGGCCGCGCGCTGCGGGCGCGGCGGACCTTTGCGACCACGGGTGAGCGCAGCTTCGCGAGCCTGCGGCTCGGCGACACCTGGATGGGCGAGATCGCGACCACAGATCTGCGCACGCCGCTGACCTATCGTCTGCTCGGCGATCAGGGTTGGGAGGACGTGCGGCTGTTTGATGCCGATCGGGAAATCTGGCGGCGCGATCTCGCCGCCGAAGCCGGCCTGTCGCCGCGTAAGGTGCGCGTGCGTCTGTCGGGGGCACGGATCAGGGATCGCTACCGCGCGGCCTATTGGGCGGGCGAGATCGTTGTCCTCGGGGCTGCGATCCTCGACGTGCGCGGCGTCGGCTTCGACCATCCGGAGCAGCGCGCCTGGCGCAAGGACGCCACGACGGTCGGCTTCGCGACCGCGACCCATGGTGACAGCGATGTCGTCGAACTGACGCTGTCGTCGCTCGAGGGCGTTACGATCGCTGTAAGCGGCGCCATCGCCGGCTATGTCAAGGTGGGAGACCCGCTGCGCCCGCGGCCCCATGTCCATGCGCCGCACTTTGCACTGACGGTCTCGGGTGAGGAGCTGTTTGCAGGTGCTCGCGCGCTGACGCTGAGCGGTGTCGAACTCGAGGTCGCGGTCGAGCGGATCGCGGACGGTCCGCTGCCGCGCGATGTCGGCGGCGAGATCGATCTGAGCGCGCTTGATCTCGCACGGGGACGCGAGCATCCGCTGTTCGTCACCGCGCGCCAGCGCGACCAGTCGCGGATCTGGACCTCGCCGATCTTCCTGACGCTAGCCGGCTGAACGACCGCATCGGGCTGACGCGATGGCGTCAGCCCCCACGCATTCAAGGCATGGGCCGCGGCGGCGTCACGCCGCTGACCGGCGGGGGCGGCACGGACGGTGCCGAGCGGATCGGCGCCGGCGGCGCCAAGGGGCGCGGCGGCGC
>NZ_JBFRFW010000028.1:0-58382 GCF_052115025.1 Bradyrhizobium sp. 2TAF24 | reverse complement strand
AGGCGCCCCCGCCGCCGCCCGTGGCGCCCCACGCCGAGCCGCCGGCCCACCCGGCTGCGCCGCCACCGGCTGCCGCTCCCAAGGCACCACCACCGCCTCCGCCCCCCGCGGCTGAACCGAAAGCCCCGCCTCCGCCGCCTGCCGCACATCCTGCGCCGCCGGCTGGTGGTGCCGCGGCTCCACAAACCGCCCCCGCTCCGGGGACCCCGCCCGCGGCCGGGCAGCCGCCGGTCCGCCGCCCCGAGAACGCCCCGCCACTGGCGCCGGGCGTGCGCGAGGTCACACCGCCACGCGGTCCCGAGGGCGCGCGCCCGCCGGCCACACCCACTCCGGGAACGCCGGCACCTGGAGCGACAGTACCCGCAGCGCCAGTACCTGCAGCGCCCCCGAGCACCAGCCCGGGCGCCGCGCCGCCGCCACACGCCGGCGCGCCGGGCACCGGACCGGAAACGCCACCGCCGGCCGCAGCCGCCCATCCCGGCACTCCGGCACCCGCCGGCACCCAGCCGACACCTCCCGCAGGCCAGCCGGCGGCACCGACCGGCACGCGCCCTGCCGGCGCACCCGCGCAGCCGCCCGCCGCGGGAACGCCGGGAGCTCCCGGCGCCCCAGGTGCCCCAGGCGCCCCAGGCCAACCCGGCGCTCCGGGGCAACCTGGCGGTCCAGGTGGCGCTGGCGCCCCCGGCGGTCCAGGTGGCGCTGGCGGTCCCGGCGGAGCGGGCGCGCCTCGTGCCAACTTCCAGCGCCCGCCAGGCCTGCCGCCCGGCACACCGCCGTCAGCTCCGGCGCCGACCGTTGCCGCACCGTTGCCTGCCATCGCACCCGCGGCCGTCACGCCACTGCCGGCCAACGGACCTGCGCCCGGCGGCGGCCGCATCGAGGACTTCCGTGCCCAGCGGCAGCAGAGCTTCGAGGGGGGACGGACGATCATCCGCGAGCCCGGCCGCATCATTGTCGAGGATCCCAGCGGCCAGGCGTTCATCCGCCACGATGAGATGGATCGCTTCCGCTATGGCGCCCGCGACGTCGAGGTCCGGCGTGACGGCGCCGATACCCGCACCATCATCATCCGGCCCGACGGCACGCAGATCATCACCGTCACCGGTCCCGACGGCAGCCTGCTGCGCCGCATCCGTCGTGACCGCGACGGTCGCGAGATCATCATCATCGACAACACCTACCGCGATCCGGCCGCCGTCGGCGGCTTCTATGTGATGCTGCCGCCGCCGGTGCTCACCATTCCGCCGGACCGCTACATCGTCGAGGCGGAGCGCGCGCCGCCGGAGGTGATCTACGACACGCTGATCGCGCCGCCGGTGGAACGCATCGAGCGCCGCTACTCGCTCGACGAGATCCGCTACAGCCCGTCGGTGCGCCAGCGCATGCCGAGCATCGATCTCGACACCATCAACTTCGACATCGGTTCGGCGGACATCTCGCAGGACCAGGCGGCGAAGCTGCAGGTGATCGCGGATGGCCTCAACCGAGCGATCTCGCGCAACCCGCGCGAGGTGTTCCTGATCGAGGGCCACACCGATGCGACCGGCAACAACGTCGACAACCTGTCGCTGTCGGACCGCCGCGCGGAAGCCGCGGCGAACCTGCTCACCCAGCAGTTCCAGGTGCCGGCGGAGAACCTGACCTCGCAGGGCTATGGTTCGCAGTATCTGAAGATCTCGACCGACGGTCCGGAGCGCCAGAACCGGCGAGTCACCATCCGGCGCATCACGCCACTGCTCACCGGCGGCAACGCCAACCTGCCGCCACCGCCGGCGGGCGTCGCGCCGCCGCGCTGAGCCCTCAACGATCACGACACGATGGCCGGGACCTTACGTCCCGGCCATTTTGTTTGGCCGCACCTCTTGATTTGGAAATGATCATTTCCTAATTTACGGCCATGTCGCAGACACCACACCATCCGCACCGCCCGCCCGGCCGGCCCCGCGAGTTCGATATCGACGCGGCGCTGGACAAGGCCGTGCGCGTGTTTCGCGAACGGGGCTACCACGCCACCTCGATCGGCGACCTCAGCGACGCCATGGAGCTCGCCGCCGGCAGCATCTACAAGGCGTTCAAGGACAAGCGCGCGGTGTTCCTGGCCGCATTCGACCGCTACAGCGCGCTCCGCAGCGCGCAGGTGCGGGCCGCCGCTGACGACGGCCAGACCGGCCACGACCGGCTGCGGCGCGTGCTCGCCTCTTATCTCGAAGCCTCGCAAGGCATCGAGGGCCGGCGCGGCTGCCTCGTGGTCGGCAGCACCATCGAGCTCGCCGCGCTCGACGCCGAAGTCGCGGCGCGCGTCTCCGTGGCGCTCAAGGCCAACGAAGCCCTGCTCGCTGGCCTGATCCGTGAAGGGCAGGCCGACGGCTCGATCCCCGCCCACGTCGACCCCGACGCCACCGCGCGGCTGATGATCTGCATGACACAGGGCATGCGCGTCGTCGGCAAGGCGAAGACCCCTCTCCCCACCGCCGCGCTGCTCGATGTCGCGATGAAACTCATCGCCTGATCGACCGCGCCACCGCCACCCCTCAATCCTTTTCTGAAAGTGCCCCGATGACGATCGCCGCCATGACCGACACCCCTGCCCCGCGCCATGAGGCCATCACCCCGGGACTGACCTTCCTGCTGGCGCTGGCCTGCGGCCTCGTCGCCGCCAACATCTACTACGCCCAACCGTTGATCGAACCGATCAGCACCGAACTCGGCCTGCCGCTCGCCGTCGCCGGACTGATCGTGACCATGACCCAGATCGGCTACGTGACGGGACTGCTGCTGCTGGTCCCGCTCGGCGACCTCATCGAGAATCGCCGGCTGATCTGTACCGTGATCGGTGTCGGCGCGCTGGCGCTGGTGGCCGCGGCCTGCTCGACGCGACCACTGCCGTTCCTCGCGGCGGCGCTGTTCACCGGCCTCGGCTCGGTCGCGGTGCAGATCATGATTCCCTACGCCGCGCATCTCGCGCCGGAGGCGACGCGCGGCCGCGTGGTCGGCAACGTCAGCACCGGGCTGATGATCGGCATCATGCTGGCGCGGCCGGTGTCGAGCGCCATAACCGCAGCCTCATCCTGGCACGTCGTGTTCGCGGCGTCGGCCGCCGTCATGGTCGTCCTCGCGCTGGTGCTGCATCGCGCGCTGCCGCGCCGCGCCCCGGTGGCCCGCCTGCACTACGGCCAGTTGCTGCTGTCGATGGGCCACCTCATGCGCACCACGCCGGTGCTGCGGCGGCGCGCCCTGTATCAGGCGGCCTTGTTCGGCGCGTTCAGCCTGTTCTGGACGGTGATCCCGCTGCTGCTGGCAAGCCCCGCCTTCGGCCTGTCCCAGCGCGGCATCGCATTGTTTGCGCTGGTCGGCGTTTCCGGCGTGATCGCCGCACCGCTCGCCGGCCGGATCGCCGACCGCGGCTATGGCAAGATCGCCACCATGGTGGCGATGCTGGCGGTGGCGCTCGCCTTCCTGATCACCCATATCGCCGAGCAGGGATCGGCGCTCGCCCTTGCGCTGCTGGTGGTGGCCGCGATCCTGGTGGACTTCGGCGTGCAGGGCAATGTCGTGATCGGCTTCCGCGCCATCTTCGTGCTCGGGCCCGAATTCCGCAGCCGCCTCAACGGCCTCTACATGGCCACCTTCTTCGCCGCCGGCGCCCTCGGCTCGGCGGTCGGCGGCTGGGCGTTCGTCCATGGCGGCTGGGCGCTGGCATCGTGGATCGGCCTCGCGCTGCCGGCCGCGGCGCTGCTCTACCTCGCCACCGAATAGACGGCTCCCGCCGTTGTGACTGTCCTCGCGCGCGACGGCGGCCTATGAGCCTGACGCGAGAAACCGGAGGGGCTCATGACGGACGCGACGCACGACATTCACCACGCGGCGAAGGAAGGCTTCGCCGCCAAGGCCGACCACTATGTTCGCGGCCGCCCCGACTATCCCACGGCAATTGCACCATGGCTGACGGAGCGCCTCGGCCTGCGCGGTGGCACCACCGTGCTCGACCTCGGTGCCGGCACTGGCAAGTTCACTGCATACCTCGCGAAGACCGGCGCCCGCGTCATCGCCATCGAACCGGTGGCGGAAATGCGCCGCAAGCTGACGCAGGCGCTGCCCGACGTCGACGCCCGCGCCGGCACGGCGGAAGCCATTCCGCTGCCGGACGCTTCGGTCGACGCAGTGACGTGCGCCCAGGCGTTCCACTGGTTCGCAACACCAGCCGCACTCGACGAGATCCGCCGCGTGCTCAAGCCCGGCGGCCGGCTCGGCCTGATCTGGAACGTGCGCGACGAGAGCGTGCCGTGGATCGCCGCGCTCACCCGCATCATCAACCAGCACGAAGGCGATGCGCCACGCTATGCCAGCGGCGCGTGGCGACGCGTCTTCCCGCACGCGGGCTTCGGCCCAATGCACGAGGATATCTTCCGCCACGGCCACACCGGCACGCCCGAGGACGTGGTCATCAACCGCGTGCGCTCGACGAGCTTCATCGCCGCGCTGCCCGCGGAGGAGGAGGCGAAGGTGGTGGCGCAGCTGCGCGCGCTGATCGCGGCGGAGCCGTCGCTCGCGGGCAAAGATGAGGTGACGGTGCCGTACTCGACGTCGGCGTTCAGTACAGAGAAGATTGGCTGACGACCTCGCGCCTCATCCTGAGGAGGCGCGCAAGCGCCGTCTCGACGGATGAGGCTGAGGTGCCTGTGGCCTCATGGTTCGAGACGCGCGGCGATGCCGCGCTCCTCACCATGAGGCACGAAGCGCGCCTTACAGCCCAAGCTTCTTCTTGCGCTGGCCGAGGGTGCGCAGCCGCAGCGCGTTGAGCTTGATGAAGCCGGCCGCGTCGCGGTGGTCGTAGGCGACGGCGCCTTCCTCGAAGGTGACGAGGTCCTGATCGTACAGCGAGTACCTGCTGTTGCGGCCAACCAGGATGACGTTGCCCTTGTAGAGCTTGAGCCGCACCTGGCCGGTGACGAATTCCTGGCTCTTGTCGATCGCCGCCTGCAGCATCTCGCGCTCCGGCGAGAACCAGAAGCCGTTGTAGACGAGCTCGGCATACTTCGGCATCAGCTCGTCCTTGAGGTGCGCCGCGCCGCGGTCGAGCGTGATCTGCTCGATGCCGCGATGGGCGACCAGCAGGATGGTGCCGCCGGGGGTCTCGTACATGCCGCGCGACTTCATGCCGACGAAGCGGTTCTCGACGAGATCGAGGCGGCCGATGCCGTTGGCGCGGCCGAGCTCGTTGAGCCTGGCGAGCAGCGACGCCGGCGACAGCTTGACGCCGTCGATCGCAACCGCGTCGCCCTTCTCGAAGTCGACGGTAATGTAGGTCGCCTGGTCCGGCGCCTTCTCAGGATCGATGGTGCGCGAGTAGACGTAGTCGGGCACCTCCTGCGCCGGATCCTCCAGCACCTTGCCCTCGGAGGAGGCGTGCAGCAGGTTGGCGTCGACCGAGAACGGCGCTTCGCCGCGCTTGTCCTTGGCGATCGGGATCTGGTGCGCCTCGGCGAACGCGATCAGCTGCTCGCGCGAGCGCAGGTCCCACTCACGCCACGGCGCAATGATGGTGATGTCGGGCTTGAGCGCGTAGTAGCCGAGCTCGAACCGCACCTGGTCGTTGCCCTTGCCGGTGGCGCCATGGGACACGGCGTCGGCGCCGACCTTCTCGGCGATCTCGATCTGCTTCTTGGCGATCAGCGGCCGGGCGATCGAGGTGCCGAGCAGGTACTGGCCCTCATAGACCGCGTTGGCGCGGAACATCGGGAAGACGTAGTCGCGGACGAATTCCTCGCGCAGGTCCTCGATGAAGATGTTTTCCGGCTTGATGCCGAGCAGCAGCGCCTTCTGGCGCGCCGGCTCCAGCTCCTCGCCCTGGCCGAGGTCGGCGGTGAAGGTGACGACCTCGCAGCCATAGGTGGTCTGCAGCCACTTCAGAATGATCGAGGTGTCGAGCCCACCAGAGTAGGCGAGCACGACCTTCTTCACGTCCTTCGTCATGAAAACCCTATGGAATTTTGTTCGATCTGGCGGGTCCGGCCGCCGGATTTCGGCCGGACTATAGGCCAACGCTCAGCGGCGCAACACCCTCAGCCGCCACCGGTAGCCCGGCATCGCCCACCGGGTCAACGCCGCATCGATCGCCTCGTCGGTCCAGCGTGTCGCCGCCCAGCGGTAGATCAGGGCATGGACGATCCAGACCACCCAGAACGACACCAGCCCGGAGACCAGGACGTCGGTCAGGAAATGCCCGCCGAACGCCATCCGCAGGCCGCCGGTCAGGACCCCGAACACCGTCGCCCCGACATAGGCCAGCGGTCGCCACGCCGGCGGCGCCAGGGCGGCCGGCGCATAGGTCCAGAACGCGGTCGAACCCTCGCCGGAGAAGAATGAACAGTTCCTGCGGCATTCGCCGCTCGGATCGTACCAGGGCTTGAAGGTCCAGGGCCCGCCGAACTCAGTGACCATCACCGGGCGCGGCCGCCCCCAATAGCTCTTGAAGGTGAGGTTCGACAGCACGACGGGGGACAGGATGATGGTGATCAGGATGAAGGCCACGGTGCGGCCCCGAACCAGCAGCGGCCTGTCCGGACGGATGAACTTGACCACCACCGCGACGATCGACGGCGCGGCGAACCCCCAGGCAATCCACATCGCGGCGTCACGCAAGACGTTCGCAAGGCCGTCGCCCTTGACCGGGAAGCTCCTGGTCACGGGATCGTAGAACCAGGCTGCGACCTTGAGGTCGATCTCGGGATGCAGCCCGAACACCACCACGAAGACGAGCGACAGCGCGAGCGCAATGAAAAGTCCGGTGCGATTCATGTCAGGGAGCCGTTCAGGGAGCGGTGGGCCGTTCGGACGGCGGATTGCGCCAGGCGCCGGCGTTGCGGCCGGCGATCAGCCAGTAAACGAAGCCGGCGACGATGCCGGCGCCGGTCAGGACCTCGAGCTCGCGGCGGATGATGCCGACGAACGACATCGAGGTGGTGTCGAACGGCACGAGACTGAGGTAGCAGGCCGCGCCGACCGCGGCACCGCCGAGAGCGTAGACCACGAGACTGCGGATCGCGAACGCCTCGGTGATCAGCGCCACGATCATGGCAGGCAGCAGCGCGAAGCCGCTGATGAAGATGAAGCCGAAGGTCGCGATCAGCGACATGGTGGTGTCGTCGAGGCCAAGATTGACATCACTCCATTCCGGCATCAGCACCGCGGCGATCACCACCGCCGCGGCGGCAAGGCTCGCGGCGAAGAAGCCGACGAAGATGACGATGATGCGGACGAGCAGCGCCATCAGGGGCCGCTCAGTCCGTCATTGCCATGGCGCGCAGCGCCTGACGCTCGCGCGCCGACAGCTTCTCGGTCTCGGACTTGAGCTGGCCGCAGGCCGCGAGGATGTCGCGGCCGCGCGGCGTGCGCACCGGCGACGAGTAGCCGGCGTTGAAGACGTATTCGGAAAACTTCTCGATCTGGTCCCAGTCCGAGCACTCGTACTTGCTGCCGGGCCAGGGATTGAACGGGATGAGATTGATCTTGGCCGGGATGCCCTTGAGCAGCTTGACCAGCAGCCGCGCATCGTCGAGCGAATCGTTGACGCCCTTGAGCATCACATACTCGAAGGTGATGCGGCGGGCGTTGGAGACGCCGGGATAGTTGCGGCAGGCGTCCAAGAGCTCGGCGATCGGGTATTTGCGGTTGAGCGGCACCAGCTCGTTGCGCAGCTCGTCACGCACCGCATGCAGCGAGATCGCCAGCATGACGCCGATCTCGTCGCCGGTGCGGGCGATGTTCGGCACCACACCGGAGGTCGACAGCGTGATGCGGCGGCGCGACAGCCCGATGCCCTCGTTGTCGGACACGATCAGCAGCGCATCGCGCACCGCATCGAAATTGTACAGCGGCTCGCCCATGCCCATCATGACAATGTTGGTGACGAGGCGGTTGCCGTTCGGCGTCTCGCGGTCGACCCAGTCATTGAGGCGGTCGCGCGCCACCATCACCTGGCCGACGATCTCGCCGGCGGTGAGGTTGCGCACCAGGCGCTGGGTGCCGGTGTGGCAGAACGAACAGTTCAGCGTGCAGCCGACCTGCGACGACACGCACAGCGTGCCGCGGTCGGTCTCCGGGATATAGACGCACTCGACCTCGTGCGGCCGCTCGGAGGCATGGCCGCTCGGCAGCCGCAGCAGCCACTTACGGGTACCGTCGCTGGAGATCTGCTCGGCGACGACCTCCGGCCGCGCCACCGTGAAGTGCTCCGCAAGCTGCGCGCGGATGTCCTTGGAGACGTCGGACATGTCCTCGAAGCTCTGGGCGCCGCGGACATACATCCAGCGCCACAGCTGCTGGGCGCGCATCTTGCGCTGCTTCTCCGGCACGCCGAGATCGCCGAGGCGGTCCATCAGCTCGGGCCGCGACAGCCCGATCAGCGACGGCTTGTCCGGCGCGACATAGCTCTCGAGCGGCGTCTTCTCCAGCGGCGGCGCGGCGCGCGACAGCTCACGCCCATCGGGCGCGCGCGACGATCCGGCTTCCTGCGGCATCTGGGTCATCCGAAATCTCTGATCCTGCGGCGGCAACGGCCGCTCATCCTCGGGGCGGTTCGGGCCTGCGGCCCTGCCCGGCGGCCTCGCCGGACACCTGCGGAACCCGCCCGCGGCGGCCATTCCTTTACCCTGAAACACCCGCTCCAGATAGCCGTTTTCTGCAATCCTGCAGCCGGTTCCACCCGGCGGACAGCATCGGGACGGCGACCGGCGCCGCCACTCAGCGGCGGCAGTCCTGGGCGAGGCGATCCAGCGCCTGGGACAGCCCCTTGAGCGAGAACGTGTCGGTGGTCTCGGTGCCCTTCGCCGACACGCCCTTGACGGTGACGTCGGTGCTGCGCCGCAGCGCCTCGACCATGCGCTCCTCTTCCGCGGCATTCTTGATCCAGAGACCATCGCCCTGGGTGTACATCGCGTAGCGCGCGCCACCGACCTCGAGCGTGGATTCCGATCCCGGCTTCAGCTGGTAGCCGATCATCACCGACACCTCGTTGACGACCTTCTCCGACGGCCGTGTCGACACGAACACATAGGCGGGATCACGCGGACGATTCGCCGGATGGGTTTTCGACGACGTCGGCTTGGCCAGCGCGAAGCACACCTTCTTGCCGTTCGGCATCGCGGTGTAAGCGCCCCAGGTTCCGAACTGACCGACCAGCGTCGGTTCGGCGCCGCCGATGCTCGGCGGTTTCGCCTCCGGCTTGGCTGCCGCGGGCTTGGCCGCAGCTTTCGATTTCGCGCCCTGCGCCAGCGCCAGCTGCGAGGCGGCCATGCACAGCGCACCCGACAGCAGCACCGTCGCCGAACGCATCGCCAGGTTTTGCCGCTTGAACATCGTCGAGCCTCGCTTGCAGGTGTACGGATCATCGCCGTCGGCGGGTTGGCCCCTCGCTCCGCCGATGCTGCGATTGATCATGTGTGTTTGATATTCCGACTCTTGGAATAACCGGGAAATGCCTGTTTGGGAAGCAGGTTGCGACGAACTGCGCACGTTCGCAAGATCGCGCAGCGATCGTGAATCAGATTGTCGCATGGCCTCAAATCCGCCATGAAGAATGCAGGTTGAATCCTCGTCCTCTCGATTCAGGTGACTGCCATGAAAGCCATCCTGTGTTCTCAATACTGCGGCCCCGATGATCTCGTGCTGGCGGATGTGCCCGATCCCGTCGCGGCGCCCGGCGAAGTGGTGATCGCCATCAAGGCGGCGGCGCTGAATTTCTTCGACCTGCTGATGATTCAGGGCAAGTACCAGATCAAGCCGCCGTTTCCGTTCTCGCCCGCGGCCGAAGTCGCCGGCGTGGTGGAGAGCGTCGGCGCGGGCGTCACCGATCTCAAGGCCGGTGATCGCGTGGTCGCGTCGTGCGGCCACAACGGCGCACGCGAGAAGATCGCTGTGCCGGCGATGCAGGCGGTGAAGATTCCCGACAATCTCGACTACGACCGCGCCGCCGGCATCATCATCATCTACGGCACCGCGCTGCATGCACTGGAGGATCGCGCACGGCCGAGGCCCGGCGAGACGCTCGCGGTGCTCGGCGCCGCCGGCGGCACCGGCCTTGCCGCCTGTGAGCTCGGCAAGCTGATGGGCCTGAAGGTCATCGCCTGCGCGTCGTCCGACGAGAAGCTCGCCTTCGCCAAGCAGCATGGCGCCGAGCTGACCCTCAACTACGCCAGGGACGATCTCAAGGAAGGCCTCAAGACACTGACCGGCGGCAAGGGCGTCGACATCGTGTTCGATCCGGTCGGCGGCGCCTATGCCGAAGCGGCGCTGCGCTCGGTGGCCTGGGAAGGCCGTTTCCTGGTGATCGGCTTCGCCGCCGGCGACATTCCGAAGATTCCGCTCAACCTCGCGCTGCTCAAGGGCTGCGACATCCGCGGTGTGTTCTGGGGCGCCTGGGCGCGGCTCAATCCGGAGAAGAATCGTGCCAACCTGCAGAAGCTGGTGCAGTGGACCGCCGAGGGCAAGATTTCCTCGCATGTCGACCGCACCTTCCCGCTGGCGCAGACCGCGGAAGCGCTCAAGGTTCTGGCGGGCCGCCAGGCGATGGGCAAGGTGATCCTGCATCCGTGATACGACCGCGTGCGCATCGACCGGTCCACGCCGGTCGATGCGATCACTCCGTGGCCGGCGTCACGCCGTCCTTCAGCCGCTGCAGGGCGGCTCGCGCCGCATCGCGATGGTCGGAACGGATGTGGTTCGAGACAAGCCGGATCACGGTGGCGAGCACGGCCGCGTCATCGGTAAAGCCGAGCAGCGGCATGACATCGGGGATGACATCGAACGGCAGGATGAAATAGGCGAGCGCGCCGAGCAGTGACGCCTGCACATGGCGCGGCGTCTGCCGATCGAAGGCGCAGTAATACGCCGCCAGCAGATCCTCGGCGAAGGGCAGCCGTGCCGCCACCTTCTTGATCTTGGCCCAGAACTCCCGGCGCACCCGCGCATGGTCCTTCGCCAGCCGTTCGGCCGGCTCGAAATCCACGGTGTGTTCGGTGGTCACGACCAATTGCTCCTCGACGCCCCACATGGCGACCTGCTCGCCGGCGGAACCCGACGATCGCATCAACAACTGCCGCTCAGGTGGGGGGCGCCCCCAGCCGCTGCAAGATGACAACTGCGCGACATCGCCGCGCCGTGCTCAGGTTCCGCGCGCCGCGATGCGATCCATGACCTTGGCGAGGGCGATGTCCCGCACCGTGACGCCGCCGGCGTCATGGGTCGCCAGCACCACCTCCACGGTCTTGTAGACGTTGCGCCATTCCGGATGGTGGTCGCGCTTCTCGGCCTCCAGCGCCACGCGGGTCATGAAGCCGAACGCCTCGTTGAAATCCCTGAACACGAAGGTGCGGGCGATGGCGTCCCGCCCCTCGACCTCGGACCAGCCGGACAATTCGGCCAGTGCCGCCGCGCGTGCCGCGCCGGTCAGACGCTGATCCATGATACCCTCCTGTCGTCACACCCTTGATCCCTGGTCGGACCGTTCCCATCCTAACCCGGCTTGCCGCTGAGCGCTCGCGGATGGAACCGGTAACCATGCCGGCCGGGAACATGTCGCCGGTTCCCAAATTTGCTATAATTCTGCTCTCAAACGGGCCGATGCGGATGAACCTGAACCTCGCGCAGCTGTTTTCGCGGTCTCCGGCATCGAGCGCCCCTGCGCCGAGCACGCCGGAGCCGACGCCGATCCGCGCCAAGCGCCCGCCGAAAGGGGCGGGCATTTTCATGCCGCTCGCGGTCGCGCTCGCCATCGTGCTGGTGGTCGTCGGTGCGATCTATATCGCCATGCGGCCTGTGACCCTGAAGATCGCGGTCGGCCCGCCGAACAGCGAGGACGTCAAGGTGGTCCAGGCGCTGTCGCACGCCTTCTCACGCGACCGCGGCGGCTATATCCGCCTGAAGACCATCGTCACCGACGGCGCGGTCGCCAGCGCCGCGGCCTTCGCCAACAAGACGGTCGATCTCGCGGTGATCCGCGGCGACCTCGAGGTGCCGAAGGATGCCGCCAGCATCGCCGTGCTGCGCAAGAATCTCGCGGTGCTGTGGGTGCCGTCCGCCGGCAAGGGCAAGAAGAGAAGCGCGATCAAGAAAATCCAGAATCTCGCAGGCCGCCGCATCGGCGTGATCGGCCGCACCCCCGCCAACGTCAACCTGCTCAACACCATCCTGCGCCAGTATGGCGTCGATCCCGCCAAGGTCGAGGTCGTGCAGTTCTCGACCGGTGAGGTGGCCGAGGCAGTGCGCACGCAGAAGGTCGATGCGCTGCTCGCCGCCGGGCCGCTGAACAGCAAGGTGACCATGGATGCGCTGGCAGCGTCGCAGCGCGATGGCGGCGAGCCGACCTTCCTCGCCATCGATGCGGCCGACGCGATCGCCCAGAACGTGCCCGCCTATGACGTGGCCGAAATTCCGGCCGGGGCGCTCGGCGGCGTACCGCCCCGCCCGGACGACGAGATCAAGACCATCAGCTTCTCGCACCTCATCGTGGCGCGCAAATCGCTGTCGGAGGTCACCGCTGCGATGCTGACGCGGCAGATCTTCGCCGTGCGCCAGAGCCTGATCCCGGACGTGCCGGCGGCATCGAAGATCGAGACCCCCGACACCGACAAGGATGCCTCGATTCCGGCGCATCCCGGTGCGGAGGCCTATGTCGACGGCGAGGAAAAGACGTTCCTCGACCGCTACAGCGATTTCATCTGGTGGGGCATCATGGGTCTGTCCGCCATGGGTTCGCTCGGCGCCTGGTTCGCCGGCTACCTCAAGCGCGACGAGCGCCAGAACAACAGCTCGCTGCGCGTGCGCCTGCTGGAGATGCTGTCGCAGGCCCGCCAGGCCGGCAGCCATGAGGAACTCGACTCGCTGCAGTCCGAAGCCGACGAGATCCTGAAGGACACCTTGCACTGCTACGAGGATGGCGCCATCGACGATGGCCCGCTCACCGCCTTCAATATCGCGCTCGAGCAGTTCCACACCGCCGTCGCCGACCGCCGCAGCATGCTGACGGCGCAACCGCCACGTGCGCCGGTGCCGCTGCGCGCGCAGGGCTGACAAGGACCGGACGACACGTCCGGCGCCGTCATCGAACTTTCACAAATCCGTTTTCAGCCTGTCAGTACGGCTTTCCATGGTCTGGCCTTGGACGGCCCAGAGACAGGGAGACCCGCCATGCCGATCCGCGTCCGTCATCTCTCGCGTCGCCGCTTTCTGACCACCGCAGCCGCGACCGGCGCAGCGACCGCATTCGGCGGCCTCGCCGCGCCCTATCTCAGCCGTGCCGCGGACCGGCCGCAGATCAGCCATGGCGTGCAGGCCGGCGACGTGTCGCAGGGCAGCGGCGTGGTGTGGGCCCGCGCCGACCGTCCGGCGCAGCTGCTGGTCGAGGTTGCGACCACGGAATCGTTCAAGGACGCCCGCGCGCTGCCGCCGATCACCGCACTGCCGGAAAGCGATTTCACCGCCAAGATGCTGATCGAGAACCTGCCGTCCGACCAGACCATCTTCTACCGCGCGCGTTTCCGCGACCTCTCCCATATCGACATCGTCGGCGAACCGGTGGTCGGGCGCTTCCGCACCGCGCCGGCAAGCCGCCGCGACGTCAGCTTCGTATGGGGCGGCGACGTCGCCGGCCAGGGCTGGGGCATCAATCCGGACGACGGCGGCATGACCACGTTCGCGGCGATGCGCAAGCACGACCCGGACCTCTTCATCCACTCCGGCGACACCATCTACGCCGACGGCCCGATCCCGGCCGAGGTCAAGCTGCCCGACGGCAAGATCTGGAAGAACATCACCATCCCGGAAAAGGCCAAGGTGGCGGAGACGCTTGCCGAGTACCGCGCCGCGCACAAATACAACCTGCTCGACGACAATCTGCGCGCCTTCAATGCCGAGGTGCCGATCTTCGTGCAGTGGGACGACCACGAGGTGACCAACAACTGGTCGCTGTCCAAGCAACTGCCCGACGCCTACAAGGAGCGTGACATCACGCTGCTGGCGGCCCGCGCCGCGCGCGCCTTCCACGAGATGTACCCGATGCGCGAGAGCATCGTGGAGCCCGGGCGCGTCTACCGCACCATCAACTATGGGCCGCATCTCGACATCTTCATGCTGGACGAGCGCAGCTACCGCGGCGCGAACGGCGACAACCTGCAGACGGTCTACGGCCCCGATGCCTACTTCATCGGCGCCGAGCAACTGGCCTGGCTGAAGCGCGAACTGCTGGCGTCGCGCGCGACCTGGAAGGTGATCGCCTCCGACATGCCGATCGGCATCGTGGTCTATGACGACGCCGCCAATCGCAAGGGCTCTGAAGCCATCGCCCAGGGCGACGGCCCGGCGCGCGGGCGCGAGCTCGAGATCGCCGACCTCCTGCGCTTCATCAAGTCGGCGGGCGTGCGCAACACGGTGTGGCTGACCGCCGACGTGCACTACGCCGCCGCGCACTACTACAACCCGGACAAGGCCCAGTTCCAGGACTTCGACCCGTTCTGGGAGTTCGTATCGGGGCCGCTGCACGCCGGCACCTTCGGCCCCAACCCGATGGACAACACCTTCGGGCCGGAGATCAAGTTCATCAAGGCGCCCGGGGCCGACCGGCAGAACCTGCCGCCGTCGGCCGGAATGCAGTTCTTCGGCCATTGTGTGATCGACGGCGCGAGCGGACAGCTGACCGTGACGCTACGGGACCGGGCTGATACCGCACTGTGGTCGGTGACGCTCGACCCCAAGCTCGGCTGATCGACAACCGCCGCACCTCCAGGCGAGCCGTCGCGACACACTCATCGGCCGAATCGGCTAAGCAGGTGGCATGAGCGGGGCGGCCCTTCATGTCGTATTCGACATCGCGGCGTGGCTGGCGGCGGCGGCGGCGGCCCTGTGGCTGACGCGTGTCCGGCGTATCCAGTTTCCGGCCCAGTCATTCAGGCTGCCCTATATCGCAGCGCTGCTGTTCGGCGCCGGATCGGGCGCCTACCTGTTCGGCTCACTGAATCTGTGGCTCTCAGGACTGCCCGGCATCGCCCGGTCGATCGAAGGGGCGCTGGCCGGCGGTATCGTCGCCATCGAGCTCTACAAGCAGGCCAATGGTATCGCACAGCGCACGGGTGCGCGTTTCGCGCTGCCGCTGGCGATCGGAATCGCGCTCGGCCGCATCGGCTGCTACGCCGCAGGCCTCGACGACTTCACGTACGGAATACCGACGGCGTTGCCCTGGGGGCACGATTTCGGCGACGGCATACAGCGCCACCCGGTACAGCTCTACGAATGCGCCGCGATGGCGATCTTCGCCGCCTGGTATGTCGGTATGGTGATGCAACGAAACAGTTTCGTCATCACCAACGGCTTCTACCTCGCTCTTGCGTTCTATGGCCTGCAGCGTTTTGTCTGGGAGTTCTTGAAGCCCTATGCCGGGCTGATCGGCCCGCTGACATTGTTTCATCTGCTGTCGTTTGCCATCATGCTCTACGCCGTGGTCATGCTGGCGACGGCCCCTCCCCGCGCCCCAGACAGGGACATGCTTGATGACCGCCGCGCTGCGTAGATCGCGCCCCTACATCTTCTGGGGCCAGACCCAATCGCTCTGCGAGACCTGCCTGGCGCTGGTGCCGACGAAGATCCAGATTATCGGCGACGAGGTCTGGTACGAAAAGCGCTGCAGCAAGCACGGTGTGCAGTCGACCCTCGTTTCCACGGATGCCGCCTACTGGCGGCGCTGCAAGGACTTCATCAAGCCGGGCGACAGGCCGCTGACATTCCAGAGCCGCACCGAATTCGGCTGCCCGTTCGATTGCGGTCTCTGCCCCGACCATGAGCAGCATTCCTGCCTCGCGCTGATCGAGGTGACAGACCACTGCAACCTGACCTGCCCGGTGTGCTTTGCCGAATCCTCGCCGGCACGCTCGCACTTCCTGCCGCTGCCCGCCATCGAGCGGATGCTGGACGCCCTGGTGGCCAGCGAGGGTGAACCCGACCTCGTGCAGATCTCCGGTGGCGAACCCACGCTCCATCCGGACTTCTTCGCCATCCTCGATGCGGTGCGCGCCCGCCCCATCCGCCATGTCATGATCAACACCAACGGCCTGCGCATCGCACGCGAGCCGGAATTCGTGGCGCAACTCGCAGCCAACAAGCGCGGGCTCGAAATCTACCTGCAGTTCGATTCGCTGGCGCGCGACGCCCTGGTCAACCTGCGCGGCGCTGATTTACGCCGGATTCGGCAGCAGGCGCTGGAGAACCTGGAAGCCCACGGAATTTCCACGACACTGGTGGCGACCGTGAAACGCGGCGTCAACGATCACGAGATCGGCGACATCGTTCGCCATGCGCTCGGCTGGCGCTGTGTCCGTGGCGTCACCTTCCAGCCGGTGCAGGACGCCGGCCGCAACGAGGGGTTCGACAAGACCACTGACCGCATCATGCTGTCCGATATCCGCCGGCGGGTGGTCGAAACCGGCGTGTTCGGCGACCGCGACATGATCCCGCTGCCCTGCAATCCCGAAAGCATTTCCATCGGCTACGGCCTGCGTGACGGCGACAGTGTGCTGCCACTGACCTCGCTGATCCCCCACGACCAGCTGGTCGCTGTCATGCCCAACACCATCAGCCCGGAAAAATATCCGGCGCTGCGGGAGAAATTCGTCGACCTGTTCTCGTTGTCCTCGGGGCCGCTCAACACCAGCGACCGCGTCGCCGAACTGCTGTGCTGCCTGCCGAGCTTCCAGGTGCCGGATGGCCTGAGCTATGAGA
The DNA here is from genome assembly GCF_052115025.1 of Bradyrhizobium sp. 2TAF24. NCBI lineage: Bacteria > Pseudomonadati > Pseudomonadota > Alphaproteobacteria > Hyphomicrobiales > Nitrobacteraceae > Bradyrhizobium > Bradyrhizobium sp. 2TAF24. The sequence continues at coordinate 41,618 of NZ_JBFRFW010000028.1, read as the reverse complement.
ACGTGTTTCGCGTCACCATCGTGCAGTTTCTCGATCGCTTCAATTTCTGCGTCGGCAACGTCAAGCGCTCGTGCGTCCATTTCGTGACACCGAACGGCCAGATCATCCCGTTTGACACCTACAACCTGTTCTATCGCGACGGTCGCATCGACCAGATCCGGGCGCGTCTGAGCCAGGAGATGAAGGAATGAGCACCCCGGATACCCCTCCCCCGGCCCAGCCCCCGCAACCCGCCCGCAGCGGCTGCCTGACGGCCATCATGGTCATCGCCGGCATCATCATGCTGCTGCCGGGGCTCTGCTCGCTGGTGGTGGGCGGGATCGGGCTGATGTCCGGCGGCGGAATAGCCGATGGGATGATCCTGGGTATCTTCGCCGTCACCTTCCTCATCGCCCTGCTCGGCGCCTTGTTGATCCGGGCAGCGACCCGCCGTTGATAAATCTGACATAATCCGGGGCGTCCCGAGGCTCCCGGGAGGTTTCCGAAGGTCCGGTTCCGCCCCATCAAAATGGCCGGCCGCCCGGCATTTGCCGTTGTTTTTGGGCGAATTCTGACTATATTGCGCCGCAACGCGTGAGAGTGCCCGGTTCGGACAGAGCCGGGCACCGCCTTTTTCAGGCTCCACTTCGCCGGAACAGGCTTCGGCAGACCGGATGGCCATCGACGCCCCCTCATCTCACGCCCCTGCGTTTTAAAGAGCTGAAAGAATAGACGCCCATGAATATGCGCAACGTCGCCATCATCGCTCACGTCGACCATGGCAAGACCACCCTCGTCGACAAGCTGCTTCAGCAGTCCGGCACCTTCCGGGACAACCAGAAGGTCACCGAGCGCGCGATGGACTCCAACGATCTCGAACGCGAGCGCGGCATCACCATCCTCGCCAAGGCGGCGTCGGTGCAGTGGAAAGAGACCCGCATCAACATCGTCGACACCCCCGGCCACGCCGACTTCGGCGGTGAGGTCGAGCGCATCCTGAACATGGTCGACGGCGCGCTGGTGCTGGTGGACGCCGCGGAAGGCCCGCTGCCCCAGACCAAGTTCGTGGTGTCCAAGGCGCTCAAGGTCGGCCTCAAGCCGATCGTCGTCATCAACAAGGTCGACCGTCCCGACGCCCGCCCGACCGAGGTCATCAACGAGGTGTTCGACCTGTTCGCGGCGCTCGACGCCAGCGAGGAGCAGCTCGACTTCCCGATCCTGTACGGCTCCGCCAAGCAGGGCTGGATGGCCGAGAGCTTCGAGGGTCCGAAGGACCAGGGCATGCAGCCGCTGTTCGACCTGATCCTGCGCCATGTGCCGCCGCCGACCGTCGAGGAAGGCCCGTTCCGCATGATCGGCACCATTCTCGAGGCCAACCCCTATCTCGGCCGCATCATCACCGGCCGCATCTCCTCGGGTCTGATCAAGCCGAACCAGACCATCAAGGTGCTGTCGTCCGACGGCAAGCTGGTCGAGCAGGGTCGTATCTCGAAAATCCTCGCGTTCCGCGGCCTCGAGCGCGTGCCGCTCGATGAAGCCGAAGCCGGCGACATCGTCGCCATCGCCGGGCTGACCAAGGGCACCGTCGCCGACACCTTCTGCGACCCGACCGTCGAGACCCCGCTGGTCGCCCAGCCGATCGATCCGCCGACCGTGTCGATGTCGTTCATCGTCAACAACTCGCCGCTCGCCGGCACCGAGGGCGACAAGGTCACGAGCCGTATGATCCGCGACCGCCTGCTGCGCGAAGCCGAAGGCAACGTCGCGCTGCGCGTGGTGGAAGCCGCCGACAAGGATGCGATGGAAGTGTCGGGCCGCGGCGAACTGCAGCTCGCCATTCTGATCGAGACCATGCGCCGTGAAGGCTTCGAGCTGTCGGTGTCGCGTCCGCGCGTCGTGCTGCAGAAGGACGACGCCGGCCAGTGGCAGGAGCCGATCGAGGAAGTCGTCATCGACGTCGACGAGGAGCATTCCGGCGTCGTCGTGCAGAAGATGAGCGAGCGCAAGGCCGAGATGATCGAGATGAAGCCGTCGGGCGGCAACCGCCTGCGGCTGGTGTTCTACGCTCCGACCCGCGGCCTGATCGGCTACCAGGGCGAACTTTTGACCGACACCCGCGGCACCGCGATCATGAACCGCCTGTTCCACGGCTATGCGCCGTACAAGGGCGAGATCGCTGGCCGGCGCAACGGCGTGCTGATCTCCAACGACCAGGGCGAGGCGGTGGCCTACGCCATGTTCAAGCTGGAAGACCGCGGCCCGATGATGATCGAGCCGGGCTGGAAGGTCTATCGCGGCATGATCGTGGGTGAGCACACCCGCGACAACGACCTCGAGATCAACGTGCTCAAGGGCAAGCAGCTCACCAACATCCGCACCACGTCGAAGGATGAAGCGGTGCGCCTGACCCCGCCGATCCGCATGACGCTGGAAAAGGCGCTGGCGTACATCGAGGACGACGAGCTCGTCGAGGTGACGCCGAAGTCGATCCGGCTGCGCAAGAAGCACCTCGATCCGAACGAGCGCAAGCGCGCCGAGAAGACCAAGGAAGTCCTCGCCGGGTGATCTAGGGCACGAAATTGGGCACCATTCCAATTCGTTTTGACGAACGATGGAATGGTGCTTCAATTCCCATCGAACACTGGCACTTTCACAGAAGACTCTTTTCTCGCTATGGCATAGTTCTTGAGCCTGGCGAATTTTCTGGAATCATCAAAGATATCAAGAAAAAGCGCGCTGATCTTGTTCAGCGAAAAAGGCTTGGGGCTGCCGTTTATCTAGTCCACCTCCGATCGAGCGATGCGCTTGTTTACGTCTTAGCTCTCGGTTCGCGCCTCTTGACCGCCTATCCGCCTCAGTTCGAGAAGCCGAAGGGATCTAAAATCAAGGTGGGGCAGCGGACGGGTATTCTTGACCTGCCAGACGGCTCTCAAGTACGCGTACGCTTCCGCATTACGCGGTCAGGAGAGGACCGTTGAGCCTTCCATCTCATGTCGATGTTGCGATCATCGGCGCCGGCGCGGCCGGACTGGCGGCGGCGCGGACGCTAGAGCACTCCGGCCTGTCAGTCCTGATCCTCGAGGCACGCGACCGCATCGGGGGGCGCAGCCACACGATGACGCTCGCGGGCGGTATCCCGTTCGACCTCGGCTGCGAGTGGCTGCATTCCGCCGACAAGAACGCGTTCGTGCCGATCGCGCGCGAGCTCGGCTTCGCCATCAACACCAGCAGGCCGCGCTGGCGCGAGCAGACCTTCAATGTCGGCTTTCCACCAGACCGCCGCGCCGCGTTCACCGCGGCGCTCGACGCCTTCTACGACCGCGCCGAAGCCGCCGCCGACCTGCCGCAGGACAGCGCCGCGAGCGATTGGCTCGTCCCCGGCGATCCCTGGAATCCGCTGATGCACGCCATCTCCACCTATGTGAATGGCTGCGAGCTCGACCGCGTCTCGGTCTATGACATGGACGCCTACGAGGACACCGAGGTCAACTGGCGCCTCGTCCGCGGCTATGGCGCGCTGATCGCGGCCTATGGCACGCCCTGCCGGGTGGCGCTCAACGCCGCGGTCACGCTGATCGATCACTCCAGCACGACCATTCGAATCGAGACCGCACGCGGCACGCTGACCGCAGGCAAGGTGATCATAACCACGCCGACCAGCCTGCTCGCGCGCGAGGCGATCCGCTTCTCACCAGCGCTGCCCGACAAGATCGATGCCGCGGGCGGCTTGCCGCTCGGCCTCGACGACAAGGTGATGCTGGCGCTCGACGGCGACACCGACCTGCCCGCCGACGGCCATCTCTACGCCGCGACCGACCGCGCCGGCATCGGCAGCTACCACCTGCGTCCCATGGGCCTGCCCTGCGTGTCCGGCTTCTTCGGCGGCAGCTATGCCCGCGCGCTCGAGGATGCCGGCGAGGGCGCGCTGGCCGCGCAGGCGATCGACGACATCGTGGCGCTGCTCGGATCCGACTATCGCAGCAAGCTGCGGCCACTTGCCGCCTCGCGCTGGGGACGCGATCCCTTTGCGCTCGGCGCCTACTCCCACGCGCTGCCCGGCCATGCCGGCGACCGCGCCAAACTCGCAGCTCCCGTCGATGGCCGCCTGTTCTTCGCCGGCGAAGCCACCTCACCGAATTTCTTCTCCACCGCCCACGGCGCACGCGACAGCGGCGAGCGGGCGGCGAAGGAAGTGCTGGGCCGAGTTCAGTAAGCAACCGCCCCCAAAGCTTGCGCAACCTTAGGCGACGAGATCCACGATCAGGTCGCGCAATGGCATCTCGTCGCCATCGAAGCTCGCAATCATGGCATGGAGCATTCGACCAGCGTCAAGCCTATCCATATTGAGATGATATCCAGCATGCGTTGCCAGCATATCAAAGAACGTCAGCTGCGAACGTCCATTACCCTCACGGAACGCATGGATTGCGTTAAGTTCGGCTAGAAAATGAGCGGATCTTTCGGCAAAATCTTTTTGCGACAAACCTTGATAGAAGTTGTCCACCTTCAATTCACCGAACAATTTCTCGGCCTGGCTCACAATGTTCTCGGGGAAGCAGAACGGACTGCCGCCCTTCGCTATCCGCACCGTGCGCGGCTGCCCTGCCCATTCGTAAACGTCTTGAAACAGGTGGTGATGCACGGCGCAGTAGTGCACGAAATCGAGATCGCCATCTGGCAACGGCTCCGTCGCCCGCTGCATACTGATTTCGGCCTCAAACGCATCGAGTTCATCGGCCGTGCGTAGATCAAGCAGGTTCTTGAGAACAGTGGATCCATCGTATGTATAGGGGTCGTCGACCGCATCATACATACGCTCGCCCCTTAGCTCTTGCGGTATGCCCTTATGATAAGGCGACGAGCTTCTTCGGCCGACAAACCCTGGTCGGTTGACGAGCGAGCACGTTTTCGCATCGCGGTCGACACCGTGATGCCCTCAACTTCACTGATCTTGGTAAAACGGGCACGGCCAACGGTATGCCCTTTTACCAGAGCCTCCTTCGGGAGATTTTTCTTCGGTGTCGGCATGACTTAAACCTACCACAAAGTTGGTTGCCGCACCACCGACGCCGTATCCACGCCCCTTGAGCTCCTGATACGCCGCATCGAAAGTGGCCTCACCCGCCGAGCGTCCCCGTATATTTCTCCAGCGCGGCCCAGGCTTCGGTGCCGAACTTCGCCTTCCAGTCCCGGTAGTAGCCGGCCTTCTCCAGCGTCTGGACAAACTGAGTCCGGTCGACCTCGTTGAAGCGCAGGTTCTTGGCCGCGAGTGTCGCCTTCAGCGCGATGTCCTGCCTCGCGAAGTCCTCGTGCTGCTTCTGCACGGCATCGTCGAAATGGTGGGTGATGATCTCCCTGTGCGCCGGTGGCATCGCCTCCCACACCCGGCTGTTGCTCAGCACCCACAGCCCGTCCCAGCTGTGCCGCGTCAGCGCGCAATACTGCTGCACCTCGTAGATCTTCAGTGCCTCGAATTGCACCAGCGAGTTCTCCATGCCGTCGGCGACCTTGGTCTGCAGCGCCGAGTAGAGCTCGCCGATGCTGATGGTGGTCGGCGCCGCGCCCAGCGACTGGAACAGCGAGGTCAGGAGCGGGCTCGGCGGCACGCGGATCTTGAGCCCCTGCAGGTCGCTCACATTTACGACCGCACGGGTGCTGGTGGTGACGTTGCGAAAGCCGTTGTCGAGGCACTTGAACGACACCATGCCGAGCTTCTGCAGCGCGGATCGGATCAAGGCGCCGAGATCGCCGTCGAGCGCGGCCCACAACGGGTCATAGCCCTTGAACGCGTAGGCGACGCCGGGCATGCCGGCGATGTTGGTGAGGTTCTGCAGCGACGAGCACGATGCCACCAGGAAGGGAATTCCGCCGGTGCGCAGCTGCCGCTGCATGTCGGCCTCCGAGCCGAGCTGGCTATCGGCCAGAAACAGAATATCGACCGCGCCTTTGGTGTCCTTGCGAATCGCATCCGCCGCGGCCGCCATGAAGGTCGAGGCGGAATGACCCGACGGCATCGGCGAGCCCATGACGAACTTGTTGTCGGTGCCCTGCGCACGCACCACCGCCGGCGCGGCGATCACGGCCCCTCCCGCAAGCACCATGGCCCCGAACCCGCGGCGCGTCATCGTCATTGGCGTTCTCCCTCGATCTGCTTGTTGTCGTTGCGCCGCCTGGTCGCGCGCCCCGTGGCGGGCTCCAGATCCAGCGTCTTCACCACATCCCGCACCTCGTCGCGTTCCGCAAGCCAGTGGCCCTCGTCGCCCGACGATGCCCACATCCGAAACGTCACCGCATCGCCGCCGGCACGAAACGCCTGCGCCATCTGCTGTGACAAGGCCGGCGAGAAATAGCTGTCGTTCTCGGCCACCAGCCAGGTCACGGGAATGCGCGCGCCCTCGCCGAACGTACCGGCCGCGGCGATCAGCCGCTGTTCGGCACAGACCTTGAGCGGGCGATCGTCCGCATGGCCGCCGCGGCCCGGCGCGAACACCACGATCCGCGCAATCAGACGTGGATCGGAGGCGGCAAGCGCAAGCGCCCCCCAGCCGCCCGCCGAATGCCCGACGACGATGGCGCCGTCCCGGCGAATGAACGGCTCGTTGCGCATCGCCTCCAGGGCTAGGCGCAGCGATGCGGCCGTGGCGCGGCCGGCGGCGACATAGTCGGCGCCCTCGCAGGCGCCCTGATCTTCGAGGTAGGGCCCGCCGGTCGAGCCATGGCCGGGCCGTTCGGGGACCAGCACGGCAAAGCCGCGCCCGACCAGTGCGCTCGCCAGCGCGCGATAATGCGGCTGCGGCATCTGCGCCCGCCGTATCGCATTCTGCGTCGAGGCATGGGCAATGACCGCCAGGCGGAATGGCCCCGCACCGGCGGGGCGATAGAGGAAGGCGCGCGATACGGTGGCGGTATCGGGTGACGGGATGCGCCACACCTGCGGCCGGGCCTGCGAATCATCCGAAGGCGACCCCGGCCCTTGCGCACGCGGTGAGGTTGACCACAGCACCACCATCAGCGCGGCGAACGCGGCGGCAATTTTCAGCCCTTTGGCAATCACCATTCGTTCGATCATTGCGGCCGCGCCGGTCGCAGGCAAGCAGCGCGCCGCAACATGTCCCCTTTCGATACAGTTCATGACGGGAACATGATGCCCAAAGTCCACATGTTAACCTATAATTAACGATAGACCTTGAAGCGGCGGCACCGACTTGCTTTGATGAGCGTCATGAGCACGATCCTCATCGAAGTCCGACAGGCCAAGACATCCGACGCCACCGCGGTGGCCTCGACCCACGATGAGGCGTGGCGCGCAGCCTATCAGGGCATCATTCCCGGTGCCGAGCTCGAAAAGCTGATCAACCGGCGCGGCCCGCAGTGGTGGGACAGCGCCATCCGCAAGGGCAGCCGCATCAGCGTGCTGGCGTTTGGCGAGCAGATCGCCGGCTATGCCAATTACGGACGCAACCGCGCGCGCAGCCTGCATTTCGAAGGCGAGATCTACGAGCTGTATCTGCGTCCTGAATTCCAGGGTCTCGGCTTCGGCCGCCGGCTGTTCGCCGCCGCGCGCCGCGATCTCGCCCAGAGCGGCCTCAAGAGCATGGTGATCTGGGCGCTGTCCGACAACGAGCCGGCGGTGGAGTTCTATCGCGCGCTCGGCGGCCGGATGGTCGCGCGCTCGTCCGAGCAGTTCGGCCCCAAGACCCTCGACAAGGTCGCCTTCGCCTGGACGGCTTAAGTCCGCTGCCGGACGGTTGACGTCCGGCCGTTTGCCCGACACGCTGTCCCCGCTCCAAATCCGCCCCGCCAGATTGTGCCGCGAGACCGGCTGATGCGACGGCTGCTCAAATCCCTCCGGACCATCGTCATGCTGCTGCTTGCCGCAGTGGTGGCCGTGGCCGCGATCGTCACCGTCAATGCCGTCAACCTGCGCACCCGCCAGGTCGCAGTCGCGCCGCTGGCGCCGCTTCCGTTCGAGGTCCAGCCCGCGGCCGACCGGCTCGCCGCCGCCATCCGTTTCAGGACCATCTCCGACGCCGCCGCACCCGACCAGAACGCCGATGCGTTCTTGAAGCTGCATGCGCATATCGCGGCGAGCTTTCTCGCGTTCCATGCCGCGACAAGGCGCGAGGTTGTCGGCCGCTACAGCCTGCTCTTTACCTGGGAGGGCAGCGACCCGAAGGCGCCGCCGATCGCGCTGTTGGCACATCAGGACGTGGTGCCGATCGCGCCGGGCACCGAGCAGGACTGGCAGGTGCCGCCGTTCGACGGCGTGGTGCGCGACGGCTTCATCTGGGGCCGCGGCGCCTGGGACGACAAGGGCAGCCTGTTCGGTATCCTGGAAGCCGCCGAGAGCCTCGCGAAAGCCGGCTTCCGCCCGCGCCAGACCATCTACTTCGCCTTCGGCCATGACGAGGAGGTCAGCGGCCAGCGCGGCGCCAAGGCGATCGCCGACCTGCTGGCGTCGCGCGGCGTCAAGCTCGACTTCGTGCTCGACGAGGGTCTGCTGATTCTCGACGGCGTGCTCGGCGGCCTCAGCAAGCCGGTGGCGCTGATCGGCGTCGCCGAAAAGGGCTACGCCACGCTGAACCTGAAGGTGAGCGCGACGCCCGGACATTCGTCGCTGCCGCCGAAGCAGACCGCGATCGGCATGATGAGCGCGGCGCTCGCCAGGCTCGAGCAGAACCAGATGCCGGCGCAGCTGCGGCCGCCGCTGCCCGAAATGTTCGAGACGCTCGCCCCCGAAATGGACCTGGTCAACCGTGCGGTGCTGTCCAACCTGTGGCTGTTCAAACCGCTGGTGCTGCAGCAGTTCGCCCGCACGCCGAACACCGACGCCGCGATCCGCACCACCACCGCGCTGACCATCTTCAATGCCGGCAACAAGGACAATGTGCTGCCGGGCAATGCGGAGGCCACGGTGAATTTCCGCCTGCTGCCGGGCGACACCCAGGCCAGCGTGATCGAGCACGTCCGCCGCACCGTCGAGAATGACCGGATCGGCATCGAGCCGGCGGCCGGCAACGGCAACCCGCCGCCGATCACCGGCACCGCGAGCTTTGCCTACCGCGCGCTGAACCAGACCATCCGCGAGGTGTTTCCCGACGTGCTGGTGGCGCCGAGCCTGCTCACCGCGGCGACCGATTCGCGCAACTACATCAACGTCACCGACAAGGTGTTCCGCTTCGTCCCGGTGCGCGCCAAGCCCGCCGACCTCAGCCGTTTCCACGGCACCAACGAGCGGCTGTCGGTCGACAACTATGCCGACATCATCCGCTTCTATCGGCGGCTGCTGCAGAACGTCGCATCGTGAGGCGATCGCGCCGCGCGGACAGGCTCAGACCGCCGGGGCCGGCAGTCCCTTGATGGCGCAGGCGGCGCGCAGGGTGTTGACCAGCAGGCATGCCACCGTCATCTGGCCGACGCCGCCGGGCACCGGCGTGACCGCGCCGGCCACCTGCATCGCCTCGTCATAGGCAACGTCGCCGACCAGACGGCTCTTGCCGTCGGCGCCCGCCGGCAAACGGTTGATGCCGACGTCGATCACCACCGCGCCGGGCTTGATCCAGTCGCCGCGCACCATTTCCGGCCGGCCGACCGCGGCATAGACGAGATCGGCCTGGCGACACAGCTGCGGCAGGTCGCGCGTGCGCGAATGCGCGATGGTCACGGTGGCGTTCTCGTTGAGCAGCAGCTGCACCAGCGGCCGGCCGACGAGATTGGAGCGGCCGATGACAATGGCGTTCATGCCTTCCAGCGAGGCATGCACCGTCTTGGTCAGGATGATGGAGCCGAACGGCGTGCTTGGCGTCAGCGCGTTGAAGCCGCTGGCGAGGCGTCCGGCATTGACCGGATGCAGGCCGTCGACGTCCTTCGCCGGATCGATCGCCGCGATCACCTTCTGGCTGTCGAGCCCCCTGGGCAGCGGCAGCTGCACCAGGATGCCATGGACCGACGGGTCGGCGTTGAGTTGGGCGACCAGCGCCAGCAGGTCACTCTCCGCGACATCGGCCGGCAGGGTGTGCTCGAACGACACCATGCCGGCGGCACGGGTCTGTTTGGCCTTGCTGCGGACATAGACCTCGCTCGCCGGATCGCTGCCCACCAGCACCACTGCAAGACCCGGCGTGAGCGCGTGGTCGCGCTGCACCCGCGCGACCTCCTGCGCGACACGTGCGCGCAGATCCGCTGCGATGACCTTGCCGTCGATGATCTGCGCCGTCATTTCGTCTCCTTGGTCGCGGCCGCGCACGCAGCCTCGAGCAGCGCCGCCAGATGCCGGGGGTCGCCGTGCAGCTTGACTTGCTTCACCCGCGCGGTCGCGCCCGCTAAAATCTCGATGTCGCTGCGCCGCAGCTTCAACCGGGCGGCGAGCAATCGCGTCACCGCATCATTGGCCTCGCCGTCCGCCGGCGCCGCCCGCACCCTGACCTTCAGGACCGCGCGCCCATCGGACATCACCTCGATGCCGTCGAGGTCATCGCGCCCGCCCCGCGGGGTGACGCGCACCACGAGCAGGAGGCCGCCGTCAGCGTCGCGCCACGGCAGCGCGGTCTGCGACACGCCTCAGAACACGTTGGGGTAGATGTATTCGGCGATGTACATCTGGATAAGCCAGATGAGGAGAAACACGATAATCGGCGAGATATCGAGCCCGCCGAGATCCGGCATCCTCTTGCGGATCGGGCGCAGGACCGGCTCCGTGATCCTGTAAAGAAACTCCGTCACCGATGCCACGAATTGGTTGCGGGTGTTCACCACGCCAAACGCAATCAGCCATGACAAAATTGCCGCAGCGATCAGCAGCCACTTGTAGAGGTCAAGCACGGTAACGATGATGGAAAGGATCGGGCGCATGGAATGATCTGTCTCGCGGTGCGGGTCGCTGACGGGAAAGACGGATTTCTGAGGCGATTCGACGCCACCTTGACCGGGCTTACGCCCGACGGAACAGGGGCGATCGGTTGCGCCGCCAAATTACCGGTTCGCTCTCACAGGAACAAGGGAGGCGATCCGGAAAGCGGTCAAAACGACCGAGAAAACAATCGCGGACGAGACGCACACGCCATTGACTTGGCACAGGGCTGGACTGTAAATGGCGCGCTTGTTCGCGGTGCCCATGGCACCGCGGCGCGGGGGGCCGTAGCTCAGCTGGGAGAGCGCCTCGTTCGCAATGAGGAGGTCAGGGGTTCGATTCCCCTCGGCTCCACCACCCGCCCGACAAGCCTGACCCGAGACAAGCCTGATACGTCACCACAATTCGACCGGCATGCGCACCGCCTCACGGCGGGCATGAGCTTATTCCGCGGCGACCAGCAGCGGTGCGGCCGCGACGCCGTCGAAGCCCTGCACGTCCTGACGCAGCCAGCCGCGCAGGAAGCGGTCGAGCCACGCCCGCTCAGCGACATCGTAGACCGCGCGCCCGGCGAAGTGCTCCGTCCGCAGCCGCGCCCCGGGCATCGCCATGCGCTCATGCCCGCGGGTGGTCCAGCGGTGCATCATCGCGGTGGTGACATCGGGGTGGAACTGGAACGCGAAGCAGCTCCCGGCGCGGAACGCCTGCACCGGAAAATCGTCGCCCTCTGCCAGCATCTCGCAGCCCGCCGGCAGATCAAAGCCCTCGCGATGCCACTGATAGACCTCCGCCGGCCAAGCCGAACACAGCGCCTGCCCTGCGGCGGTCGGCCGGATCGGGTAATAGCCGACCTCGACCCGCCCCGCGGGATGGAAGCTGACCCGCGCCCCGAGCTGGCGCGCCAGCATCTGGGCGCCAAGGCAGATCCCCAGAAACGGCCGGCGCTCGCCCAGCGGCACGGCAAGCCATTCGGTCTCCTGGCGGATGAAATCGTCGGGATCGTTGGCGCTCATCGGGCCGCCGAACATCACCACGCCGGCGTGCCCATCCAGCGTCGTCGGCAGCGGATCGCCGAATCGTGGACGGCGGATGTCGAGGGTGTAGCCGAGTGCGCGCAGCGCGTTGCCGACCCGGCCGGGTGTGGAGGTTTCCTGGTGAAGGATAATGAGGATCGGCCGCAGCGGCTGCGAGAAACCGGCCTGAGGGGCGCGCTCACAAAATCGGGGAACGACGGGCGCCTTGCTGCGATCAGCCTGCGACGACATGATTTTCTTTTAAAGTCGAACCGATATGAGATTACTACTCAATTTCTTACCAAAGATGGAATGTTTTTATTGGGCAGCTGGTGCCTGCAAATGCGGCGCCGTGGCCGCGTGCCGCCGGCTTGCGCAGCATCGCGCCGCTACCGCTTGCGCTGGATGCGGCTGGCGGCACCGAGCACGATCGGGCGCGGCGCAAGGCGCAGCAGCAGCGGGATGACTTTCATGGCAAACCCCGGCAGCACCACGCGTTTTCCCGCCATCAGACCACGATAGCCGGCCAGCGCCACCTTGGTGGCGGACATGTTCAGAAGGCGCGAGTCGACCCCCGGCTGGACGCCGGCACGGGTCTGGAACTCGGTCGGCACCGGCCCCGGGCACAGCGCCGTGACCCGCACCCCCTTGGGCCGCAGCTCCTGGTGCAGGGCTTCGGTAAACGACAGCACATACGCCTTGCTGGCGTAATAGACCGCCATGCACGGCCCCGGCAGGTAGCCGGCGATCGACGCCACGTTCAGGATGCCGCCGCCATGGCGGATGATGCTGTCGGAGAAGCGCAGCGACAGATCGGTCAGCGCGCGCACGTTGACTTCGATCATGCCGATCTGCTCGCCGCGGTCGAGCGTGCAGGCGTCGCCGAGCAGCCCGAAGCCGGCATTGTTGACGACGAATTCGACCTCGACGTTCTGTGCCGCAAGCGCGCCGGCGATAATGTCGCAGGAATCGGACCGCTCGAGATCGCAGGCGATGACGATCGGCGCGGCGCCGCCGGCATTGACGATCTCATCCGCCAGCGCGCTCAGCCTGTCGGCGCGACGTGCCACCAGCACCACGCGATGGTCATTGGCCGCGAAGATCCGCGCCAACTCGACGCCGATGCCCGTCGATGCTCCGGTAATCAGGGTTACACGTTCGACCATCGCATGTCTTCAATACTGACGGGATTCAAAGGCGCGAGATGGAGTTCAGGAGCACACGACAAATCAGTTGGCGGCATCGGGGGCCAGCCGGCCTTCAGCCACCCGACGCTTGAGATTGATGCGATCACGCGACGAGACGCCGAGCAGATCGGCAGCCCGCCAGACCACATTCTCCTCGAACTCGCTGACACGCCCGTCGGCATAAACCAGTTCCCACATCATCTCGATGATGCGCAACCGGCCTTCTTCGTTGACCGAGCGCATGATGATGCTGGTGAAGTGGTAGAGGTCGACGGCCTCGCCTTCCACCAGGGTCGCATCCGCGATCAGCAGGTCGGCCGTGCCGGGATCGATCTGGAAACGGTATTCGAGCAGGCTGTGCAGCTTCCTCGTCTCTGCCTCCGACGGTGCACCGTCGATCGAGATCACATGGATCAGGAGCGCCGTGGCGGCCAGACGATAGTCCGTCTCGTCAAAATGGCGATGCGTCTCGCCGGCGGGAGAAATCACATCCGAAATGAATTGACGCAGCTTATCGAGCATTCCGCATCACAATCAAAAATGTCTCGCCGCCATTCCCGTTGGCACAATTGCCCGTCCGGGTCGCGCAGCACGAAACATGCCATTCGCCACCCAGCCCGCCCCTCCGGGTGACCCGCTCATCTCGACCACCGCCTCGAAGAACCGGTGAACGAGCGCCCCCTTTTTGGGCGGGCTCCGTTCTATGGCGCGAAAGCGGATACCTTGCAATCCAAACCCGGGGAACTCGCATTGACCGCAATCCCGCTGCCTCGGGCTCGATTGATCTTAGCCCTTTGAATTACCTTGCGATTGTTACAATTGGGTAATGCCTGCGCCGATCGCCGCACCTCTGGGAATCCGCACCTGTGGCGGGGCGCCACGCGCAGCCTGATGAGACGACCGCCGGCCTTGACCAGGCGTGCTGTCGAGATGGCTTCATCACCGTCATCTCCGGATCTGGCCGACATCGCCACAGCGCGAAAGATCGCGGCAATGATGGCCCTTGGCACCATCAGCGGCAGGAACCCGCATCATGAGGCGCCAGCTGCGCGCCGTGAGCATGGCAGCCCTCAGCTTCGGCGGTTTGAGCCGGGTTGTTGTTGCGGGGGGCGGAGAAGCGTGGGAGGGCTCGCTCAACGAGATCAGCCGAATCGGCGGCCACACAACGAGACCGCATTGACCCTCCGCCCCGCAGCGCAGCTCTCTCAGCCTCGCGCGACTGCGACCATCGAAGCCGATGTCAGCCAGGCCGAATCCGGCCGCCAACCCCGGCAGGCGACCACCGTCGATCGGCCGCTGCGCGGCATCCCGCTGGTGCTGCTGTCGACGGTTTTCCTCTCCTCGTCCGACACGATGGCCAAGTATCTGGCCCTGCGGCTGCCGGCAGTCGAAATCGGCTGGCTGCGCTATCTGATGTTCGCGCTGCTGATGTGCCCGATCGTGCTCGCGGCCTCGCCACGCCAGGCGATGCGGACCGTGCGCCCGGGGCTGCAGGTGCTGCGCGGCCTGACGCTGGTCGGCTCGTCGCTGCTGTTCATCTCCGCGCTGCGTTTCCTGCCGATCGCAGAAGCGACCACGACAAGTTTCGTCTCGCCGATCTTCGTCACCGTGCTGTCGATCTTCTTCCTCGGCGAGACCGTCGGCCTGCGGCGCTGGCTTGCGACCATCACCGGTCTCGTCGGCGTCATCATCGTGGTGCGGCCGGGCACCAGCGCCTTCCACCCCGCAGCCCTGCTCGCCATCACATCGGCGCTGTGCTGGGCGATCTCGCTGGTGACGACCCGCAAGATCGCCGGCCGCGACGCCCCCGTGACAACCATGGCCTACTCGGCCCTTGTCGGCTTGCTGCTGCTGTCGGCGTTGCTGCCGTTCGCGTGGATGCAGCCGACCGCATGGGAGCTCGTGATCGCGGCCGCGCTCGGCGCTGCCGCCACGGCCGGTCACTGGCTGGTCGTGCTGGCCTATCGCTACGGCGACGCTTCGGTGCTCGCCCCCTTCAGCTACACCCAGCCGATCTGGGCGACGCTGCTCGGCTTCGCGGTGTTCGGCGATGTGCCCGATGGCTGGACCTTCGTCGGCGCGGCCATCATCATCGCGAGCGGGCTCTACACCGCCCACCGTGAGCGGGTGCGTCGCTCGACCCTCGCGCTCCACGCCGCCACGGCGCAGGCCTGAGCCGCCCGCCACGCCGGCGCTGCAAATTGATCAGATTTTTCAGGAAGATGGTGGTGCCGCAAGAGGGATTCGAACCCCCGACCCCGTCATTACGAATGACGTGCTCTACCAGCTGAGCTATTGCGGCGAAATCGATGCGGTTTCGGCGCCCCTGATAAAGCGCGCCGGCCCGATTGGCAAGGACTGACGCCAGGAACTTGGTCCCGCCGCGGCTGGATCTCAGCCGCCCCAGCGCGTGAGAAAGCCGCGCCAGCCACCACGCTGGCCCTGCGGCGGATAGGGCGAGTCGGCGAACTCATCCCCCACCAGCGGATCGTCGATGCCGGGATCGTCCGGCGCCCGCACGATCGGAATGACCGGCGGAGGCGCCGGTTTATGCAGGTCCGGACGTGGTCGGAACACCGGGGGAGACGGCGCGGCATCGTGGCGCTGTGCGCCGGCTGGCGCGGACACATCGACCGGCCCGGATGCGGCCGGGACCACCATGTCGACCGGCGCTGGCGCCGCGACCTCGGCCTCGGCCTCCGTGACAGCGGGTGCTGCAGGCGCCGCGGCCGCCTCGGTCAACACCGGCTCCGGGTGCGGCGGCGCGATGGCATCGACGGCGGCCGGCACAGGCTGCGGCCCTGCCGAAAGGGCCGAATCGAGGTCGTGCGCGGCGCTGTCCGACGGCAGTGCGGCGAGCGGCGTCTGCCACTGGAACGCATCGAGCCGGCCGCTGACCGGCGACACCGGGCGCCAGCGATCCGACACATAGCCGTCCGCCGTCCACACCGGATCGTGCGCGGCGCGCACCGCCCGCAGCGTCCAGCTGCGGGCACGGCCGCTGTCGCCATGCTCGGTGCGCTCGATCTCCGCCATCAGCATGGCGACACGCTGGGTCGGCGCCGCGACGAACGGTGCCAGCACCTCGCGGGCGCGGGCAAACTCGCTGGCGTCGATCGCGGCGCGCGCGATCGCCAATGCGCCCTCGATATGTCCTGGCGTCTTCGCCGCCAGCGTCTCGACCCGCGTCAGCCGCTGCCGTGCCGAATCGCCGAGCCGCACATGGGCATAGGCGTCAGCGAGATCGGGATGCGGCTGTGCCAGCCACGCCGTCTCCAGAATGCGCATGGCGCGGCGGATCTGGTGCGCCTCGCTGAGATATTTGGCGGCGAGCACCGCGGCCGGCACCAGCGTCGGCGCCAGCTTGACCGCTTCCATCGCGCTTTCACGCGACAGGTCGCGATCCCTTGCCGCGAGCTCGAGCGCCCGCGCCGTCAGCAGCACGCCGCGCTGGCGGCGATGCGTCGTCTTGTCGATCTGTCCGGCGGAAAAATTGCTGTCGAGCAATTGCAGCGCGCCATCCCAATCGCCCTTGGCGCAGCGAAAGCCGAGCATCGCATGCGACGCCCAGGGCGACGCCGGCGCGACCTTCAGCGCTTCCTCGGCGATCGTCACCGCGGCAACCGGATCGTCGGCGCGTTGCGCCTCGACGAACAGCCCGCGCAGGCCGAGCAGGCGGGTCTCCTCACGCTCGGCCATGGCCCGGAACGCGCGCTGCGCGCCGGCGCGGTCGCCGTCGAGCTGGGCGGCCTGGGCATGCAGCAGCAGCGCCAGCGGATCGTGCTGCGCGTCGCGCCGCGCGATATGGGCGTGGCGCCGCGCCGCAATCGCATCGCCGGTGCCGATTGCCAGCAGACCATGGGTGATGGCATGGCGGCCACGCATATGGCGGCGCTCACGATGGCCACGCCGCAGCCGCTCCGGCGCGCGCCACAGCGCACGAACCAGCGCCCACGCCAGCATCGCCACGATCACCGCGACCACGAAGCCGAGCACGAACACCGACATGCTGGTTTCGATGCGCAGATCGCCCCAGGTCAGAACGACATCCCCGGTCTGGTCGGCGACCCACGCCGCGCCGAACGCGGCCAATGCGATCAAGAGAAGAAACAGAATGATTCGAAGCATCGGCACGACCTATGGCGTGGCGGTGATGGCCGTGATGGCCTTGGCGGCGAACTGACCCGACGCGGCCAGCGCCGCATCCCGCGCCGCCACCTTGTCGAGCCATGGTTGGAGCTTGCCGCGATCCCCATCCGGCAGCGAGGCAAGCTCGCGCGTCACCGCGGCGAGATCGCCACGCGCGGCCGCGGCCGTGCTGCGCGCCAGGACACCGGCATCATCCGCGGCGCCGGCGGCATCGGTACGGCGGATCTTCACCAGCCGCTCGGCACTGCTGCGCAAGCGATCGAGCCAGCCCCCGGATGTCGCTTCGGCCTTGCGATCCACGACCGGCGCAAGCTCGCGGCGCAATGCCACGAACTCGAGTCCGAGACTGGCGGCGCTCGGCACCCCGCCTGCGGCGAATGCGTCCAGCGGCTTGAGGAGCGCCGGATCCTCCGCAAGCCGCTTCGCGGCACCGAGCGCCGGTGCGAACGGCTCACCCTGGCGCACCGCCATGTCGAGCGCGCTCGCCGCAATCGCGCGGCGCAGCTTGCTGTCGTCGGCCGGCTTGGCCGCCACGGCTTTCTCGGTGCGCGCTCCGATCTCGGCGAGACGCGCATCGGAGCTGCCTTGCGCATCCCTGAGCTGCGCAGCCTGCGCCGTCAGCGTCTGCAGCCGCGCATCGAGCTGCGCAAGACGCGTCTCGAACGCCGACAGGTCGGGCGCCGAAGCCGTCGCTGTCTCGGCCGGAGCAGCCTTGATCTCGCTCACCGCCTTGGTGGCGCGCTCGACCTGCTCGCGCAGCATCGCGAGATTGTCGCGGAGCGCGCCGAGCGATTTTTCCACCCCGTCGAGCCGCGTGGCCAGAGCCGTGTCAGGCTTCACGGTCGCGGCCGGCGCGGCCTCGAGCCGCGCCACCCGCGCCGCCAAGGTCTCGATGGTCGCGACCATCGACATGCTCAGCGCATTGGAGTTGCCGATCAATCCGGTCACCCAGCCCGCGCCGCCGATTACGAGCGCGCCGATGGCGCCTGCCGCTGTGGCAGCGAGCAGGCCGCCCGCCCTGCGCGGGCGATAGGTCGCGCCTTCGGCTTCGGCGGATGTATCCGCCCGCCTCGGCTCCGCGCCCTCGTCCGCCGCCGCGTCACTGGCCTGGGCCGCGGCCGTCTCGACCCGGGACGCCTCGAGGTCAATGGTCGGCGGCGTGCGTGGCCGACGGCCGCCCTCTGCTCCGGTCTCCGACGCGGGACCGCCGTCCTTGGGGGTGTCGTCGACCATCCAGTTGCACTCCTGTTACATTAGTCTAGCGCGGTTTTATGATCGGGACACACACCTGCCCCAACAAACTTTTGTCTGGACAGACGTACTAGCGCTGGCGCAGTGCGCGGACGATCGTGTCCAGCATCGCAGGCTCGTTCGGCGCGGCCGCCACCACGACATGCTCCGCCCCCGCATCGTGCATCACCCTCGCCACCGCTTCGGACAGGCAGCATTGCGGCAGCGCCAAGGCCGTGATCTCGACGCCGTCGGCGCGCGCCGCGGCGACGAAGGCCCGAGCACTGCGGCGGGAGAAATGCAGGATCGCGTCGATACGGCCGGCCGTGAAAGCGTCGCGCGCCTCCTGCGGCAGATGCGCGACCGTCGCCATGCGATAGGCGGTGTGCACCGTCACATGGATACCGTGCGCATCGAGCGGCGCCGAGAGATCATGGGCGAGATCCGCTCCGGCGAGATGCAGCAGCGCCGGGCTTCGCCCGGCTGCAACGCCGGCGCGCGCGGCAAAATGCGCGGCGATCAGCGGCGGCAGCTCAGTTGCGCCGCCCTCGCCGGCAACGACCGAAGCAAAGCCGAGCGCACGCGCCGCCTCGGCGGTATGCCCCCCGACCGCGAACACGGACGTCCTGCGCCAACGCGCCAGGGCGGGATGATCGGCAATGGCGCGCAAGGCATTGGCGCTGGTGACGATCAGGCCATCATACTGTGTCGCGTCGTCGGCAACAGTGACCGCCTCGAACTGCAGCAGCGGCGCCAGCACCGCCGCAACGCCTCTGTCGCGCAATGCCGCGGCCGTCGCAGCATTGTCTGGGTGCGGCCGCGTGACCAGCACCGCCACGGCTCAGGCTCCGCCGAACAGGGTGAAGAACGTCTCGCCGGCGCGGTCGCGCAGTTCCCGCGCGGCATCGGCACCGAGCGCGACCGCGTTGTTGCGATGGCCCTCACGCACCGTCTCGTATGATTGCCTGCCATCGGGCGAGATGATCAGGCCGCGGAAGTGGATGCGATCGCCCTCGACACGGCAATGCCCGCCGATCGGCGTGCGGCAGGAGCCGTCGAGCAGCGCGAGGAAGCTGCGCTCGGCATTGAGCGCGACCTCGGTATCGGCATGGGTGATGCGGGCCACGAAGGCATTGATGCGGTCGTCGTCGCGCCGCGATTCGATCGTGATCGCGCCCTGGCCGACCGCCGGCAGGAATTCGTCGACCGCAAGGATGCGCGTCGCCTTGTCCTCCAGGCCGAGCCGTTTCAATCCGGCGAGCGCCAGCAGCGTGGCATCGGCTTCGCCTTCGGCGATCTTGCGCAGGCGCGTCTCGACATTGCCGCGAATGACCTTCACCTGCAGATCCGGCCGCAGCCGCAGCACCATGGCCTGCCGCCGCAGCGACGCGGTGCCGACCACCGCGCCGGCGGGCAGCGCGGCGATCGAATCCGCCTTGTGGCTGATGAAGACGTCGCGCGGATCCTCGCGCGGCAGGAACGCCGACAGCCAGGTGACATCGGGCAGGAAGGTCGGCACGTCCTTCGACGAGTGCACCGCGAGGTCGATGGTTCCGGCGAGCAGCGCTTCCTCGATCTCCTTGGTGAACAATCCCTTGCCGCCAACCTCCAGCAGGGGCCGATCCTGAATCACGTCGCCGGAGGTCCGGATGGTGCGGATGGCGATTCGCGCCTCGTCGAGGCCATGCGCCAGCGCCAGGCGGCGGCGGACTTCATGGGCCTGGGCCAGCGCCAGCGGGCTGCCCCGCGTGCCGATGGTTGCGACGATGTCCAATTCGGACGCCTGCACGTCTTGTCTCTCCACCTTTTGCTCCGGGCGCGGTAATGCTACGCCGGGCCCGAAAAGGGAAGCGCCGGTTTGCCGGCAAAGGCAAGAGCCGAAAAGCGAAGAGAAGGGGTGAATTTGGTCACGCGGACACCGACGCTGGTGCTGGGCATCGAGACCACCTGCGACGAGACCGCCGCGGCCGTGGTCGAGCGCCAGGCCGACGGCAGCGCGCGCATCCTGTCGAACATCGTCCGCTCGCAGATCGACGAGCATGCCCCGTTCGGCGGCGTAGTTCCCGAAATCGCAGCGCGTGCCCATGTCGACTGTCTGGACGGCATCGTCGCCAGCGCCATGCAGGAGGCCGGCATTGCGTTCGACCGGCTCGACGGCATTGCCGCCGCCGCGGGCCCGGGCCTGATCGGCGGCGTCATCGTCGGGCTCACCACCGCCAAGGCGATCGCGCTGGTGCACAACACCCCGCTGATGGCGGTCAATCACCTCGAAGCGCATGCACTCACCCCGCGCCTGGTGTCGCCGCTGACGTTCCCGTACTGCCTGTTCCTCGCCTCCGGCGGCCACACCCAGATCGTCGCGGTCCTCGGGGTCGGCGACTATGTGCGGCTCGGCACCACCGTCGACGATGCCATCGGAGAAGCGTTCGACAAGGTCGCCAAGATGCTCGGGCTCGGCTATCCCGGCGGCCCGCAGGTCGAGCGCGGCGCCGCGACCGGCGATGCCAGCCGCTTCGCGTTGCCGCGCCCCATGCTCGGACGGCCCGACGCCAATTTCTCGTTCTCCGGCCTGAAGACTGCGGTGCGCAACGAAGCCGAGCGCACCGCGCCGCTCGGACCGCAGGATATCGCCGACCTGTGCGCCGGCTTCCAGGCCGCCGTGATCGCGTCCACCGCCGATCGCCTGAGCACCGGCCTGTCGCTGTTCCGCGAGCGCTTCGGCGCGCCGAAGGCACTGGTCGCCGCCGGTGGCGTCGCCGCCAACCAGGCGATCCGCGCCGCGCTGCAGACGGTTGCCGATCAGGCGCGAACCGCGCTGATCGTGCCGCCGCCCGCGCTCTGCACCGACAACGGCGCGATGATCGCATGGGCGGGCCTCGAGCGGCTGGCGCTCGGCCTGACCGACACCATGGAAACGTCGCCGCGGGCGCGCTGGCGGCTGGACGAGACGACGCCGACCCCGGCGCAGTTCGCCAACACCCGCGCGCGGCACTGAAGAAGGCCGATCGAGGCATGTCATCGTTCTCAACCGTTGCAGTGGTCGGTGCCGGCGCATGGGGCACCGCGCTTGCCAATGCAGCCGCGCGGGCCGGCCGCGCCGTGACGCTGATCGCGCGCGACGCGGCAACGGCAGATGCCATCGCGCGCGCGCGCGAGTCGCTGCGGCTGCCCGGCGCGCGCCTCGATCCGGCGATCGCCGTGAGCGGCAACGCCAGCGATGCGACAAAGTCGCACATCGTGCTGCTGGCGGTGCCGGCCCAGGCGCTGCGTGCGGCGCTCGCGCCGTTCGCGCAGGACCTCGCCCGCGGAACCGTGGTCGTCGCCTGCGCCAAGGGCATCGAGCGCGGCACCCGCCGCTTCATGACGGAGATCATCGCTGAACTGGCACCGCAGGCCGTGCCGGCGATCCTGTCGGGACCGAGCTTTGCCGACGACGTGGCGCGGGGTCTGCCGACCGCGGTGACGCTCGCGGCTCACGACGAAGCCACGGCCGCCGCGCTGTGCCAGGCGCTGGGCTCGCCGACATTCCGGCCCTACCACACCACCGATGTGCGCGGCGTCGAGATCGGCGGCGCAGCCAAGAACGTGCTGGCGATCGCGGCCGGCATTGTCGCCGGCCGCAAGCTTGGCGCGTCGGCGCTGGCGGCCCTGACCACCCGCGGCTTCGCCGAGCTGGCGCGTTTCGGCCGGGCCTGCGGAGCCCAGGCGGAAACCCTGGCCGGACTGTCGGGGCTCGGCGATCTCGTGCTGTCATGCGCGAGCGCGCAGTCGCGCAACTTCTCGTTCGGCATCGCGCTCGGCGAGGGCGCGAGCCCGGCGCAAGCGGCCGGCGGCAAACTCGCCGAGGGCGCGTTCACTGCCGCCGTGCTGCTCGACATTGCCCGCGCACGCGGCATCGACATGCCGATCACGGACGCGGTGGCCTCGATCCTCGACGGCCGCATCGACATCGACGCCGCGATCAACGGCCTGCTGACACGGCCGTTCAAGGCCGAGGGATAGGAGAACGGGATGGCTTACTGGCTGGTGAAATCGGAGCCCTCGGTGTGGTCGTGGGACCAGCAGGTCGGAAGGGGCGCCAAGGGCGAACCCTGGACGGGCGTGCGCAACCACACCGCGAAGCAGAACCTGGAGAAGATGAAGAAGGGCGACCTCGCCTTCTACTATCACTCCAACGAGGGCAAGGAGATCGTCGGCATCGTCGAGATCATTCGCGAAGCCTACCTCGATCCCACCGACAAGAGCGCCAAGTTCGTGTGCGTCGACATCAAGGCCGACAAGCCGCTGAAGACGCCGGTCACGCTCGCCGCCATCAAGGCCGACAACAAGCTCGCCGAGATGGACCTCGTCAAATACTCCCGCCTCTCGGTGCAGAGCGTGACCGCCGAACAGTGGAAGCACGTTTGCAAGCTGGGCGGCCTGTGACGCCAGCACGCCCTGCATCTTGCGGGCAACCCGCCACATGACGGGGCCATCCGCGCAGCGAATCACCGATCCCGCCGCCTTCATCCGCGCCAACACGCGGCTGCACGCGGTGCCGCTGGTGCCTGAGATCGTGCTGCATGTCGCCGACGAGGCGGTGCCGCTGTGGACCAAGACTGAAGACGAGCTCGGCGAGGCCGGCCTGCCGCCGCCGTTCTGGGCGTTCGCCTGGGCCGGCGGCCAGGCGCTGGCGCGCTATGTGCTCGACCATCCGGCCGAGGTCGCCGGGCGCGCGGTGCTCGACCTTGCGTCCGGATCCGGGCTCGTCGCCATCGCCGCGATGAAAGCTGGCGCGCAGAGCGTGCACGCCGCCGACATCGACACCTTCGCGCTCGCAGCCATCCGCCTCAATGCCGATGCCAACGCCGTGACGGTGGCCGTCGGCGACGGCGACGTGCTCGCCGGCGCGACTTGCCCCACGGTGCAGACGATCCTGGCCGGCGACATCTTCTACGAACGCGACACCGCCGAGCGGGCCTATGCATTTTTGTCCGCACAGGCCGCGCGCGGCGCCGCCGTGCTGATCGGCGACCCCGGCCGCAGCTACCTGCCGAGGGATCGGCTGCGCCGGCTCGCGGACTATCATGTGCCGGTGACACGCGAGCTCGAGGACACCGAGATCAAGCATACCGCGGTGTGGACACTGGCGTGAACGGGACGGTGCCGTATCCTGTGATCACGCCGCCCGGGATGCCTGACGCCGAGCGACAAAAGTCCTATTCCTTTCGGCTTGTCGCAGTCGTAAAGGGCAGCGCATAATTGGCGAGCAAAAACGCCGGCCTGCCAGGCGCAAGCGCTCGCGATCGAACGCGTAGTGGAGGGAACATGTCTGAGAAAGTTTATCCGGTCCCGGCCGAGTGGGCGAAGCGTGCCTATGTCGACGACGCCCATTACCGTGAAATGTATGCAAAGTCGGTCTCCGACCCGAACGGGTTCTGGGCCGAGCACGGCAAGCGGGTCGACTGGATCAAGCCCTTCACCAAGGTGCAGAACGTCTCCTACGCCCCCGGCGAGGTCTCGATCAAATGGTTCGAGGACGGCACGCTCAACGTCGCCTGGAACTGCATCGACCGCCACCTCGCCAAGCGCGGTGACCAGGTCGCCATCATCTGGGAAGGCGACGATCCCGGCAGCGACAAGAAGATCACCTACAAGCAGCTCCATGCCGAGGTCAGCAGGTTCGCCAACGTGCTGAAGTCGCGCGGCGTCCGCAAGGGCGACCGCGTCACCATCTACCTGCCGATGATCCCGGAAGCCGCCTACGCCATGCTGGCCTGCGCTCGCATCGGCGCCATCCATTCGGTGGTGTTCGGCGGATTTTCGCCGGACTCGCTCGCCGGCCGCATCAAGGACGCGCGCTCCACCGTGGTGATCACCGCAGACGAAGGCCTGCGCGGCGGCAAGAAGGTGCCGCTGAAGGCCAATACCGACGCGGCGGCGGAGAAAGCCGGCGGTGTCGAGAGCATCATCGTGGTCCGCCACACCGGCGGCAACGTGCCGATGCACAGCGGCCGCGACCTGTTCTATGACGAGGCGGCGAAGACGGTGCCGGCGGAATGCCCGTGCGAGGAGATGAGCGCGGAGGACCCGCTGTTCATCCTCTACACGTCCGGCTCGACCGGCACGCCCAAGGGCGTGGTGCACACCACCGGCGGCTACCTGGTGTTCGCCGCCATGACCCACCAGTATGTGTTCGACTATCACGACGGCGACATCTACTGGTGCACCGCCGACGTCGGCTGGGTCACCGGCCACAGCTACATTCTCTATGGGCCGCTCGCCAACGGCGCCACCACGCTGATGTTCGAGGGCGTGCCGAACTATCCGGACAACTCGCGGTTCTGGAACGTCATCGACAAGCACAAGGTCAACATCTTCTACACCGCGCCGACGGCGATCCGCGCGCTGATGCAGTCCGGCGATGGCCCAGTGAAGAAGACCTCGCGCGCCTCGCTGCGGCTGCTCGGCTCGGTCGGCGAGCCGATCAATCCGGAAGCCTGGGAGTGGTACTATCATGTGGTCGGCGAGGGCCGCAGCCCGATCGTCGACACCTGGTGGCAGACCGAGAC
This sequence comes from Bradyrhizobium sp. 2TAF24, assembly GCF_052115025.1. Classification (NCBI taxonomy): domain Bacteria; kingdom Pseudomonadati; phylum Pseudomonadota; class Alphaproteobacteria; order Hyphomicrobiales; family Nitrobacteraceae; genus Bradyrhizobium; species Bradyrhizobium sp. 2TAF24. Next base: position 16,660 of record NZ_JBFRFW010000028.1, on the reverse strand, counting down.
CGGCGGCATCCTGATCACGCCGCTGCCCGGCGCGACCGCGCTCAAGCCCGGTTCCGCAACGCGGCCGTTCTTCGGCGTGGTGCCCGAGATCGTCGACGCCGACGGCAAGGTGCAGCAGGGCGCCACCGAGGGCAATCTCTGCATCTCCCGCTCCTGGCCGGGCCAGATGCGCACGGTCTATGGCGACCACGAGCGCTTCATGCAGACCTACTTCTCGACCTATCCGGGCAAGTACTTCACCGGTGACGGCTGCCGGCGCGACGCCGACGGCTACTACTGGATCACCGGCCGCGTCGACGACGTCATCAACGTGTCCGGCCACCGCATGGGCACCGCCGAGGTCGAAAGCTCGCTGGTGGCGCACGCGCTGGTCTCGGAAGCCGCCGTGGTCGGCTATCCCCACGACATCAAGGGCCAGGGCATCTATGCCTACGTCACCCTGATGACGGGAGCGGAGCCGACGGAAGAGCTGCGCAAGGAGCTGGTGGCCTGGGTGCGCAAGGACATCGGCCCGATCGCCTCGCCGGACCTGATCCAGTTCGCGCCCGGCCTGCCCAAGACCCGCTCCGGCAAGATCATGCGCCGCATCCTGCGCAAGATCGCCGAGGATGAGTTCGGCACCCTCGGCGACACCTCGACCCTCGCCGACCCGGCCGTGGTCGACGACCTGATCAGGCATCGCCAGAACAAGAAGGACTGACCGGCCGACGGTCGCGGCGGTCCCGCCAGGACCTCGCGCAAGGCCCCGGACACCGTCCGGGGCCTTTGTCGTTCCGGAACCCGCCGGGCCCCGCCCCGGTCAATCACACACATTTCAACGGCGGAGCGGCCGAGGGGGCGCTTTGCCGGCGAGTGTTGTTTTCCGGACATTTACTTTGTTGCACGGATCTTATTTCTAGCGCCTTCGGACATGGCGGCTGGGGCCTTGGTTTGAACCTCTTGGTCAGCGCCGCGGCCATAGGATTTCCGAAGGGAACACGATCGGACGCGGTCCGCCGCATCCGGCCATTTTGGGGTTGAGGAGAAGCGTATGTCGGCGAGGACGTCGGTTGCTATGATCGGAACGCTGGCGGTGGCCGGCAGCCTGTTGGCCCTGAGCCCGGCGCAGGCGCGCCCGGACCTGGTGTCGTTCCGCGAAGCCTATGAACCGGGCACCATCGTCATCAAGACCGGCCAGCGCCGGCTGTACCTGGTGCTCGGCGAAGGCCAGGCGGTGCGCTATCCGGTCGGTGTCGGCAAGGCCGGCAAGCAGTGGGCCGGCAGCGCGCGCATCGACGGCAAGTATCGCAACCCGGCGTGGTCGCCGCCGGCCGACGTCAAGCGCGACAAGCCCTCGATACCGGACGTCATTCCCGGCGGCTCGCCCGCCAATCCCATGGGAGTCGCCGCCATGACCCTGTCCGGCGGCGGGCAGTACGCCATCCACGGCACCAATGTGCCGAGCTCGGTCGGCGGCTACGTCTCCTATGGCTGCATCCGCATGTACAACGAGGACATTTCCGACCTCTATGGCCGCGTCTCGGTCGGCACCCCGGTGATCGTCACCTCGCGCTGACGCCGCGGGCGACCTGCGGACACGACGAAGCCGCGCGGTGCGCGGCTTTTTCGTGCGGCAAGGCCCGCATGTGGCGACCGGCCGGCGTCAGCGCTCCCAGAAATTGCACCAGCCGCTGCGATGGCCGCCGTCGTAGCGGCGGGCCTGCCCGGCGGCGAGCATGGCGCTGGAGACGTTCGGCGTGCGCGCCGTGGCGGCATCGGCGACGACGCGGCCGGAATACTTGTCGGGCCCGATATTGTAGATCGCGACATTGCCTTCGCTGAGCAGCGTCCGCAGCGCCTGGGTCGCGGCCTTCGCCATCTGCCATTCGCGCTCGCAGGCCGCCTTCAGCTCCGGCGCATCGATGCCGCGCAGCCGCACCCGCGTCACGATCGCGCGGTCGGGCTGCGACAGATGCACCCGCGCCACAAAGGTATCGCCGTCGATGGTTCGCAGCACCTCGACCGGCATGCGCGCGGCCGGATCGGCCGTGCGGTCCCGCAGGATTTCGTTCGCCGAATCAGGCCAGACCCGCGTCGAACCAGGCGCTGGCGGCAGATGCAGCCAGGCGCGTAGCGGCAACATGGTTCCCACCGCCACGCCGATCACGAACACCCATGGCAGCACGGCCACGATGCGGCTGCGGAGCGGTGCGTTGAGACGGGGCTGAAAGAACATGGCGGGGCCGGGCGCGAAAGCGAGGTCGCCCGACTATAGCACAAACACAGAACATAACCTTAATCGATGCCAGCGCGCCGGCCGGGGCGCCGCTCAGAAGTCCGAGGCGATGCCCTTGCGTTCCCAATCGCCGTAGCGGGTCGGCTCGGGGCCGCGCGGTCCCTGCAGCTCGACCGGCCGGTCTTCCGCTTCTGCCTCCGCCTTGCGCCGACGCTCCGCAGCCTCGGCAAGTGCGCGCTGCGCAGCCGGCGGCAGCGGCTTGTGCGACACCGCCGCATCATCGGCTTGGCGCGCGGGCGACGCAGGCACGGCATTGCTGTCAGTCATCGAAAGGCTCCCGTCACGCGCCAGATCCACACCAGCGCGGTCTGACATTGTCATCTGACGCGCGATTGTGATGGCGTGAAGGCGCTTCTTACATTTGGCATATTCGCATGTCACGTTGCCGGTCCCGCCAAGATCCCAATCCTCTCAGCTCGAGTACTGCCCGTTGTCCATGAAGCCTTCGCGATTCGCTCCGCCCACCGAGGTTCCAGGCCTCGCCACGCGCCGGATCGCCGCGGACATTCTCGATGGCGTGCTGCACAAGCGGCGCACCCTGGACGACCTGCTGGACGGCGCTGCCGCGCATCCCGGACTGAAGACGCTGTCGGATCGCGATCGCGCGCTGATGCGGCGCCTCGTCGCCACCATCCTGCGCCGGCTCGGCACGCTGCGCCATGTGCTGTCGCGCCTGCTCGACAAGGGGCTGCCGACCGACGCGCCGCGCGCGCAAAGCGCGCTGCTGATCGGCGCGGCGCAGATCCTGTGGATGGATGTGCCCGATCACGCCGCCGTCGACCTGTCGGTGCGCCTCGTGCAGGCCGATCGCCGCGCGGCCAAGTATGCCGGCCTCGTCAACGCCGTGCTGCGCCGCTGCGCGCGGGAGGCCGAGCCGCTGATTCGCGAGGTCGAGGCCCAGTCGTTGGACGTGCCATCCTGGCTGATGGCGCGCTGGATCGCCCATTACGGCGAGGCCACGGCGCGCGACATCGCGCGTGCCATCGGCCACGAACCACCGCTCGACCTGACGGTGAAAGGCAATCCGGCCCAGTGGGCCAGTCGCCTGCATGGCGAGACGCTGCCGACCGGAACCGTGCGCACCCTGCTGCAGGGTCCGATCACCATGCTGCCCGGCTTTACCGAGGGCGCCTGGTGGGTGCAGGACGCCGCCGCGGCGCTGCCGGCAAGGCTGTTCGGCGACGTCGGCGGCAAGGCCATCGCCGACCTCTGCGCCGCGCCCGGCGGCAAGACCGCACAGCTCGCCCATGCCGGCGCCCGCGTCACCGCGGTCGACCGCTCGCCCGGCCGCATCGCGCGGCTGCTGGACAACCTCACCCGTCTGTCACTGCAGGCCGAGACCGTGGTCGCCGACGCCACTGAATGGCCCGGCGAATCATTCGACGGCGTGCTGGTCGACGCCCCCTGCGCCGCGACCGGCACCATCCGCCGTCATCCCGACGTCGCCTGGCTGAAGCACGAGGCCGACATCGACGCGCTGGCGGCCCTGCAGCGGCGGTTGCTGCAGAAAGCCGTCGCGCTGCTGAAGCCCGGCGGCACGCTGGTCTATTGCACCTGCTCGCTGGAGCCGGAGGAAGGCGAGCAGGCGGTCGACGCGCTGCTCGCCGCGGATTCGACGATGCGCCGCCTGCCGGTCGACCCCGCCGAGGTCGGCGGCCTCGCCGAGATCATCAATCCGCAGGGCGATATCCGCACGCTGCCGTGCCATCTGCCCAATCCCGACCCCCGCCTTGCGGGGCTCGACGGCTTCTACGCCGCCCGCCTGGTCAAGGCCTGACGACGACGCTACCGAATCAGATGCAGTTCGCCGCCCGGGCGGCCGTGGGGCTTTATTAGGGTCTGTCCGGTAGGGTGTGCTCGGCGCATTTCCAGATTAAAAGGGTGCGCAACGATTCTACACCAAAGTCAAAGGTGCGCGTGTCGGCCGCTCAACGACGACGAATCTCGACGCTTCTGCTCGGCCGCTTTGCCAGGAGAACCGCGGCGCGCGTCAGCGGCGGATCGGTCGCGCTGTCACGCCTGCTGCCGTCGCGCACCGACCGGCTGCTCATCGCGCCGCAGGACCTGCGCACCACCGACGCGACCCGCGCCGCCGAGATCTATGCCGGCCGCTTCGTGTTCGCCGGCAAGATCGTCACCTGCCACGGCCGCTCGATCTTCGAGCTGGAACCGCCGTCCGACGACTGGGAGGCGGTGCTGCTCGGCTTCGGCTGGCTGCGCCACCTGCGCGCGGCCGATTCGGCGCTGACCCGCGCCAACGCCCGCTCCCTGATCGAGGACTGGTTCGCCCATCAGGGCAAGGCCCGCGGCGTCGGCTGGCGCGCCGACGTGCTGGCGCGGCGTGTCATCTCGCTGCTGTCGCAGGCCCCCCTGGTGCTGTCGGACACCGACAGCAAGTTCTACCGGCGCTATCTGCGCGGCCTCACCCGCGAGATCCGCTACCTGCGCTATGCGATGATCGACATCGCCGACGGCCTGCCGCGGCTGCAGGTGCAGATCGCGCTGTGCTACGCTGCGCTCTGCCTCGCCAACCAGGGCCGCCAGATCCGCGGTGCGACACGCAAGCTGTCCGACGAGCTGCAGCATCAGATCCTGCCTGACGGCGGCCACATCGCGCGCAACCCCGGCGCGCTGATCGAGATCCTGCTCGACCTGCTGCCGCTGCGGCAGACCTTCGCCGCGCGCAACATCCCGCCGCCGCCGCCGCTGCTCAACGCCATCGACCGCATGATGCCGATGCTGCGCTTCTTCCGTCACGGCGACGGCAGCTTCGCGCTGTTCAACGGCATGAGCCACACCCCCACCGACCAGGTGGCGACGCTGCTGGCCTATGACGACACCCACGGCGTGCCGATGGCCGGCATGCCGCACACCGGCTTTCAGCGCCTCGAGGCCGGCCCGGTCACCCTGATCATGGACACCGGGGCGCCGCCGCCCGCCGCCGTGAGCTATGACGCCCACGCCGGCTGCCTGTCGTTCGAGCTGTCGGTCGGCACCAGCCGGCTCGTGACCAACTGCGGCATGCCCCCGACCGGCCGTGACAACTGGCGCGCCTTCGCCCGCGGCACGCCGGCGCACTCCACGCTGACCTATCACGAGACCTCGTCGTGCCAGTTCGTCGAGCTCACCGCCGTGAAGCGGCTGCTGCAGGGCGCACTGATCACCCGCGGCCCGCGGGTGGTCGAGGTGGAACGCGAGACGGTCGCCAACGGCACGCTGCTGACCGCCTCCCACGACGGCTATGTGCCGCAGTTCGGCATGGTGCACCGGCGCGTGCTGATGCTGGCGAGCGACGGAACCCGGCTCGACGGTGAGGACACGCTGGTGCCGACGGGCCGCATCAAATCCGGCAGCGACGACTACGCGCTGCGTTTCCATCTCCATCCCTCGGTCAAGGCCAGCCGCCTCAGCGACGCGAGGGGCGTAATGCTGGTGCTGCCCAACCGGGACGTGTGGACCTTCGAGGCGCTGGACGACCGGGTCGAGCTCGAGGACAGCGTGTTCCTCGCCGGCACCGACGGCCCCCGCCGGACCGTCCAGATCGTGATCCGGCAATCGGCGCGCCAGGCCGCCAACATCCGCTGGAGCTTCATGCGCTCGGCCGCCTCGGCCTCCGCCACCCATGCCCGGCGCAACGCCCGCCGCGAGCCCGAGCTGCCGCTCTAAAGCCTCTGTCGCCGCAGTCGAGGCGGTGATCGCGTCTCCCCGGAATCTCGGCCGAGCCGCTTATCGGGCGATCATGTCGCGGAAACCCCGTCATTTGGCTGAACCAGACACCGCGCACGGTCTGGAATTTGCCGAAAAATTGCCGTCCCGGCGGTTTCGTGCCCCCTCAAATCGTGCTAGGCGGCGGGCTTCCCACCGCTGGATTTGACGCCATGACCGACCATCCGCGCCGCGTGACCCGCGCCCTGCTTTCCGTCTCCGACAAGACCGGCCTGATCGAATTCGCGAGGGCCCTCGCCGGCCATGGCGTCGAGCTGGTGTCCACCGGCGGCACCGCCAAGGCGATCGCCGCAGCCGGCCTTGCCGTGAAGGACGTCTCGGAGCTGACCGGGTTTCCGGAGATGATGGATGGCCGCGTCAAGACGCTGCATCCCAAGGTCCATGGCGGCCTGCTGGCGATCCGCGACAATGCCGAGCACACCGACGCGATGGCCGCGCACGGCATCGTTCCGATCGACCTGCTGGTGGTCAACCTCTACCCGTTCGAGGCCACCGTCGACAAAGGCGCCAGCGAAGAAGACTGCATCGAGAACATCGACATCGGCGGTCCGGCGATGATCCGCGCCGCGGCCAAGAACCACGACGACGTCGCCGTCGTCGTCGAAACCGCCGACTACCAGGCCGTGCTCGACGAACTTGCCGCCCATGGCGGCGCGACCACGCGCACGCTGCGCCGCCGCCTCGCGGCCAAGGCCTATGCCCGCACCGCCGCCTATGACGCGGCGATCTCCAACTGGTTCGCCGCGCAGCTCGCGATCGACGCGCCGGACTTCCGCGCCATCGGCGGCCGCCTTGTCGAAGCGCTGCGCTATGGCGAGAACCCGCACCAGAAGGCGGCGTTCTACGCGCTGCCGGAACGCCGCCCGGGCGTCGCCACTGTGCGCCAGGTACAGGGCAAGCAGCTGTCCTACAACAACATCAACGACACCGACGCCGCCTATGAGTGCATCGGCGAGTTCGACACGCGGCGCACCGCGGCCTGCGTCATCGTCAAGCACGCCAATCCCTGCGGTGTCGCCGAAGGCCATGACCTCGTCAGCGCCTACCGCAAGGCGCTGGCCTGCGATTCCACGTCCGCCTATGGCGGCATCGTGGCGCTGAACCGCCCCCTCGACGCCGAGGCCGCGCGTGCCATCACGGAGATCTTCACCGAGGTGATCATCGCCCCCGACGCCAGCGAGGAAGCCATCGCCATCGTCGCGGCCAAGAAGAACCTGCGCCTGTTGCTCGCGGGCGGCCTGCCCGATCCGCGCGCCGGCGGCCTCACCGCCAAGACCGTCGCCGGCGGCCTGCTGGTGCAGACCCGCGACAACGCGGTGGTCGACGACATGGTGCTGAAGACCGTCACCAGGCGCGAGCCGACCGACACCGAGCTTGCCGACCTGCGCTTCGCCTTCCGCGTCGCCAAGCACGTCAAGTCGAACACCATTGTCTACGCCAAGAACCTCGCCACCGTCGGCATCGGCGCCGGCCAGATGAGCCGGGTCGATTCGGCGCGGATCGCCGCCCGCAAGGCCCAGGATGCCGCCATCGAGGCCAAGCACTCCGAGCCGCTGACCAAGGGCTCGGTGGTCGCCTCCGACGCCTTCTTCCCGTTCGCCGACGGCCTACTTGCGGCGATCGAGGCCGGCGCCACTGCAGTGATCCAGCCCGGCGGCTCGATGCGCGACGACCTCGTGATCAAGGCTGCCGACGACCATGGCATCGCCATGGTGTTCACCGGCGTGCGGCATTTCCGCCACTGAGACGCCGCGCCGGCGAAGGCCGGCGCAATTGCGATCAAGTCGCCGCCGCCGGCCGCTGCTAGTGTCCCGGTTCTGACATTCGCATCACATTCGCCCGAAGGGCTCGCGGCGATATTGAAGCAAACGTCAGATCCACCACACTCGACTGCAAGGCCTACAGTGGAGCCTGACATGACGCCGGTCGCCAGGGCGCTCTGGTTCATCGAGAGCAAGGTCGAGTGCGGCATGACGCTGGCGGAGATCGCGCTCTTCGCCGGCGTGTCGCGCTATCACCTGTGCCGCGCCTTCGGCGAAGCCACCGGCCTGTCGGTGATGCGCTACGTGCGCGGGCGCCGCCTCAGTCGTGCCGCGCGGCAGCTCGCCGATGGCGCACCCGACATTCTCACCGTCGCGCTCGATGCCGGCTACGGCTCGCACGAGGCGTTCACGCGCGCGTTTCGCGAGCAGTTTGCGGTCACACCCGAAACGGTTCGCGCCCAGGGCAACCTCGCCGCGCTCACCCCGATGGAGCCGATCAGGATGGATGAAACCCCGCGCATCGAACTGGCGCCCCCGCGCTTCGAAAATCACGGCCCGCTGCTGGTCGCCGGCCTCGGCGAGCGCTACCGCTTCGAGACCAATCACGGCATCCCGGCGCAATGGCACCGCTTCATCCCCCACATCGGTCATGTGCCGGGTCAGATCGGCATGACCACCTATGGCGTGTGCTGCAATGCCGACGGCACCGGCAATTTCGACTATATCGCCGGCGTCGAGGTCGCAAGCTTCGATGACCTGCCGGCGGAGTTCAGCCGGGTGCGAATTCCCGAACGGCGTTACGCTGTGTTCAGCCATCACAACGTCTCGACGATGCGGGATGCCGTCCGTTTCATCTGGAGCCGCTGGCTGCCATCGTCCGGCCACGAGGTCGCCGATGCCCCCGACATCGAGCGCTACGACGAACGCTTCGACCCCGAAACCGGCACGGGCACCATCGAGATCTGGATTCCTCTCGCGCGCTAGCCGGCCCGCCGCCCATGCGGGTCGCGCACCCGCGACAGCAGCGCGAGGCCGGCGAGGAAGAACACCACCAGCACGGTCATGCCGGCCTTCTGGCTCATGGTGAGCGCGGTCACGAGGCTGACCGCGAGCGGCGCCATGAACGACGTCACCTTGCCCGACAGCGCGAACAGCCCGAAATACTGCGTGATACGGTCGGGCGGCGCGAGACGGATCAGCAGCGTGCGCGACGCAGCCTGCAGTGGCCCCGCGGCCATGCCGATCAGCGCGCCGAGCACGATATAGGCCTTCTCCGCGGGTGCTGCGAACAGCGGGCCGCCGGGCACCGGCGGCGCGACGGGGACGACGAAGAACAGCCGGTCGCGGTCCATCGACAGGATCACCGCAATCGCCAGCAGCAGGATCAGCATGCTGCCGGTGATCACCTTCTTCGGCCCGAGGCGATCGTCGAGCTTGCCGCCGAGCCATGCACCGAGCGTACCGGAGATGGCGAGCAGGATGCCGAACACTCCGATCTGGATCGTATGCCAGCCGAAGGTGCCGGCGGCGTAGATGCCGCCGAACGCGAACAGCGCCACCAGCGCGTCGGTGTAGACCATGTTGGCGATCAGGAACGTCGCCATCTGGCGATTATTTGGCAGGCTGGCGAGCGTGCCGCGCAGCTCGCGCAGGCCCTGCTTCACCGCGCGCCGCACCGGCAGGCGCGATTCGTAGTCGGGCGTGAACAGGAACATCGGCAGCACGAACACGATGAACCACAGCCCGGTGAGCGGCCCGGTGATGCGGTCGCCCTCATGCAGCGCGGCATCGAGACCGAACGCCGGCGTGAAACCGAACAGCGTGCGCCCGGTGTCCGGATTGGCGGCGAGGAAGCCGAGCACCAGGATCAGGCTGAGGATGCCGCCGATATAGCCCGTGGCCCAGCCGGTGCCGGACAATCGCCCGATGCGCTCCGGCGGCACCAGGGTCGGCATCATCGCGTTGTTGAACACGGTGGCAAACTCGACGCCGATGGTGGCAATGCCGAACGCGATCAATAGCGGCAGGATCACGCTCTGGTCACCCGGCTTGCCGATCCACATCAGCGACGAGCCGATCACCAGCAGCGCGCCGAACGCCGCGATCCAGGGCTTGCGGCGACCGCTGGCGTCGGCGATGGCGCCGAGCACCGGCGACATCAGCGCGATGACGAGGCCGGCGGACGCGGTGGCATAGCCCCACAACGACTGGCCCGTCGCGGGATCGGCGGCCACATTGGTGGCGAAATACGGTGCGAACACGAAGGTCGTGATCAGCGTGAAGTAGGGCTGCGCCGCCCAGTCGAAGAAGATCCAGCTCACCACCGCCGGCCACGACGGATAGCGGCTTGGCGCCTGGGCGTTGTCGTCAAGCGCGACGGAGGAATGCGTCATCGGGGCGATCCAAGGGTCGATTGGGGCGATCGCATGGCCCGAATGCCGTGCGATCAATTTTGACTGGCTAGGCGAAACTCAAGCGAATGTCAGCTTCACCACTCTAGCAGATGTCCTAGCATACCGTTGATGATACGCTGTGACGACGGCGGAGCCGCAGGAGGGCCAGTATTTTGATGTCCAACGCGACGTGCCGCCGCACCGTGGTTGCGGCACTGCTGTTGTGCAGCCTGTTCACCGCCGCCGTCGCGCAGGATGCGCGGCGCAGCACCTATGATCCCGCCTATGCCAGCCGCACGACACCGGTCGCGTCCCGACAAGGGCTGGTGGTCGCGCAGGAAAAAATCGCCGCCCGGATCGGGGCGGACGTGCTGTCGCGCGGCGGCAACGCCGTCGATGCCGCGGTTGCCACCGGCTTCGCCATGGCGGTGACTTATCCGCGCGCCGGCAACATCGGCGGCGGCGGCTTCATGGTGATCCACCGCGCCAGCGGCGAGGACGTCGCCATCGACTATCGCGAGACCGGCCCCGCCGCGATGACTCGCGACGTGTTCCTGGGTCCCGACGGCAAGCCCGACAATGCCAGGTCGCGCGATTCGGCGCTCGGCATCGGCGTACCCGGCACGGTGGCGGGCCTTGCATTGGCGCTCGACAAATACGGCTCGGGCAAGTTCACGCTGAAGGAACTGATCGCGCCGGCCATTGCGCTGGCGCGCGACGGCCTCACCGTGACCGACGATATCGCCGACACCCTGCCCGAATCGCACACGCGCCTGGCGCGCTGGCCCGCCGGCGCGCGCATCTTCTCCCGGCCGGACGGCAGCGTGCTGCGCGAGGGCGACCGGCTGCTGCAGCCGGATCTCGCTGCGACGCTGACCGCGGTTGCCGAGCAGGGGCCACGCGGATTCTATCAAGGGCCCGTGGCGGAAAAGCTCATCGCCGGCATCCGCGGCGCCGGCGGCATCATGACCATCGAGGATCTCAAGACCTACCAGCCGGTGATCCGCACGCCGGTGCGCGGCCGCTACCGCGGCTACGACATCGTCTCCATGCCGCTACCGTCGTCCGGCGGCGTGGTGCTGCTGGAGACGCTCAACATCCTCGAGGGCTATCGCCTCGGCGAACTCAAGCAGGGATCGGTCGAATCGCTGCATCTCCTGATCGAGGCCATGAAGCGCGCCTACGCCGACCGCGCCCGCTATCTCGGCGATCCCGCCTTTGCCGACGCGCCGCTGGAGCGGCTGCTGTCGACAGACTATGCCGCACAGCTGCGCGCCGCGATCCGCGGCGACCGCGCGGCGACCGCCGAAGAGGTCGCCGCCGCGCAACCGTCGCCGCGCGAGGGCAGCAACACCACGCACTTTTCGGTGGTCGATGCCGCCGGCAATGCGGTGAGCAACACCTACACCCTCAATTTCAGCTACGGCGTCGGGCTCGTGGCGGAGGGCACCGGCGTGCTGCTCAACAACGAGCTCGATGATTTCACTGCGGCACCGAGCGCATCGAACGCCTACGGCCTCGTCGGCTTCGAGGCCAACCTGCCAGGGCCGGGCAAACGTCCGCTGTCGTCGATGACACCGACCATCGTGCTCAGGGACGGCAAGCCGGTGCTGGTGACGGGTTCGCCCGGCGGCAGCCGCATCATCTCCGCGGTGCTGCAGGTGGTGGTCGACGTCATCGACTACAGGATGGATGGGGCGCTGGCCGTGGCGCTGCCGCGGCTGCACCAGCAGTGGCGTCCCGAAGGCGTCTATGTCGAGCAGGGATTTGCCGCCGACGTGCTCGATGGCCTGCGCGCGAAAGGCCACACCATCGTGATGCCGCTCGGCCAGACGTCGGCCAACTCGATCAGCTTCACCGCTGAGGGCGCGCTCGGCGCCCCTGACCCGCGCACCCGCGGCGCCACCGCCGCGGCGCCGTGAGTGGGGCGTACCGGCCAGCCACGTCTTGTGGCCACGCCGCCCCTTCCCCTCATGGTGAGGAGATGAAGTGCGATGGCTGTGTTGACGCTATCGCCCGACCTCGTATGGCCCGCCCTTCTCCAGCGCGCGCTGATAGGCTGGCCGCGCATGGATGCGGGCGAGGAAGGCCAGCGCCTTCGGGTGGCCGTCCGCGAGGCCGGCGCGCGACGACGCCGCTTCCAGGGGAAAGCTCATCTGGATGTCGGCCGCCGTGAAATCGTTGCCGGCGAACCATTCGGACTTGCCGAGCTCCTCCTCCCAGAACGCCATGTGCTGCTTGAGCTGCGGGTCGATCATGGTGGCCATCGCGCCGCCCGCGATCATACGCGCGACTGGACGGATCAGCGCCGGCACGCGTTTCGGCAGCAGGCCGAAGATCAGCTTGAGCAGCAGCGGAAACATCGCGGAGCCTTCCGCGTAGTGCAGCCAGTAGGTGTAGCGCAGCCGCTCCGGCGTACCCGGCGGCGGGATCAGGCGGCCGTTGCCATAGGTCTCGATAATGTAGGTCAGGATCGCTCCGGATTCGGCAATGGTGTTGCCGTTGTCGGTGATCACCGGCGACTTGCCGAGCGGATGGATCTGCCGCAGCTCCTTCGGCGCCAGCATGTTGGGCTGACGCTGGTAGCGCACGATCTCATAGGGCACGCCAAGTTCTTCGAGCAGCCACAGCACGCGCTGTGAGCGGGAGTTGTTGAGGTGATGCACGGTCAGCATGAAGCCCCTCCATCTGGCCGCTCCGAACGCGGATGGCGACCCGCTCTCTGGTAACAGGGTGGCGCGGAACCGGAAACCGGAGATCGGCGGCGCGCCCGCGCATGGCAGAAATAATCCCGGGTGTTATTGACTGTAATATTTACCCGGGTATAAATGCCCCGGTATTCACACGGCGGCCAGCCATGAGCGACACCCGCACCACCTGCATTGCCTTTCGCGACGACCGGCGCATCGCCGAGGGCTCGCTGCGTGATGTCGCCGAGGGCATCAAGCGGGCGTTCGGCACCGCGGACCCGCACGGCGTGCTGATCTTCAATGTCGAAACCAGCCAGCCGGTAGAGATGGACCTGCGCGGCAGCCTCGCCGACGTGCTGGCCCGCTTGCCGGCCGCCGCGATGGCCCCGCCCGTGGCGGAGCCGCCGGCGGCCGAGCCGGCCCGCGGACCGGGGCGGCCGAAGCTCGGCGTGGTGGCCCGCGAGATCACCCTGCTGCCACGGCACTGGGACTGGCTGGCGCTGCAGCCGGGCGGCGCCTCGGTGGCGCTGCGCCGGCTGATCGATGAGGCGCGCAAGACGCAGGGATCAAAGGACCGCGTCCGCCTGGCGCAGGAGGCCGCCTACCGCTTCACCGCGGTGACGGCCGGCAACCGCCCCCACTACGAGGAGGCCATGCGCGCTCTGTTCGCCGGCAACCGGACACGCTTCATTGAGTTGACGGACGGCTGGCCGGCGGATATTCGCGATCACGCCCGGCGTCTGGCAGCACCGGCCTTCCACCACGACGACAGCTCCGGCCCCACACGCTGACACGATTCGACGTTATCGAATCCAGCGCCGCTTCCGCTTCGCCCGCGTGCCGCGCCCCTTAAGCGCCGCATTCACTCCGCACGACCCGACTTCATTTTGCTTTCGAGGATTTCCATGTCCGCCCCCACGCCCTTGTGGAAGACCTATCTCGTTTTTCTCGCGCCGATGATGCTCAGCAACATTCTGCAGGCGCTATTCGGCACCCTCAACAACGTCTATCTCGGCCAGATGATCGGCGTGAACGCGCTCGCCGCGGTGTCCGCCTTCTTTCCCGTGCTGTTCCTGTTCATCGCCTTCATCATCGGCCTCGGCGCCGGTGCAACCATCCTGATCGGCCAGGCCTATGGCGCGCGCAACCTCGAGAAGGTCCGCACCATTGCCGGCGCGGCGTTCAGCGTCGCGCTGCTCGGCGGCCTCGTGATCGCTGTCCTCGGCGGCCTGTTCGCGCGGCCGATGATGGTGGCGCTGTCGACGCCCGCGAACATTCTCGAGGACGCCGTCCTCTATGCCCGGATCATGATGATCATCATGCCGGCGACCTACGCCTTCATCCTGTCGACCTCGATCATCCGCGGCGTCGGCGATACCGTGACGCCGCTGATTGCGCTCGGCATCTCCACCGTGATCGGCCTCCTCGTGACCCCGGCGCTGATCGTGGGCTGGTTCGGCCTGCCACAGCTCGGCGTCGCCAGCGCCGCCATCGCCTCGCTGGTATCGTCGACCGGCACGCTGCTCTGGTATGGCCTCTACCTGCGCGCCCGCAGGCATACCATGGCGCCGGACCGCGTGTTCCTGCGCGGCATGAAGATCGACCCGAAGCTGCTGCTGACCATCGTGCGCCTCGGCATGCCCTCGGCGGTGCAGATCGCCGCCATGGCGCTGGCGGAGCTGGTGCTGCTCGGCCTCGTCAACAGCTTCGGGGCGGACGCCACCGCAGCCTATGGCGCGGTCAACCAGGTGCTGAGCTACGTCCAGTTTCCGGCGATCTCCATCGCCATCACCGCATCGATCTTCTCCGCCCAGGCGATCGGTCGCGGCGACTTCGACCGCCTGCATGTCATCACCCGCACCGGGGTGATGCTGAACATCGTGCTCACCGGCGGCCTCGTGGTGCTGGCCTATCTCTTGTCGCGCACCATCATGAGCGCCTTCATCACCAATCCGCCTGTGGTCGATCTCGCCCAGCGGTTGCTGCATGTGGTGCTGTGGAGCTCGGTGGCGTTCGGCCTGTCCGGCGTGTTCTCCGGCGTGATGCGGGCGAGCGGCACTGTGTTCGTGCCGATGGCGCTGTCGATCTTCGCCATCGCCGCGATCGAGGTGCCGGTCGCGCTGGTCCTCAGCCGCACCATCGGCCTCAAGGGCGTATGGGTGGCCTACCCCGCCACCTTCTGCGCGATGTTCCTGCTGCAGGCCGGCTACTACCTGCTGGTCTGGCGCAAGCGCCCGATCGAGCGCCTGGTGTAACGATCGAGGCCAACCGGTGAACCCGCACCGGTTGGCTTCATCCCGGTTTGCCCAGTCAGCACGATTTGCTTAAATGCGCCGCCCGCAACGGCCGCGGCGCAGGACCGTTGTCCGGCGCCGACGCACAAGCAACGCTCCGAGGAGGGAAACAATGGCCGCACCCAATCCGCAATTCCTGTTCGACGTCGGCAGTCCGAACGCCTATCTCAGCCATCTCGTGATCCCGGAGATCGAGCGCCGCACCGGCGTCACGTTCGAGTATGTCCCGGTCTTGCTCGGCGGCATCTTCAAGCTGACCAACAACCGCTCGCCGATCGAGGCGTTCGGCGGCGTCAAGAACAAGCTCGCGTTTCATGCGGTCGAGACCCGGCGCTTTCTCGAACGCTACCACCTCAAACCCTACGTGATGAACCCGTTCTTCCCGGTCAACACCCTGCTGCTGATGCGCGGCGCGGTGGCGGCTGAGATCGATGGCGACTTCGCGCGCTATGTCGACGCGGCCTTCCATCACATGTGGGCCGAGCCGAAGAAGATGGACGATCCGGAGGTCGCGGCAAAAGCGCTCGCCGAGTCCGGCCTCGACGCCGCGCGGCTGCTGGCCCGCACCAGGGACGACGACGTCAAGAGCCGCCTGATGGCCAACACCCAGAACGCGGTCGACCGCGGCGCCTACGGCTCGCCGACCTTCTTCGTCGGCGACGAGATGTTCTTCGGCAAGGAGCAGCTGCGCGACGTCGAAGAACTGATCATCGCACAGAAGGCATGAGCGCCTCGCCGCGGGCTTGCGGCCGGCCTCTCGGGCGACCATGTTGGCCGACGTCGCCGGGACCATCGAGCCGGCGAGCCTGGACGGATGAGGTCTTGCCGATGCCCGACTGGCAGCTGAACAGCAGCACCGAGGTGATCGTCGACGCCTCGGCCGAACGGCTGTGGGCGGCACTGACGGATCCTGCCGACACCGAGCGCTATTTCATGCGTGCCCGCGTCACGGTCGGCGATGTCGGCGAGGCCTATCGCCTCGCGCGTGACGACGGCTGGGGTGTCGACGGCACCGTGTTGGCGAAGGAGGCGCCGCACCGGCTGCGGGTGAGCTGGGGCAGGCGGACACCGCCCGGGCTGGACGTCCCCAATTGTGAGATCGAGTACCTGATTGCGCCGGCCGCGGACGCGCCATCGCGCTGCCGCCTCACCATCAATGAATATGTCGACGGTCCGATGCCGCCATCGCTCGCCCAGGCCGGTCGCACCGGCTGGGCGCTGATGACGCGCGGCCTGCAGGCCTATCTCGGGTGATCGGGCGCGGCGTTTTGGACATGGGCCGCTGCTCCATATTCAGCGTCATCACCGGGCCGGCGCGCCAGCGCCGTGACCCGGTGATCCATCTTGAAACGTCTTCCATGCAAGAAGACAGCTGGATTGCCGGGTCAAGTGTTCAGTCCGGGGACATCACCGACGGGTGTTCGGAGACATAGCCGACACATCACAATACATGGACAGGCTGTTAGGGAGTCGGTCCATGCCATGGCGCAAGGTGTCGGTGATGGAGCAACGACGGGAG
>NZ_JBFRFW010000027.1:0-58979 GCF_052115025.1 Bradyrhizobium sp. 2TAF24 | reverse complement strand
CTCCCGTCGTTGCTCCATCACCGACACCTTGCGCCATGGCATGGACCGACTCCCTAACAGCCTGTCCATGTATTGTGATGTGTCGGCTATGTCTCCGAACACCCGTCGGTGATGTCCCCGGACTGAACACTTGATCCGGCAATCCAGCTTCATCGCGCGGACCCGTTGGCGGCGGCCCGGTGATGACGCAGAATGTAATCCAGACGCTTCGCCCCATGGCAAGACCTGTGACGAGCCGCAACCACCACCCACAGCCATCACATCATCGGCCCAAACACACGCCATGCTGCCCGTGGAATGGGCGCTCACTTTGCTGCAGCGCGGCAATATCAGGCGAATTCAAGCGCTTCTTCGCACCCGCCAAAAATGCTTCAACTCTAAAATTATCGCTTTTCATATAATTCCAGCCTGCTAGGATCGTCAGCACTCCGGCAGTTGTGAGACGTGGTCATGGTCGAGATCGCCCAGAAGACAACCGACGACGGACGTTTTGCTTACGAGACCGCGGGCGCTGCGCATCTGCCGCCGCTGGTCTTTCTGCACGGCATCGGCGGCGCGGCGCGCGCCTTTCGGCCGCAGCTCTCCCACTTCCACGATCGCTTCCGCGCCATTGCCTGGGACATGCCGGGCTATGGCGGCTCGGCGCCGCTGCCGCAGGTGAGCATCGCGGCGCTCGCCGCCGCGCTGACGGATTTCCTCGACGGCTGCGGCGCGCAAAAGCCCATCCTGGTCGGCCACTCCATCGGCGGCATGATCGTGCAGCAGGCGCTGGCGAACGATCCCGCACTCGCCAGCGCCGTGGTGCTGGCGCAGACAAGCCCGGCGTTCGGCAAGGCCGACGGCGACTGGCAGACGCAATTCATCGATGCGCGGCTCGGCCCGCTCGACCGCGGCGCCACCATGGCGCAGCTTGCGCCGTCGCTGGTGTCGGAACTCGTCGGTGATACACCCGATGAGGCCGGCCTCGTGCTGGCGCGCGACTGCATGGCGTCCGTGCCCGAGGCGACCTACCGCGCCACCATGCTGGCGCTGATGGGCTTTGACCTGCGCGCCGCGCTGCCGAACATCGCCGTGCCGACGCTGGTGCTGTCCGGCTCTAGGGACAACAACGCCCCGGCGCCGATGATGGCCAAGATGGCGACCTTCATTCCCGGCGCTGTTTATGTCGAGCTCGACGGGGTCGGCCATCTCGCCGGCCTCGAACGCCCCGACGCCTTCAACCGCGCACTCGACACGTTTCTTGCGACCACGACTTAAGAGGACGCCATGACCGCAGCTCCCCGCCCCGCGCCCGCCGTCCAGCCCGACGCGCCGATTTTCGACGCCAAGGCGTTCCGCCTCAGCGACGAGCAGGCCGAACTGATGGCGCGGGCGCGGCATCTCGGCCAGACCGTGTTCGCCGGCCGCGCTGCGGCCTACGACCGCGAGGCGACGTTTCCGACCGAGAACTACAAAGACCTGCACCGCTCCGGCCTGCTCGGCATCGCCATCCCGAAACATCTCGGCGGCGGCGGCGCCGACTACCAGACCTATTCGCTGACCGCAGCCGAGATCGGCCGCTACTGCGGCGCCACTGCACTGACCTGGAACATGCATGTGTGCTCGACGCTGTGGTCGGGCCCGCTCGCAGATGACCTCGAGATGGATGCCGCGACCCGCGCCGAACACGACAAGCGCCGTGCCGTGCACTATCGCCGCATCATCGACGACGGCGCGATCTACTCCCAGCCGTTCTCCGAAGGCGGCGCGGCCGCGGCCGGCGGTGTCGCGTTCGGCACCGAGGCGAAGCCCGTCAAGGGCGGCTGGCTGGTCAGCGGCAAGAAGATTTTTGCCTCGCTCTCCGGCCACGCCAACTACTACGGCGTGCTCTGCACCGAGGTCGCCGAGGGCGAGAAGGCGTCGCGCCGCAACACGCTTTATCTCGCCATTCCTGCGGACGCGCCCGGCGTCTCCGTGGTCGGCGACTGGGATCCGCTGGGCATGCGCGGCACCGTGTCGCGCACGCTGATCTTCAAGGACGTGTTCGTCGGCGAGGACGCGGCGATGCTGCCGCGCGGCGTCTACTTCCAGGCGGCGCTGCGCTGGCCGCACATGTTCCTGACGCTGTCGCCGACCTATATGGGCCTGGCGCAGGCGGCGTTCGACTTCACGGTCAAATACCTGCGCGGCGAAGTGCCGGGCACGCCGCCGGTGAAGCGGCGGATGTACCCGACCAAGCAGATCGCGGTCGCCGAGATGCAGGTCAAGCTCGAGCAGATCAAGGCGATCTGGTTCCAGGCGGTGACGGAAGCCTGCCCCAATCCGAGCAAGGAGCAGGTGCTGCGCGCCTATGCGGCGCAGTACGCCACCATGGAAGGCGCCAATGATCTCGCGCGCCTTGCGATCCGCACCTGCGGCGGCCAGGCGATGCTGAAATCGCTGCCGCTGGAGCGCATCTACCGCGACAGTCGCTGCGGCTCGCTGATGCTGCCCTGGACCGCCGAACTCTGCCTCGACCGCATCGGCCGCGAGTCGCTGTACGAGGCGGGCGAGACGGATGAGTGACACGCCATGCCCGGACACAGTGATCGTCGGTTCGACCGCGCGTCCGGGACAACCGGCATAAATGGGACTTCGGTGTCTGGGACGGTGAGCCGCACTCCACTCTCGGCGTCATTGCCGGGCTTGACCCGGCAATCCAGCTTTCGCACAGCGCTCGCCCACCTTAAGCTGGATCACCGGGTCACGGCGCTGACGCGCCGGCCCGGTGATGACGCAAAATATCACAGAAGCGCTGATTCATGCGGTGAGCGCCTCTCATCGGCATGGCGGACACTGACCGCAACCGCTTCTCCCATCCTTGCTGCGATGTAGAGCAAACGCCGTGGATCTCTCGCACCTCATCGAACGCAACGCCACCTTCACTCCGGACAAGCCGGCGCTGCGGTTCGACGGCGGGACGCTGACCTATGCGGAGCTGCAGCAGCGCATCGCAACGACAGCACAGGCGCTCAAGGCGGAATACGGCGTCGGCCGCGGCGATCGCGTCGCGATCCTCAGCCTCAACCATCCCGACTATCTCGTGCTGCTGTACGCCTGCGCGCGGCTTGGCGCCATGCTGGTGCCGCTGAACTGGCGGCTCGCGGTCGCCGAGCAGGTGTTCATCCTGTCCGACGCCACGGTGAAGGTGGTGGTGCTGCAGCAGGCGTTCGCCACGCTGCTGCCGCCTCTTACCGCCGCTTTGCCTGACGCCCGCCCGGTCGGCCTCGACTTCACGCCCGAGCGCGGCTTGTCCTTCGACACGCTGCTGACGCGGGCGCATGGCGATGGCCGCAACCCGCACACCGACCTCTCCTGTCCGCTGCTGATCGTCTACACCTCCGGTACCACCGGCCGGCCGAAGGGCGCGGTGCTGCGCCAGGAGGCGCTGCTGTGGAACGGGATGATGAGCCAGCACATGCATGGCCTGACGTCCGACGACCATGTGCTGACCGTGCTGCCGTTCTTCCATGTCGGCGGGCTCAATATCCAGACCACGCCGGCGCTGCATCATGGCGCCACCGTCACCATCCACGACCGCTTCACGCCCGACCACACGCTCGCGACCATCGCGCAGGAACGCCCGACCCTGACCGTGCTGGTGCCGGCCACCATGCAGGCGGTGCTCGACCATCCGGCATGGGCGGACACCGATCTGTCGTCGCTCAAAGCCATCGCCACCGGCTCGACCATCGTGCCGCCGGCGCTGATCGACCGCTTCACCGCGCGCGGCGTGCCGGTGCTGCAGGTCTACGGCTCGACCGAGACCTGTCCCATCGCGATCTACACCCGCATCGGCGGCGACCTCAGCCGGCGCGGCTCGACCGGCCTGCCCGGCCTGTGGTGCGAGGCGGCCGTGGTCGACGACGACGGCGCGGAAGTGCCGCCCGGCGCCGCCGGCGAGATCGTGGTGCGCGGCCCCAACGTGTTCTTCGAATACTGGGGTAACGAACAGGCGACGCGCGACGCGCTGCACGACGGCTGGTACCGCACCGGCGACATCGGCACCCGCGATGCCGACGGCTATGTCTGGGTGCACGACCGCAAGAAGAACATGATCATCTCCGGCGGCGAGAACATCTATCCTGCCGAGATCGAGCGGGTGCTGCTGCAGCATCCTGAAGTCGCCGATGTCGGCGTCATCGGCGTGCCCGATCCGAAGTGGCAGGAGGTGCCGGTGGCCTATGTGGTGCGCCGCACCGGCTGCACGGTCGCGCCCGACACGCTCAAGGTCGCGCTCACCGCCCATGTCCAGGCCGAGCTCGCCCGCTTCAAGGTGCCGCGCGACGTCGTGTTCGTCGACGACCTGCCGCGCACCGCGCTCGGCAAGGTGCAGCATTTCAGGTTGAAGGAAAGCGTGAGGAGAGACTGAGTCCGTCACGTGGATCAGCAAAGCCACGTCCGGGGCAGCCGGGCCGCCGCCCTTCAAGGGCCGCGCTTGTCAGCGCGGCCACCTCAGGGTGACGGAGTGAAGCATCGACAAGAATAAACGCGTCTGGATGAAGAGGATAGCCAAGTGAAGATAGCGGTTCTCGGCGGCGGCAACGGCTCGTTCGCGGCGGCGGGCGACTTCGCATTGCAGGGCCATGAGGTGCGGCTGTGGCGGCGCGACACGGAGGCCGTGGCGCAGCACCGCGCCGCAGGATCACGCATCGCGGTCAAGGACGCGCGCGGCCGCCATGACGCGCAGCTCGCCCTCGTCACCACCGACATCGCCGAGGCCGTGCGCGGCGCCGAGCTGATCGTCTGCCCGGCGCCGGCCTTCGCCCAGCACGACATCGCCCGCGCGCTGGCGCCGCATCTCGCCGACGGCCAGGTGGTGTACCTGCCGCCGGCGACCTTTGGCTCGTTCATCTTCGCCAAGGCCGCGCACGACGCCGGCAACCGCGCCGATGTCGCCTTCGCCGAGACCGGCACCCTGCCGTGGCTGACCCGAAAGCACGGCCCGTTCGAGGTCGCCATCACCATCCGCGCCAGGCGGCTGCCGACCGGCGTGTTCCCCCGGCGCAGCGCGCCCTATGCCCTCGCCGTGATCGGCAAGGCTTTCCCCGGCGTCATCGAGGATTGCGGCGATGCGCTGTCCGGCGCGCTGATGAATGCCGGCTGCATCATCCATCCGCCGCTGATCGTGATGAACGCCGGCCCGATCGAACATTTCGAGCGCTGGGACATCCACAAGGAAGGCACGCAGGCCGCGATCCGCCGCGTCACCGACGCGCTCGACGCCGAGCGCATCGCCATCCGCGAGCGCCTCGGCTATGGCGCTCCGCACTTCCCGCTCGCCCACCACTACGCCAAAGAAGGCGAGGAATGGATGTACGGCCGCGGCTCGCATGATCGCCTCACCGACTCCGGCGACTGGCGCGAACAGCTGGTGCTGACCGAACACCGCTACATGCGCGAGGACCTGCGCGTCGGGCTGTCGTTCCTCACATCCGTAGCGCGGCTCGCCGGCGTGGCGACGCCGCTCGCCAGCGCCTTCCTCGCCATCGGCGGCGCGATCTGCGGCGAGAACTTCCTTGCCGACGGCCGCACGCTGGAGAGCGTCGGCCTCGGCGGCCTCGATCGCGCGGCGCTGCAAAAGCTTCTGAAGGAAGGTTTCCCGCGATGAGCCGCGCTGGCATCGCCTGCCTCGGCGCCGGACGGATGGGCCGCGGCATCGCCGTCGCCTTCGCCTATGCCGGCCATCAGGTTTCGATCGTCGACTTCAAGGCCCGGCCGCAGGAGGCCTTCGATACGCTGGCGGCGGACGCCCGCGCCGAGATCCGCAAGACGTTTGAAAGCCTCGGCCGTTTCAACGACCTCACCCCGGCGAACATCGATACGCTGATGGCGCGCATTCACGTGGTGCCGGAAAGCGATGCGGGCCCGGCGCTGTCCTCGGCCGCCGTGATCTTCGAGGGCGTGCCCGAGGTCGTCGATCTCAAGCGCGAGGCGCTGGCACGGGCCTCCGAACTCGCCGGACCGGACCCGATCATCGCCTCGACCACCTCCACCATTCTCGTTGACGACATCTCGCCGGCGGTCGCCCATCCCCTGCGCTTTCTCAACGCCCACTGGCTCAATCCCGCCCATCTCGTGCCGCTGGTCGAGCTCTCCCCCGGCGAGAAAACCTCGCCGGATGTCACCGCGCGGCTCACCGCGCTGCTGGAGAGCATCGGCAAGGTGCCGGTGACCTGCGCCGCACGGCCCGGCTACATCGTGCCGCGCATCCAGGCGCTCGCCATGAACGAGGCCGCGCGCATGGTCGAGGAAGGCGTCGCCAGCGCCGCCGATCTCGACAAGGCGATCAAGTACGGCTTCGGCTTCCGCTTCGCGGTGCTGGGCCTTCTGGAGTTCATCGACTGGGGCGGCGGCGATATTCTCTATTATGCCAGCCGCTATCTCTCCGGCGCGCTCGGCCACGAGCGCTATGTCGCGCCCGACATCATCCAGAAGAACATGGCCGAGGGCCGCATCGGCCTGCGCACCGGCCAGGGCTTCCTCGACTACGCCGGCATGGACGTCGACGCCTATCGCGAATCCCGCCTCGCCGAACTTGCCGAGCAGCTCAAGCGCATGGGCCTGGCGAAGCCGCCGGTGCTGGATTGATGGAAGCACGCGGGCACAACGTCTACGGCCTGCCTGCTGTACCTCGATGACCCGCTTTTCCGGCGCCTCTCTCGTCCCCTCATCCTGAGGAGCGCGCACCGCGCGCGTCTCGAAGGATAAGGCCGAGGCACCCGGATCGATATCCGTAACTTACCCCGCATGAGCGTAGTGGCATGCGGGATGACAGCGATGATGCAACTGCGATCATGCGGGCCATGCTCGCAGCCCCGGATATCGCTACGCTCATCCGGGCTACGATGCTGAGCACACGGCTGGACCACGGCCGCATGGTTCGAGACGCGCAGCTGCGCTGCGCTCCTCACCATGAGGAGACAGGTCGCGGCTAGTCCAGTCACGTCATTAGAGCTTTGCCGCAAGAAAGACGTGGATGGCCGGAACAAGTCCGGCCATGACGCAGGGAATGGCGAAGCACTTCGGCAACCACTATCGTCATGCGCGGGCTTGACCCGCGCATCCGGCTTGAGCTGTCTCGGCGCTACGCGCCGGCCCGGTGATGACGATTGAAAATGTCGAAGTGCAGCGCTCCGACCTCCCGTCTCACTCCTCCACGAACGCCCGCAGGCGCTGCAGGGCGTCGTCCCACTGCCGCGAGACCTCGTCGAGATAGTGGCGCGCGTCCGCGAGGCGCTTCGTCTCCAGCGCGAACAGGTTCTCCCGTCCGGCCCTGATGCTGCGCACCACGCCGGCGGTTTCCAGCACGCGCAAATGCTTGGTCACCGCCTGCCGCGACAAGCGGGTGCCTTCGGTGAGGCGGGTGATCGATTGCGGCGTGCCAGCGCTGAGGCGGCCCAGCACCGACAGGCGGGTCTCGTCGCCGAGCGCAGCGAACACCGACGCACGCTGCCTGAGCGCGGCGGCTGATCTAGCCATGGGCCAGATACTCCGCGATGTTCCTGACCTGCTCAGCCCAGCCGCCATCGTTCATCCGGAACGCCTCGGCGCGGCGGCAGGCGGGGATCTTGTCGAAGCCGCTCTCGACCACCCGCAACAGCGTGCCGGTCGCCGTCGCCCCGAGCGTGAAGGTCACCAGCGTCGGCGTTTCCTGGGAATAATCCGTATTCGGATCGACCGCGTAGGGATGCCAGGTGAACGAGAACAGCCGCTCGGGCTCCATCTTCTGCACCACCGCCTGCCATTCGACATGCTCGAAACCGGGATAGGTGACGCGGCCGCGCGAGACCTCCCCGGGGACGAACGGCCCGTCCAGCTTGACGCGGAACCAGGTGCCGAATGCCTCGTGATCGGTCAGCGCTTTCCAGACCCGCGACAGCGGCGCCTTCAGTTCGATGGATTTTTCGATGCGATCGGTTTCACTCATACGCAACCTCCTGGTTGCGTATCCATATAGACCGCCACCCCGCGATGCGCAACCATTTCGTTGCGCATCGTCACGCACCGCGCCGCGGGGCGAGGCCGACACCGACATGTCAGAAATGGTTGCCGCCTAGTGCGGCCGGGTCGAAAAACGCCGCTCATACTCGCGCGGCGACACGCCGGTCTCGCGCTTGAACAGCTGGCGGAAGGTGCTGACATCGCCATAGCCGACCCGGGCGCTGACATCGTCGATGCCAAGACGGCTGCCAACGCGGCGCGTCTCCAGCAGCTTGCGGGCCACCTGGATGCGCAGCTTCTGCAGGTGATGCAGCGGCGCCTCGCCGAGCGCCGCCTTGAACCGGCGGTTGAGCGTGCGCTCGCTGACGCCGAGGTGAGCGGCAAGATCGCCGAGGTGGAAGCTGTCCCGCAGGTGGCGCTGCATCCAGCGCTGCGCCCGCGTCACCAGTTCGTCGTCGTGCGCGACGTCGTCGGCCACTGCATAGGACGCCTGCGACACACGGTTCATGTCGACCAGCAACAGCCGCGCCGCCTCCGTCGCCACGGCGCCACCAGCGAGAATCTCGACAAGGCGCAGCGCGAGGTTGAGCGCGGTCGTGACCGCGCCGCTGCAGACGATGCGGTCCTGCTCGGTGATGATCTCGTGCGCGCGCAGCTCGACCGCGGGATAGCGCTCGCGAAAGGCGCGCGCCTTCGCCCAGTGGGTGGTGGCGATGCGGCCGTCGAGCAGCCCCGCCTCCGCCAGCAGGAAGCTGCCGGTGCAGTACGAGGCGATGATCGCGCCGCGTCCATGCTGCTGACGCAGCCCGGCCAGCAGCGGCTCGAGCCGGCGGTCCCGAACCGAGAAATCCGTCATGTCGCCGACGAACGGCGCGGCGGCCACCACCACGTCCGCGCGCGCCCGGGCGGCGATCGCGCCATCGACCGCGATCACCTGTCCCGAGACCGTGGTCACCGCGCGCCCGTCGACGGATTCGATCCGCCAGCGCAGACGCTGCCCGGCCGGCGCGCCCTGCCGGCCGAGCACGAGGTTGGCGGTGGTGAGCACGTCAATGACACCGGCGACGCTGGACGCGAGAATGCCGTCGAACACCCACACCCGCACGTCCTTCATCGTCGTCCTCCTCGCCCGATCGCGCGGCGCTGCCGCTCAGGTGGCATCCGTCCGCATCACCCGCTGCGGCGGCACCGGCACATCGAGTGCCGCGAGCAGCGTCCGCAAGCCCGCAACGAGATCGCCGCGGCGCTTTTCAGCCAGCCGCGCCTCGCCCTCGCGGCGGAACACGTCGGCCTCGGCGCCGCCGAAATAAGCCATGATGTCCGGCAGGTGGCGGATGACGCCCCGGCCACCCCAGCCGCCGTCAAAAATCTCGGTCGGGAACACCCAGACCCGCGTCGCGACCTCGGCGGGATCGCCGCCCTCGGCGCGGGCGATCGCGGCGGTGACGTCGCGGACGAGACCGGCACGCGCCGCGTCGGTGTACTGGCCTTCCGGCACCGTGGGCACGATGCGATAGAGCGGCGCCTTGCTGCGCACGCCGGCCTGATAGGTCGTCACCCGGTGCAGCAGCACCCAGGTCGAGCTCAGGGTGCGCGGGTTGGTCGGATCGAGGCCCTCGTGGCCGATCAGGATGGTGGTCAGTTCCGCCATCAGGCGGGCTTCGGCCTCCGCACTGAGGGCGCCTTCAGGAATGCACGCGTCGATCATGGGCATGGCTTGAACTTCTCCGGTTGCGATGTCCGGACGCTAGCTGCCGCCATGATGCCACGGGAGTGGCAGAATTGCCATCTTTCGATGAATTTCGGACACGCCGTCACGAAAAGAAATCGCCACGCGGGCGGGCCCGCGTGGCGACAAGGTCGACAATCGTGTTTCGCGGTTTAGCCGAACACGTCCTGCACCACGCCGTCCTTGATCACCGGCACGCCGTCGAGGGCGATGGTGGTGCCCATCATCGGCAGATCGAAATGGCCGGCGGTGTAGCGGCCGGCGAACTCGTTGGCGCCGGTCGAGAACAGGAAGTTGCCGGACACCGCGCGCAGCTCGGTGCCGTTGGTGTCGCGCTGGTCGTACATGGTCAGCGCCTCGTAGCGCGCCGCCGGATTCATGCCCCAGCCGACATGGGACACCGCATAGGCCTCGCGGTCGCCCCAGGCGGCGAGGTAGTTGCGCATCATGATGGCGTCGGCGCCCTCGCCCTTGAGGTCGACGATGTAATCGTCCTTGAGCGTGAGATGGATCGGCGAGGCGAGATAGCGCTTGAAGGTCAGGTTGATGTCGCCGGGCGCCATCACCAGCGTGCCGTTGACCGAACCGCTCTTGGGGAAGCTGACGACGATGCCGCCGGGCCAGTGCGCCAGCGTGCCCGGCTTGTCGGTCCAGCCCCACACGCCGACGGTGGACGCGCCTTCCATCACGACGTCGAGATCGGAGCCCGCTGCCGACGTGACATGCATGCGCTTGGTGCCGCGCAGCATCTTCGCCGCCGCGCGCACGCGCTTCTCCAGCGCCGAGTCCGGGCGCATGCGCTCGAGCGCTTCGGGATGCTCGTTGGAAATCACCTGGATGCGCGCGCCGGCCTTGAGAATCTCCGGCGTCTCCGGCGCATGCATCAGGCCTTCGATGGTGCAGTCGACCACGAAGCCTGCCTGCTGCAGCGCCGTGATCACCGGCCCGAGCCGCTGGATCGCCTCGCTGGCGCCGGTCGAACGCACCGGCACGATATGGCGGTTGCGCGGCGTCGGCACCACCACATGAAAGGGCTTTGCGCCCATGCGCAGCAGCGCGAGTTCGGACAGGTGGACGTTGAGGGCACGCGATTGCGTTTCGGAGAGAATGGCCGCGGTGTCACCGGGCTTGACCGCGCAACGCTCGAACACCTCGCAGAACGCGTCGATCCACTTCGCCTCGATCCGGTCGGCCAGCATGGCGTGCTCCTCGCTCCTTGCATTCGCTGCAGTGCAGAACGATCAGGCCGCGGCCTTCCCTCTCCGCACGCGCGTCATTTGACGTTGGAGCGTAGGCGGTTTCATGTTATATGAAAAGGAATATTTTTAGAGTTGAAGGAAATGGCGTCCCGTCCTTGTCCCATCAAGACAAGGATCTGCAGAACATTCAACCCACGAGGTTCGCTTGGCCGTCAAACCGATCAGGGATGATACCGTCGCCGCCACGCGGCCCGATCCCGCGGCGTTCCGCAAGGCGCTGGGCCAGTTTCCCACCGGCGTCACCATCGTCACCGCCAGTCATGGCGACCGCCGTCTCGGCATGACCGCCAACTCCTTCGCTTCGGTCTCGCTCGATCCGCCGCTGGTGCTGTGGAGCGCGGCCAAGAGCGCACCGAGCCACGACGCCTTCGTCGCCGCATCGGGCTTCGCCGTGCACTTTCTCGGCGCCGAGCATCAGGAGCTGGCGCTGCGCTTCGCCGGCCGCGGCACCGACAAGTTCGCCGGCATCGCGTTCACCACCGGCACCACCGGTGCGCCGCTGCTCGCCGAGCTCGCGCCGATCTTCGAATGCCGCACCTGGGCGCGCTACGACGGCGGCGACCACACCATCCTGGTCGGCGAGGTGCTGCGCCTTGTCGAGCGCGCGCACGATCCGCTGCTGTTTCATTCCGGCGTGCTGCGCCGGATCGAAGCCGCCGGCCCGCGCCGGCCGCCGGCGCCGCGCGATGGCAGCTTTGCGCGCAGCTACCTCGCCTACCTCCTGGCACGCGCGAGCTTCATCGTTTCCAACGAATTCCACGCCCAGCTCAAGGGCTGGAAACTGTCGGTGCCGGAATGGCGCGTACTCGCCTGCCTGATGGACGGCGAGGCGCTGCCGGTCGGCGAACTCGCCGCGATGGCGCTGATGAAGCAGCCGCGCCTGACCAAGGTGCTCGACCGCATGGAAGCCGACGGCCTCGTCGAACGCGGCGGCACGGCCGATGATCGCCGCCGCACGCTGATTCATCTCACCGACAAGGGCCGCGGTCTCGCCAAGCCGGTGCTGCGCGCCGCAAAGCAACACGAAACCGAGCTGCTCAAGCGCTTCTCGGAAGACGAGCGTGCGATCATCAAGCACGCGCTCGATCTTCTGATCGACGCCCGCTCACCTCAAGACGACTGAAGGACGGACTGCGCCGGACGGACCGCGCAGGACGACTGGCGCACGACCGCGCGCACCGCCTCAGGCGGCGTCGGCGCGGGCCTGCGCGTAGCCGGTCAGCGGTGACGGCGGTGGCTTGGGATGCTGATACAGCCGCTCGGTCGAGATCACGAGGCGATAGACGCGCGCCTTGGGCTGGTCCCAGCTCTCCACCAGCGCGCCGCAGCAGGCGCAGTGGAACTGGCCGCAATGGCCCTTGAGCGAACTTGCTTCAGCGCGCCAATAGGCAGCTCCACACTGACACGCAACGTCGGAAACGATCATGACTTCGCCTCGTCCTGTGCAACACCGTGCGGCGCAAGTGTTCACTGCCGCACCCACAGTTGCAAGCTACCCATTCGACGACGAGACGAAATTGATGCAGAGCAAGACCGCCCGCGCGCGGACAAAATTTGTTCCGCGGCACAGCATGTGGTGTGGCGTCCGCGAACGCGAAGCGCTGCTGCGCTACATGACGTCATCGGAAACCGGGCAAGGCCGTGCCCCCTCCGGACAGGGCCGCGACCGTGCAGGCACCGGAAGGCCAAACGCACTGACCCCGCAGCCGAGCACCAGCGCCGCACCGGCCGCAAGTTGAGCAAGGCGCATGCCGCCGATGAGATCGCCGCCATGCGCCGCAATCAGGGAGCCGAACGCGCCGACCCCGATCACGCCGCCGATCTGGCGCGCGGCATTGAGCACGCCCGAAGCGATGCCGGCGCGCTGGCGCTCGACATGGGCGAGCACTGCCGTGGTCATCGACGGCACCGTGAGCGAGGTGCCGAAGCCCGCGGCGAGCAGCGGCGCGATGATGGCGGCATAAGACGTGTCGCTGCCGATGCTTGCGAGCGCGAGATAGCCCGCCGCCGCCAGTGCCTGCCCCGCGACCATCGGCAGGCGCGCGCCATAGCGCGCGGTGAGCCAGCCGGCCACGAGATTGCCGATCGTCACCAGCGCCGTCATCGGCAGGAAGGCGAGCCCGGCCTGCAGCGGCGAAAACCCCTTCACCACCTGGAAGAACAGGCTGAGCACGAACATCAAGCCGTAGAATGCGAAGTTGGTCAGCAGCCCGACGATGCATGATGCGCTCACCGCGCCGCTGCGGAACAGCATCAATGGCAGCATCGGATCGGGACTGCGGCTTTCGACGACGATGAACGTCGCCGCCGCGACCACGAACATCACGCCGCTCGCGATCACCAGCGGGTGCAGCCAGCCGAGCGGACCGCTCTGGATGAACAGCGTGGTCAGGCCGCACAGTGCGACAATGGCGAGGATCTGCCCGGCGGGATCGAGGCCGCGACGCACGGCCCGCGCCGCAGGCGGCGCGTAACGCAGCGTCAGCCAGATCCCGAGGGCGCCGAACGGCAGGTTGATGAAGAAGATGCTCGGCCAGCCCAACCGATCGACCAGAATGCCGCCCACCACCGGGCCGGCCGCGAGCGCGAGCCCGCCGATCGCCGACCAGATCGCAACCGCTTTCGCCTTGGCCGCGGGGGCCGGAAAACTTACGCTGAGCAGCGCCAGCGACGACGGCAGGCACAGCGCGGCGCCGATCCCCTGCACCACCCGCGCCACGACCAGCATCGCAAGGCCCGTCGCCATGCCGCAGGCGAGCGAGGCCAGTGTGAACAGCACGAAGCCGGCGACGAACACGCGCCTGGCGCCGAGCCGGTCGCCGAGCGCGCCCGCGGTCAGCATCAGGCTGGCGAACGCCAGCGTGTAGGCATTCATCACCCATTGCAGTCCGGTGACGGAGGTTGCGAACGTCGCCTGGATGCGCTCCAGGGCGACGTTCACCACGGTGACGTCGAGGATGATCAGGGTGACGCCGATCCCGGTGGCGATCAGGGTCAGGGTCGGGGACGAACGGTCGGCAGCTGCGGGATCGCGCATGGTCACTCTCTCGATGGTTCGGGAGGCTGGCCAGTCGGATCGCATCCCCTGCGATCTTGTATTCACCAATCAAAACTGGATAAACTTGCAGAATATTGGATCAATCCCAACCAGGGATTTGGAATGGACATCGTCCGGGCGATGCAGGTCTTTGTCAGCGTGGTCGATGCCGGCAGCCTGACCGCCGCCGCCCACCACTGCGACATGTCCGCGACCATGGTCGGCAACTACGTGCAGGCGCTGGAGTGCCGGCTCGGCACGCGCCTGCTCAACCGCACCACCCGGCGGCAGCATCTCACCGAGTTCGGCGAGGTCTATTACGAGCGCTGCCTCGATATCCTCGGCCTGATCGCCGATGCCGATGCCCTGGCGCAGCAGGCCCATGCAGCTCCCAAGGGACGGCTGCGGATCACCGCCCCGGTGTCGTTCGGCATCGACGGCCTGATGCCCGCGCTCGCCGACTATGCCGCGGCCTATCCCGCGGTCGATCTCGACATCAATCTCGCCGACGCCGTCACGGATCTGGTCGAAGGCGGCTTCGAGGCCGCCATCCGCATCGGCCCGGTCTATGACGAAAACCTCGTCGCGCGCCCGCTCGCGCCCTATCGCACGATCCTCTGCGCCGCGCCTGCCTACCTCGCGCAGCAGGGCAAGCCGCAGCGCCCGGAAGAACTCAGCCGCCACACCTGCTTGACCTTCAGCTTCACCCATGGATCGGAGTGGTGGTCGGCGCGCCCGGAATGGCGATTGATCGGGCCCGGCGGCGAGATCACCATTCCGATCGCCGGGCGGCTGCAGGTCGACAACTCCCAGGCGCTGCGCCGCGGGGCGCTGGCGGGCATGGGCATCACCATGCTGCCGGAGATGGTGGCCCGCGACGACCTCGCGACGCACCGCCTGGTGCGGGTGCTGCCGCAGCACGAATTCCCGCCGCGGCCGATGCACGTCGTCTACCTGCGCGACCGCCGCATGACGCCGAAGCTGCAGAGTTTCATTGCGTTCGTGACGACACGGTTCGGGACAGCGACGGACGCTGCCGCGCAGCGGCTGTGAGCAGTCGGTCGCCGGAAGCGGTGACGGATGACGGTAACAAGCCGCTCATAGCTCGCATAGCGGGCCATCATTTCGTCGAGCTCCAGCAGCGTGAGCGCCCGCAGGCACCGGCCCAAACGCTGTGGCCGCACAATAGAAAAAGCCGCCGCAGCGCGGGGCTGCGGCGGCCGATACGATCTCAACGCGCTCAGTTGATCGGCGCGACGATGGTGGCGTGCTGGAACTGGCCGACATTCATCTTCGGCAGCATGCCGGTGGCGGCATAGATGTCGAGCATCGCCTGGATCGCCTCGAAGTTCGGCGCGGCGCCGGGGTCGCGGCCGAAATCGTTGTTCTTCAGCAGATAGGTTTCGAGCACCGCCGGCGGCGCCTTGATCACCTCGGACACCACCTTGATGGTCTCCTCGCGATCGGCGAGCGCCATCTTCATGCCGCGGGTGATGTCGGCGACATAGGCCTTCACCAGATCCGGGTTCTTGTCGACGAAGTCGGCACGGCAGGCCTCGAGGATGTGGACGATGTTGGGCATCGCCTCCGACAGCGCGAACAGCTTGTGCATGCCGCCCTTGGCCTCGGCGCGCGCGGCGAACGGCTGGTTCATGTTGACGGCGTCGACGCGGCCCTGGCGCAGCGCGTCCTCGGACACGGCGAAGCCGACCTCGACCAGCTTGATGTCCTTCTCCGGATCGACGCCCGCCTTCTTGAGGATCATCGCGAACGGCCCGTAGGTGCCGCCGCCGAGCACCGAAATGCCGATGGTCTTGCCCTTGAGATCGGCGACGGTCTTGATCGGGGAATCGTCCTTCACCGCCCAGTACACCGAGAAGCCGCCGGGCTTCTCATAGACGTGCTGGGCGACGATGTAGGCCTTCAGCCCGCCGTTGACGGCGCCGTTGGCAAGCGACAGCACGCCCTGCGTCGCGCAGTCGAGCGCGCCGGCGGCGAGCGCCTGGGTCATCGGCGACGTGCCCTGAAACTGGGTCCACTCGATGTTGTACTTCTTGCCGAGGTCGGGGAATTTGTCCGGCCGGCGCATCATCCAGTACTTGGATTCCTCCGCGGGAATGGTCCAGCCGACACGGATGGTCTGCTGTGCCGACGCCGCTGTCGCGCCGGCGATGGCGCAGGCGGCCGACGCCGCGATGATGATGCCTCTGACGGTGTCGCGCATGTTCATCCCCTCAACCCTTGTTCTCAGACGTGCCTTTGATCACGCTGTTCATCAGAAGTGCTGTCTTCGAGCTGCCCGCCCCTCGCGAGGCAGCGAGTGTTTCATGCTTCAAATGGCCCGGCAACCAGCAATTTCGTGTCGCGACCGCCGGCCTGTCGCATGATCGTCGTCATGCATCCGGGAAGCCGCGCAGCAGCACCTTGCGCGCGCCATACAGCAGGCCGTTGAGCGCGAGGCCAAGCAGTGAGATCGAGATCAGCGGCACGAACATGTCCACGGTCAGGAAGCTGCGCGAGGCGCGCACCAGCAGGTAGCCGAGGCCGTCGGTCGAGGAGATCATCTCGGCGAGGAACACGACGATGCAGGAGATGACGAGGCCGATGCGGCAGCCGGTCAGGATCGACGGCAGCGCGGCGGGCAGCACCACCTTGAACAGGATCTGGTGCGGCCTGGTGCCGGCGGCGAGCGCCGACCACACCAGCTTCTGCTCGACCATGGTGGCGCCGTAGTAGGTCGACAGCAGGATCGGAAACAGCGCATCGGCGGCGACGAGTGCGATCTTCGAGGCATGGTCGAAGCCGAGCAGCAGCAGCAGCGCCGGATAAAGCGCAACCTTGGGCACCGGCGCCAGCACGCGCACGATCGGCCGCACCACCGCACCGACCGTGCGGTTGACAGCGGCCGACAGGCCGATGCCGACGCCGAGGATCACCGCGACGGAGAAGCCGACGAACAGCCGCAGCAGCGTCGCGCTGGCCTGCGCCAGGAAGTCGCCGCCGGAGGTCAGCTGCGCGATGAGGCGGGTGAACACCAGGGTCGGCGGCGGCAGCAGCGCCTGCGGCGCGTAGCCGAAGGCGACAATGGCCTGCCACAGCGCCAGCAGCAGCGCGATGGGGATGATGCCGAGCGCGACGTCGCGCGCGATGCCCTGCGCCTTCATGTGAAGCTCAACGGCAGGTCTTCGCGCGCCGTCTCCGACCAGGCGACCAGCGAGCGGCGCAGCGCGTCGAACGCCGCATCGAGCACGATGCCGAGCGCGCCGATGATGATGATCATGCCGAACACGGTATCGTACTGCCCCATGTCGAGGGCATTGAACAGGATGTTGCCGGCACCCGATTTGCGCGCGATCATCTCGCTGGTGACCATGGTGATCAGCGCCAGCACGAGGCCGGTGCGGCAGCCGGCGAGAATCTCCGGCAGCGCCGCCGGCAGCACCACGCGCAGCATGCGCTGCAGCCCCGACATGCCCATCGCCGCGCCCGACCAGATCATTTTTTCCTCCACGGCGCGGGCGCCCTGGAAGCTGTGGTAGATGATCGGCAAGGTCACCGCGAGGAAGATCACCAGCGTCTTCGACAGGTCGCCGACGCCGAGCCACAGCATGATGATCGGCATCAACGCCGCCTTGGGCACCGGATAGGTCACCATCAGCAGCGGATTGAAGAACGAGGCCACCGCGTCGACGCGGCCCATGGCGAGGCCGAGCGGGATGCCGACGACGACCGCTGCGCCGAGCCCGATCACCATGCGGCGGATCGAATCGAGAATGTTGACGAGCGTCTCGCGGTCGCCGAGCAGGCCGGGCACGGCGCGCAGCGCGTCGAGCGCCGACGGCACGCTGTCGGTGGCGAGCAGCAGTGCACCGATCTGCCACACCACCAAGAGGCCGAGGCAGGCGGCGGCCGGCGCGAGGCGCGCGATCCAGACCCGGCGCGGGTCGGTGGCCGCGCTCATGCGTGCAGCTCGTCTTCGGGGGCGTCCTCGATCAGGCGCTCGATGTCGACGATGTACTTCTGGTAGCGCGGGTCGAGCAGCAGCTCGGCGCGGCGGCGCGGCCGCGGCAGGTCGATGTCGATCACCTGCTTGATGCGTCCCGGCGAGCGGGTCATCACCACCACCTTGTCGGAGAGGTAGACCGCCTCGTCGACCGCATGGGTGACGAACAGCACGGTCTTGCGGTCGCGCTCCCAGATATCGAGCAGGTCGTTCTGCAACCGGGTGCGGGTATGGGCGTCGAGCGCGCCGAACGGCTCGTCCATCAGCAGCACGGCAGGGTTGTAGGCGAGCGTGCGAGCAATCGCCACGCGCTGCTTCATGCCGCCGGACAATTCCTTGGGGTAGAAATTCTCATAGCCCTTCAGGCCCACCATGCCGATGAGGCGGCGCGCGCGCTCCTCGGCCTCGGCCCGTCCGACGCCCTGCTGACGCAGGCCGTACGTGACATTGCCGAGCACCGTCTTCCACGGAAACAGCGCGAACTCCTGGAACACCGGGCCGCGATCCGGCCCGGGGCCGGTGATCAGGCGCTCTCTCACCTTGACGGTGCCGGCGGTCGGCTTGACGAAGCCGCCGACAATATAAAGCAAGGTCGATTTGCCGCAGCCCGACGGCCCGAGAATGGAGACGAAGGCCCCCTCGGCGATCGACAGCGAGATGTCGGACAGCGCGAGGTGGCTCTTGCGCCCCGCGGTCTGGAAGCTCTGGGAGACGCCGGCGATCTCGATCATCGCGGGCGCAGGCGCCGCGGCCGGAGGCGGAACATCCTGACGCAGCGGCACCGGCCTCATAGGCGCCCCTCGCCGGTCGGCAAGCCTGCCGTCATCGGGCCCAATATCATCAGGACCGTCGTCATCAGGACCGTCGGTTTCACCATCCGCTCTCCTCCCGAACTTTCCTCACTGTAGCGCAATCCGCGATTTGTTTTAAGATTAAAATTAACGCGCCCTGCCCATCCCATATGCCGGGAGACTGGGCAGGTCGCCGGGGGCGCGGCGGGGCGCAACCTGTCATATCGACACGCCAGGGGCAAATCCGCCGACAATGTCCCTGTGCATGGCGTCGCGCGCCAAGCCGGGTGCATTCGCGCCGCCGCGATCGTTCACCGCCTATGCCGCTATCGATCATGCTCAGCACCGCGCATCACGGCCGGCATCGCTTGCCGCAAGCTCCCGCGTGATCCATGCCACAAAGGCACGCGCAGCCGGCGACGCCGCGCGCTCGGACGCGGGCACCGCTGCGAGACCATCGGCGAACGGCACGAAGCCGCAGGGCGCGATCAGCCGCCCCGCCGCAAGGTCGTCGGCGACCATGCGCCGCTCGACCAGCGCGACGCCGAGGCCCGACAGCGCCGCCTCGATGCACAGATGGGTGTGCGGGAAGCTCAGTTCCGCCTCGGTCTTCACGACATGACCGCTGTTGTCCTGCCACACCGTCCAGGCGCGCGAGGTATGCTCGTGCACGATCCGTGTTGCACACACGAGCCGCCGTTGCCGGACCGCGGCCTTGTAGCGGGGAGCGCAGACCGGCCCGAACGCCACATCCGAGAGCCGGATCGCGCGCGCCTGATCGCGCCCGGGATAGGACAGACGGTCCCAGGCGATCACGAGATCGGCGCCCTGATGGCGGATCTCGCGCGCCGACGTCATCGACAGGCGCACCTTCACATCGGGATGCCCGCGATAGAAGCCAGGCAGATGCGGCACCAGCCAGCGCATCGCGAACGTCGCGCTGCAGGCGACATGGACGCTAGCACCGCGTGCTTCGTCCAGCACCCGCAGCCAGCCCTGCTCGAGCTGGTCGAGCGCCTGCGCCACCACCAGCCGCAGTGCCTCGCCCTGATGGTTGAGCCGCAGCCCGGTGCCGGCCTTGTCGAACAGCGCGCCGCCGGCATGGTCCTGCAGCGCGCGGATCTGGCGGCTGACCGCACCATGGGTGCGGCCGAGCTCGTCGGCGGCGCGCGTCACCGATCCCAGGCGTGCAGTCGCCTCGAAGGCGCGCAGGGCGGACAGCGGCGGCAGGCGGCGGGACATGGCGGCCTCATCTGTGAATTTTGCTCACAGATACATCAGCCGAACTCGATAGCCAATCCACCCGGCCATTCGTAAGAACATGCATCCATCCGCTTGCGACGCGACGGCGCGCTTCCCGCCTCGGCCGCCCGCAGGCCCACATTGTGCATTCTGATCACAGAGCCGCCCGCGGCGCTGACGATCCTGCACGCCCGATTTTCCCAGGAGCCCCATGACAGCCATCATCGACATCGTCGGCAGCGAGATTCTCGACAGCCGCGGCAATCCCACCATCGAGGTCGAGGTCACGCTCGATGGCGGCGCCCGTGGCCGCGCCGCGGTGCCATCAGGCGCTTCGACCGGCCGGAACGAGGCCCACGAGCTGCGTGACGGCGGGGCGCGCTATCTCGGACGCGGCGTGCTCAAGGCCGCCGGCGCGGTCAACGGCGAGATCCGCGATGCGTTGCGTGGGTTCGACGCCCTCGCCCAGAGCCGCATCGATCAGGCGATGATCGCGTTCGACGGCACCGCCAACAAGAGCCGTCTCGGCGCCAATGCAATTCTCGGCGTGTCGCTCGCGGTGGCCAAAGCCGCCGCCGCGGCGCGCGCGCTGCCGCTCTATCGTTATCTCGGCGGCACCACGGCGCGGCGGCTGCCGGCGCCGGGCATGAACATCATCAATGGCGGCGCCCATGCCGACAATCCGCTCGACTTCCAGGAGTTCATGATCATGCCGCTCGGCGCGCCGGACTTCGCCGAGGCCGTGCGGATGGGCGCGGAGGTGTTCCACACCCTCAAGGGCGAACTGACGCGCGCCGGCCACCAGACCAATGTCGGCGACGAAGGCGGCTTCGCGCCCAACGTGCGCAACGCCCATGAGGCCATCGAGCTGATCATGACCGCGATCGTCAAGGCCGGCTATCGTCCGGGCGCCGACATCGCCCTCGTCATCGATCCGGCGTCGTCGGAGTTCTTCACGGACGGCGCGTATCACTACAAGGGCGAGAAGATCGTGCGATCGGTCGAGACGCATGTGCAGTACCTCGTCGATCTCGTGCGGCAGTATCCGGTGTGCTCGATCGAGGACCCGACGGCGGAGGACGACCACACCGGGTGGAAGCTCGTCACCGACGCGCTCGGCAAGACCTGCCAGCTCACCGGCGACGACGTGTTCTGCACCAACACCGCGCTGCTCGCCGCCGGCATCCGCGACGGCATCGCCAACTCGATCCTCGTCAAGGTCAACCAGATCGGCACGCTGACGGAAGCGCTGGACACCGTGACGCGCGCGCACCGCGCCGGCTACACCGTCGTGATGTCGCACCGCTCCGGCGAGACCGAGGACACCACGGTGGCTGACCTCGCGGTCGCCACCGGCTGCGGCCAGATCAAGACGGGGTCGCTGTCGCGCTCCGACCGCACCGCCAAGTACAACCGCCTGCTGCGCATCGCCCGCGAGCTGGGCACGGAGGCGATTTACGCCGGACGCGACGCCTTCAATGTCACCCTGCCAGCCTGGGCGAGCTGAAGGAGCTGCAAGACGGCGCATCAGCACCCAGGCATCACAAGCACAGCCCAGGAGATTCCAGCCTCAGAGTCGCGCCGCCCGGCCATGACGGAGAGAAGCGGAATACCATTCCTTCGTGACGGCCGTGACCGAACCGCGTCGGCCGTCAGGTCAGCGTCGCGTAGGCCAGGAAGCCGACGATATCGCCGGGCGCGACCTCAGTGACATCCTCGCTGAGCTCGACGAGACCATCGGTCTCGACCAGCGACGACAGCAGCCCCGCGCCCTCGCGAGGAAACTTCACCGCCTCCAGCACACCGTCGTCACCACGCCGCAGGTGGACGCGGACGTATTCGCGCCGACCGCCCTTCTTGCGATAGGCGAACGCCGCGCGCACCGGCATGGCCATCGGCCTGCGCCACACCCCGCCCGACAGCGCCGCGATCGCCGGCTGCACGACATGGACGAAGGTGACATAGCTTGCCACCGGATTGCCCGGCAGGCCGATCAGCGCCGCGCCCTCGATGACACCCATCGCCACCGGCCGCCCGGGCTTGATCGCCATGCGCCACAGCACGAGATTGCCGACGCTCTCCAGTCCCGCCCTGACATGGTCCTCCTCGCCGGTCGAGACGCCGCCGGAGGTGACGATGAGGTCGTTGTGCGCGGCCGCCGCCGCGAGCGCCGCGGCAAGCGCTGTGGCATCGTCGCCGACGATGCCGAGATCGTTCACGGTGCAGCCGAGCCGCCGGAGCAGCGCCGCCAGCATGGCGCGGTTGGAATCATAGAGCTGCGCCGCGCCGCGCGACGCGCCCGGCGCCACCACCTCGTCGCCGGTGGACAGCAGTGCGACGCGGATGCGCCGGCGCACGGTGACGTGCGTGAGGCCGAACGCGGCGATCACTGCGACATCCTGCGGCCGCAGCCGCGTGCCGGCGCGCACTCCCACGGCCCCCGCGGCGATGTCCTCGCCGGCGGGGCGCACATTGGCGCCCGCCTTGAGCCCGGGCGGCAGTACCACGCGGCCCTCCGCGTCGAGCTGCACGTCCTCCTGCATGAACACGGTGTCGGTGCCCTGCGGCATCGGCGCGCCGGTGAAGATGCGCACCGCATGTCGCGCCGCCACCTGATCGGGCGCGGTGCCGCCGGCGGCCACCCGTCCCGCGACCGCAAGCGCCTGCGCCTCGGTCACCGGCAGATCGCGGCTCGCCACGGCGTAACCATCGACGGCGGAATTGGTGAAGGGCGGCAGCGGCAGCGGTGCGATCACGTCGGCAGCCAGCGTCCGCCCATCGGCAGCGCTGAGCGCGACCGTCTCGGTATCCGCCACCGGCGTGACCCGCGCCGCGATCAGCGCCACGGCGTCGTCGACCGAGAGCATCGGTCCGCCGAAAGCGAAACAATCCTGCGACAGCTGTGCCATGCCCCTAGTCTAACAGGTCCGGACTTCTTCCGGCCAGCACATCCGCGATCGGCATTGCTGATCGCTCGATCAGCCTAGCGACGGCAACGATGTCGTCGAGATGCGCCACGGGCAAGTTGGTCTCCACGGCCGCGTCGGTTGCAATGCCGGCAATTCCGGGATCATCGGGAAACAGAAACCCCTTGCCGTTGCCGGCACGGTGCACCTCGATCTTGCGATGCGGCGCCGCCTTGAAGCCTTCGACGATCACGAGATCGACCGGCGACATCTTCTGCAGGAGGGCGCCGAGCGGCGGCTCGTCGGCGCCGCGCAGCTCGTGCATCAGCGCCCAGCGCCGGGCTGACGACACCAGCACCTCGCTCGCGCCGGCCTGCCGGTGCTGCCAGGAATCCTTGCCGGGCACGTCGACATCGAACGCATGATGGGCGTGCTTGATGGTCGAAACCGTCAGGCCCTGCGCGACCAGATGCGGGATCAGGCGCGTCAACAGCGTCGTCTTGCCCGCCCCGCTCCAGCCCGCCAGTCCGACCACTCTCATGCCTGCACCTGCCTCAATCGCTCACGTTGAAGACGATCCGGAGCACACACCTGCGGATGTCCATGCCGGACGCAACACGATAACGCCGGGTTCCACAAGCCCCCGGAGAAGCCGTCGCACGCTGCACCTTTCCCTTCCCTCTTTTGGCGGATCACACCGGCGGAATAAGGCCATTGCAAAGGCCGCCGGCAAGGTTCTATCAATCGCCATGGCGGACTTCATGGCGGACTTCCCACCAACGCCCGGCGTGGTTCTCGCCGGTGGCCTCGCCCGCCGCATGGGCGGCGGCGATAAACCGATGCGCACCATCGGCGGCCGCACCATCCTCGACCGCGTCATCGAGCGGCTCGATCCGCAATGTGCCGGCCTCGTCATCAACGCCAACGGCGATCCCCGGCGCTTCGCGCCGTTCGAGCGCCCGGTGGTGGCCGACACCATCTCCGACTTTCCGGGACCGCTCGCCGGCATCCTCGCCGGCCTCGACTGGGTGGCGGCCAACCAGCCCGGCGTGACCTGGATGCTGAGCGCGGCCGGCGACTGCCCGTTCCTGCCGCGCGACCTGGTGGCGCGGCTGCACCGCGGGCGGCGCGAGCAGAATGCGCAGATCGCGGTCGCGGCATCCGGCGGACAGACCCATCACACCATCGGATTGTGGAACGTGTCGCTGCGCGGCGAGCTGCGCCACGCGCTGATGGTCGACGAGTGCCGCGCGGTGCATCGCTTCACCGCGCGCTACAAGCTTGCCGTGGTCGACTGGCTCGACGTGCCGCTCGACCCGTTCTTCAACGCCAACACCACCGACGACCTCGACGCCGCCGAACATCTCGCCACCCGCAATCCACACTGACGCCGCCATCGTCATGCCGGCGTGAAGCCGGCGTCGCGCAGGGCCTGCCGCGTCTGCTCCGCCGCGAGCGCCGCAAGAAACGCCTGCACCGGCGCGCGCGGCCGGCGTGCCGCGACCAGCGCGAAGTCGTAATGCTCTTCCGCCAGTGCGATGAACCCGAGCCCGGCCGCCCTCGCCACCGGCGCGATGGTGACGCCCCAGTCGGCGCGGCCCTGCGCCACCGCGGCGGCGACCGCATTGTGCGAGCGCGGCTGGTTCCAGTAGCCGTCCGGCCGTGCGCCACCGAGCAGGCGGTCGATGAGGATGCGCGTGCCCGCGCCCTGGTTGCGGTTGACCATCAGGCATGACGGATCGGCGAGTGCCGCGGCGACCGCCGCCTGCGGCGTGCGGTGTTCGAAGCGCGCATCACCGGGGCGGAACACGAGGCCCTGCATGCGCCGCCAGCCCGGCACCAGGTCGAGACCCGGCGTCAGGAACGGCGTGTTGTAGCTGTCGCTGGCGTCATCGAACAAATGAATGGGGGCGAGATCGCACTCGCCGCGTTTCGCCGCCGCGAGGCCGCCGAGGCTGCCGACCGCGATGCTGCGCACCAGCAGCCCCGCGCGCGCCAGCGGCGCGGTGGCGATGTCGAGCCCGGTGCAGTGGCTGCCGACCACGACAAGATCGGGCACGCGCACATGGGGCGTGAACAGCGTCACCTGCGTCGCCGTTCCCGCCGGCATGTGGTCGGCGAGCGCGTCGATCTTGAGGAAGCCGTCGGCCTGCGCGAACGACGTGATCGCGCCGGAGCCCTTGCCGGAGGGATAGGCGATCAGCCCGGCATCGCCCGCGACCAGCGACACCATGACGAACTCGGTGCGGCCGAGCTCGGAGGCGATGCGCACCGGCACGACGGCGTCGACCTTCGCATCGGTGCGCGGCGGCAGGCCGGCCATCCGTCGCAGCACCGGCACGATCATGTCATGGAAGGTGAACATCGCCGAGGTCGGAAAGCCCGGCAGCACCACCACCGGCGTGCCCTCGCACACCGCAAGGCACAGCGGCTTGCCAGGCTTGAGCGCGACACCATGGGCGACAATGCCCGGCGCGCCGAGGCTGCCGATGATGCGGTGGGAGAGATCGCCCTCACCCTTCGAGGTGCCGCCGGACAGGATCACCATGTCGTAGCCAGCGACCGCCTCGCGCAGCGCCGCCTCCAGCACCGCCGCATTGTCGGGGACGGCGCCGAGGAAAACGGCGTCGCCGCCGTTCTCGATCACCGCCGCGGTAACGATGGCGCCGTTGGTGTCGTAGATCGCGGCCGGGCGCAGGGGCACGCCGGGCTGCACCAGCTCGTCGCCGGTGGAGAGCACCGCGACGCGCGGCCGGCGCACGACGTCGACCTCCGCGATGCCGCACGCCGCCAGCATGCCGATCTCGCGCGAGCCGATGAGCGTGCCGGCGCGCAGCAGCGTCTCACGCTCGGCGATATCGGAACCGGCATAGGCGATGAACTGCCCCGGCGTCGCCGCACGGCGCGCCTCGATGGCGTCGGCGCCGTGCGGCTGGGTGTGCTCGACCATGATCACCGCATCGGCACCGCGCGGCACAGGGCCGCCGGTCGCGATGGTGGTGGCCTGTCCCGACGTCACCACACGGGTCGGCGCGACGCCGCAGGCGATGGTCTCGCCGGTGAGCGCGAGCACGACCGCCGATGCTTCGCCAGCAGCGGCGGTGTCCGCGGCGCGCATCGCAAAACCGTCGACATTGGCGCGGTCGAACGGCGGCACGTCACGCGGCGCGACGACATCCGCCGCGAGCGGCAGGCCGAGCGCCGCCGCGAGCGGGCGCGTTTCGCGCGGCAGCGGCCGCGGAAACAGCGCCGCCTCGAACCGTGCCAGCGCGTCCTCGCGCGACAGCACGGTGAGGAACTGGTCCTGGTCGCGGGCGCCGTGCGGCGGGATGACGGGGGCGGACATGGTCACAGCCCTTCGCGCAGGGGATAGCCGCCGACCGGCGCGCCGGTGGCAAACCCCTCGCTCGCCGCCGGCACCGCGAGCCAGGCATCGGCGGCGGCGAGCGCACGCAACGGCAGGTCGCCGATCGCGAGCGGCAGCCAGCCGTCCGGCGTGTCCTGCAGCAGCACGAGGTCGGTCATGCCGACGGTCGAGGCGATCTTGCGCACCAGCGGCTTGACGGCCGCGCGGCGGAGCGTGCGGCCGCTGAGGCGATCGAGCACCGGCAGCACCAGCATCCACCACACCGCCAGCGCCTGGTCGGGCGCGCCGGGCACGGCGACCACCGGCATCGCGCCGATGCGGCCGACCGCCGCGGTGCGGCCGGGCTGCAGCGCAAGGCCGTGGATCAGCGTGGCATGGGTGGCGAGCGCGGTGACTGCGGCGTCGTTGCGGCCCGCGCCGGTGCCGCCGACGGTGATCAGGAGATCGCAATCCGCGCCGGCGATCGCCTTGCCGACGGACGCGACATCACGCCCGGCCGCGACGGTGCGATCGAGCTGGGCGCCGGCGCCGCGCAGCTGCGCCGCAACGAGGCCGATGGTGGTGGCATTGCCGCCCGCCGCCGGCACGTCGATGATGCGCACCCGCGGCCGGCGCACCCTGACCTCGGCACGGCCGGCACGGCGCGCGATCATTTCATCGACGACGCCGATGCGACGGCCTGCGACAAGCGCATCCGCCCCGGCCGGCAGATCCTCGCCGAGGCGGCGCACGCCGGCGCCCGGAAGCGCGTCCACCACCGCCTGCGCCAACGGCCCGGCCTGCTCGACCGCGCTCGCATCCAGCACGCAATCGCAACCCGGCGGCAGGGGATCGCCGGCCTCGACCCAGGCCGGCGCCAGCGGCAGCGGTACCGGCGTGTAGGAGGACGCGCCGGTGAGATCGACCGCGCGCAGCGCCCAGCCGTCGACCATGGCAATGCTGTGCGCCGGCAGCGCCGATGCCAGCGGCGGCATCGCGGCCGCGACACTGCCGAGCGCATCGGCGACATCGAGCTCGATCGGTGCAACCGGTGCGAGATCGGCGAGCAGCAGCGCAAGCGCTGTGTCGAGCCCGGTCAGTGTCACCGCCTGGCGCTGGACGCCCGTCATGGCGCCCTGCCGGTCGCGCCGGAACCTGGGATGTGCGCCGTGGTCATGCGAATCCTCAATCCTACCTCCCTGGCACTATCGCATGGTGTTGACGGCAAGCCCATGAGTCCAGTCCATGTGTCCGGTCGAAGTGTCCAGGCCAAGTGTGCAGGCCATGTGGCCGGCCGCCCCCAATTCGGCGCAGGGCTGCCCGTCGCGAACAGCGTTGGCAGGCCAGCGCACCGTGCTAGTGTCCTGTCTCCGAATGACCGCCCAATTTGCCGCAAGCTCGCACGGTCATTCGGAGACATGAAGGACACCAGCAAGGTCAAAGAGCTGGTGTGGCTTATGCCTCGCAATTGCCTATGAGAGATTTGCTGAAACGGGGTAGGCAATTGCGCGACGCCACACTAGTGTCCCGCGCCGCGGGATACCCCCGCCGGGAGATGTTAGAGAATGGCGCTGGCCAGGGCCGCCGAACACGCCTCGCTGTGGGACGTCATCCGCGATGACGCGCAGGCGCTCGCGCGCAGCGAGCCCGCCTTCGCGGCCTGGATGCATGAGGCGATCCTCAACCACGACGATCTCGGCGGCGCGCTGGCGCAGCTGATCGCGGTGGCGCTCGGCAGCGACAGCGACGATCGCGCCATGGTTCGCCGGATCGCGAAGGGCGCCTATCGCAGCGATCCCACGCTG
Organism: Bradyrhizobium sp. 2TAF24; assembly: GCF_052115025.1. Classification (NCBI taxonomy): domain Bacteria; kingdom Pseudomonadati; phylum Pseudomonadota; class Alphaproteobacteria; order Hyphomicrobiales; family Nitrobacteraceae; genus Bradyrhizobium; species Bradyrhizobium sp. 2TAF24. The sequence goes on along the minus strand of NZ_JBFRFW010000027.1, from coordinate 30,899 downwards.
ATCCCGACCGCGCACCGCGACCTCGCCGCGCCGCTGGCGCGCGATCCGGCCTGCCCAGGGCCGCTGCATGTGCTGCTGCACTTCAAGGGCTATCTCGCGCTGCAGGCCTATCGCATCGCGCACCGGCTGTGGCTGGATGGCCGCGTCGAGCTGGCGCGCGACCTGTCGGTGCGGGCGGCGCGCGCGCTGCATGTCAGCCTGCACCCGTCCGCCGTGATCGGCGGCGGCGCGTTCATCGACCACGGCACCGGGATCGCCGTCGGCGAGGACGTGGTGATCGGCGACGACCTCTCGATGCTGCAGGGCGTGACCGTGGATCACGCCATCGACGCCCGCGGCGCGCCGCGCATCGGCCACGGCGTGCTGCTCGCCGCCGGCGCCATCGTGCTGGGACCGATCGCCATCGGCGACTACGCCAAGGTCGGCGCCGGCTCGCTGGTCACAGCCTCGGTGCCGTCCGGCTGCACCGCGGTTGGCGTACCGACGCGGCTCGTCAACTGCTCCCCCGACGCCCGCCCCGCTTCGAGCATGGACCAGTCGCTGCCGTAGGACTACGGCGCGGCTCACCCGGATGTCGCTACGCTCATCCGGGCTACGGGCACCGCCGTCGCTCCATCCCATCCCCTCATGGTGAGGAGCGCGTCACGCGCGTCTCGAACCATGAGGCCCGGAACAGGCAGCAACCGCGGAGGCCTCATCCTTCGAGACGGCGCGAGGCGCCTCCTCAGGATGAGGAAAAGAGCGTGCACCCTGCAGTAGACGTCCCTACTCCGCCGCCGTCCGCATCGGCACGCGCTCGGCGCGCACGGCGCAGAACTTGAATTCCGGAATCTTGCCGAACGGATCGAGCGCGGGGTTGGTCAGCAGGTTCGCCGCCGCCTCCGCATAGCAGAACGGCATGAACACCATGTTCTCCGGCACGTCGCGGTCGGAGCGCACCTTGATCTCGACGGCGCCGCGCCGCGTTTCCAGGCGGATGAAATCGCCGGGCGCGATGTTCATGCGCCGCATGTCCTTGGGCGTCATGAACGCCACCGCCTCCGGCTCGATCTGGTCGAGCACGCCGGCACGCCGCGTCATCGAACCGGTGTGCCAGTGCTCCAGCACGCGGCCCGTGGACAGCACCATCGGATACTCGGCATCCGGCAGTTCGTCCGGCGGCACGACATGGGCCGGCACGATCTTGCCGCGGCCGCTCGCGGTCGGAAAACCGGTGGTGAAGATGATCTCGTTGCCGGGCTTGGTGGGATCGTCGACGGGATAAGTCACCGCGCCCTCGCGCACCAGGCGCTCCCAGGTGATGTTCTGCAGCGACGGCATCACCTGCGCCATCTCGGAGAACACGTCGGCGGGGCCGGCATACGACCAGTCGAGCCCCATGCGCCGCGCGATCTCCTGGATGATCCAGAGATCCTGCCGCGCGTCGCCCGGCGGCTTGACGACCTGGCGGGCGAGTTGCACGCGGCGGTCGGTGTTGGTGAATGAGCCGTCCTTCTCGGCGAACGCCGAGGCCGGCAGGATGACGTCGGCGTGGAACGCGGTCTCGGTGACGAACAGGTCCTGCACCACGAGATGGTCGAGCATGGCGAGCGCCTCGCGCGCATGCTGCAGGTCCGGGTCCGACATCGCCGGGTTCTCGCCCTCGATGTACATGCCCTTGATCTGGCCGTCGTGGATCGCGTTCATGATCTCGACCACGGTGAGGCCGCGCACCGGATCGAGCTCCTGCTGCCACAGATGCTCGAACGGCTCGCGCAGATCGGTGCGGCCGACCGGCTGGTAGTCCGGCAGGAACATCGGGATCAAGCCAGCATCGGAGGCGCCCTGCACGTTGTTCTGGCCGCGCAGCGGATGCAGCCCGGTGCCGGGCCGGCCGACCTGCCCCGTGGTCAGCGCCAGTGCGATCAGGCAGCGCGCGTTGTCGGTGCCGTGAACGTGCTGGCTGATGCCCATGCCCCAGAAGATGATCGAGGCGCGCGAGGTGGCATAGAGCCGCGCGACCTCCTTCAGCGTCTCGGCGGGCACGCCGCAGATCGCTTCCATCTTCTCCGGCGGGAAATCCTTGATGCGCTCCTTGAGCTCGTCGAAGCCCTCGGTATAGCCGGCGATGTACTGCTCGTCGGTGAGGCCCTCGGTGATGATGGTGTGCAGCATCGCGTTGAGCATCGCGACATCGCTGCCGGGCTTGAATTGCAGATGCTTGTAAGCATGGCGCGACAGCGTCTGGCGACGCGGGTCGGCGACCACGAGCCTGGCGCCGCGCTTCGCCGCGTTCTTGATGTAGGTCGCCGCCACCGGATGGTTGACCGTGGGGTTAGCGCCGATCACCAGGATGAACTCGGCGTCCATGGCCGCCGCGAACGGCGCCGACACCGCGCCGGAGTTGAGGCCTTCCATCAGTGCCGCAACCGACGAGGCGTGGCACAGCCGCGTGCAGTGGTCGACGTTGTTGGAGCCGAAGCCGGTGCGCACCAGCTTCTGGAACAGGTAAGCCTCTTCATTCGAGCCCTTCGCCGAGCCGAATCCGGCGAGCGCCTTGACGCCCTGCTCGTCGCGGATCCTGACAAGGCCCCTCGCCGCGATGTCCAGCGCCTCCTCCCACGTCGCCTCGCGGAAATGGGTGAAGGGATTGGCCGGATCGACCTGGTCGTTGGCGTCCTTCGGCGCGTTCGGCAGCCGCACCAGCGGCTTGGTCAGGCGATGCGGGTGATGGATGTAGTCGAAGCCGAAGCGGCCCTTGACGCACAGACGGTTGTGGTTGGCGGGGCCGTCGCGGCCTTCCGCGTAGATCACCTTCTCGTCCTTGACCTGATAGGTCACCTGGCAGCCGACGCCGCAGAACGGGCACAGCGAGTCGACCTCGCGGTCGGCATAGACCGCACGGGTCTGCTGGTCGTCGAGCAGCGCTGATGGCATCAGCGCGCCGGTCGGGCAGGCCTGCACGCACTCGCCACAGGCGACGCAGGTGGATTCGCCCATCGGATCATCGAAGTCGAACACAATCTTGGCGTCGTGGTTGCGGTAGGCCATGCCGATGACGTCGTTGACCTGCACCTCGCGGCAGGCGCGCACGCACAGGCCGCACTGGATGCAAGCATCGAGATTGACGCGCATCGCCGGATGGCTGGCGTCGCCGGCCCAGCGCTCGGCCGCCGGAAAGCGGCTCTCGGTGACGCCGACCTTGTCGGCCCAGTGCCAGAATTTCGAGTCCGGATCATGGGCGGTCTCGCGCGCCGGCTGGTCGGCGACCAGCAGCTCCATCACCATCTTCTGTGCGGCGACGGCGCGCTTGCTGACGCTCTGCACCTTCATGCCGACCGTCGGCGTGCGCTTGCACGACGCCGCCAGCACACGCTCGCCCTCGATCTCCACCATGCAGGCGCGGCAGTTGCCGTCGGCGCGGTAGTCCGGCTGCGGCGAATAGCAGAGGTGCGGGATCTCGGTGCCGAGACGCTTGGCGACCTGCCAGATGGTCTCGCCCGTCGCCGCCTCGACCTTGTGGCCGTCGAGCTCGAACGCGATGGTCGGGGTTTTGCTCGGAGCCTTGTTCATTCGGCGGCCTCCTTGGGCGCAAACGCGTCAGGAAAGTATTTGATCACCGTGGTCAGCGGATTGGAGGCCGCCTGACCAAGGCCGCAGATCGACGCATCACGCATCGCCTGGCTCAATTCTTCCAGCAGGTCGCGATCCCAGACCCGCTGCTGCATCAGCAGCGCCGCCTTCTGGGTGCCGACGCGGCAGGGCGTGCACTGGCCGCAGCTCTCGTCCTCGAAGAACTTCATCAGGTTGAGCGCGGCGCCCCTGACATCGTCCTTGTCGGACAGGATGACGATCGCCGCCGAGCCGATGAAGCAGCCGTATTTTTCGAGCGTGCCGAAATCGAGGGGGATGTCGGCCATCGACGCCGGCAGGATGCCGCCGGACGCGCCGCCCGGCAGGTAGGCGCGGAAGCTGTAGCCTTCGGCCATGCCGCCGCAGAACTCGTCGATCAGCTCGCGCACAGTGATGCCGGCGGGCGCGAGCTTCATGCCGGGGGTCTTCACCCGTCCCGACACCGAGAAGCTGCGCAACCCCTTGCGCTCGTTGCGGCCGTGCGAGGTCCACCATGCCGCGCCCTTCTCCAGGAGGTCGCGCACCCAGAACAGCGTCTCGACATTGTTGATCAGCGTCGGCAGGCCGAACAGCCCGACCTGGAACGGATAGGGCGGCTTGTGCCTGGGCAGGCCGCGCTTGCCCTCGATGCTTTCCAGCAGCGAGGATTCCTCGCCGCAGATATAGGCGCCGGCACCGCGCCGCATATGCAGCACCGGGCCGCCGGGCAGGTGTTGCTGCAGCAGCGCGATCTCACGCTCCAGGATGGCGCGCGCCGCGGGATATTCGTCGCGCAGGTAGATGTAGACGTCGGCCGCCTCCACCACATGGGCCGCGATCAGCATGCCCTCGAGAAAGCGATGCGGATCGGTTTCGAGATAGTAGCGGTCCTTGATGGTGCCGGGCTCGCCCTCGTCGCCATTGACCGCCATCAGGCGCGGCCCCGGCTCGCCGAGCACCGCGCGCCACTTGCGCCCCGTCGGAAAGCCGGCGCCGCCGAGCCCGCGCAGGCTGGCATCATCGAGCACCTTGAGCACGTCGTCGCGCGACAGCGTTCCCGCGCGCAGCCGCTGCAGGGTCTGATAGCCTCCGCCAGCGACATAGGCGTCGTAGCCGATCGCTGCCGGCACATGCGCATGGGTGTCGCCCGCCTTCGCCGCCGCGAGCACACTGGCCACCGTCGCATGGTCGATGAAGTTGTGGCCGACCTCGGCCGCGGGCGCGGTGTCGCAGCGGCCGACGCAGGGCGCGCGCACCACCCGGACACCGGGACCGGCGGCGTCCTGCAACTGGCGCAGCAGCGTCTCGCCGCCGAGCATGGCGCAGGTCAGGGAGTCGCAGACCCGAATGGTCAGCGGCGGGATCGCGGGATCGCCCTCCTTCACCACGTCGAAATGGGCATAGAAGGTCGCGGTCTCGAACACCTCGGCGAACGACAGGCGCATCTCGTCGGCGAGCGCCGCGAGATGGGCGGCGGAAATCTGGTGATAGGTGTCCTGGATCAGGTGCAGGTGCTCGATCAGGAGATCCCGCCGGCGCGGCCGCTCCCCGAGCAGCTCCGCGATGTCGTGCGCCGCCTGGGGATCGACCTGACGGCCCTTGGGCGTCGCCTTGGCCCGCCGCCGTCCCTCCCCGGGATGTTCGAAGGGGCGGACTTTATGAACGTCATTGCTGCTCATCGGGACGGGCTCACTGCGGCGACCATTGAACAATTCTAACTTCTGGCATGCCAGATGCCAAGCCACTTCTGTTCGCCCGAACCGCCAGACGAGCGCCCAAGCAGAGCCAGCCTAACCGCCGCGGGGGATTCCTGCGATCCCTTCCCCGACACATGCGGGTGTGACCCGCCGGCGCGGGCGCCGCCTTTGATCCAGCGCATCGCACACCACAGGGTTGTTGAGAAAAAATCCCTCTGTCACCGATCCGGCTTGTTGGCTAGTCTCGCGGCGAGCCCTGAGACGTAGATCCGGATCATTTCATATCGGAGGATCGTCATGACCAGCGCAACCGACAACCTGCAACCGAACGACCTGCGCTCCGGGATCGCCCCGTTGCGCGCCAAGTGGGGCTGGATCGTCGCCCTCGGCGTCGTCTACCTGATCACCGGCATCATTGCGCTGGGCAGCGTGGTGATGGCCACCGTCGCCAGCGTGCTGGTGGTCGGCGCGATGATGATCGTCGCCGGCGTCGCCGAGGTGATCGGCGCCTTCCAGTTCAAGAGCTGGGGCAAGTTCCTGCTGTGGGCGCTGCTGGGCGTGCTCTACGTCATCGCCGGTTTCGTGACCTTCGAGAACCCGCTGCTCGCCGCGGCACTGCTGACACTGATCCTCGGTGCCTCGCTGGTGGCCTCGGGCATCATGCGCATCGTGCTCGCCTTCAGCATGAAGGAGCAGACGCCATGGGGCTGGGTCGTGGTGTCAGGCATCATCACCGCGGTGCTCGGCCTTCTGATCCTGGCGCGCTGGCCGGTGTCAAGCCTGTACATCCTCGGCATGTTCCTCGGCATCGACCTGATCTTCGCCGGCGTGAGCTGGATCAGCCTCGGCTTCGGCCTGCGCCGCCATCACTGACGCGCGCGGCGCGCGTCACCACGCGGCAACGGAGAGCGGCCATGCGCTGGGTCCATCTGTGCATCATCGTGCTGTTTGCGCTGGTGACCGTCGTCTTCGCGCTGCAGAACCTTGCGATGGTCACCATGTCGTTCCTCGGCTTCAGCGCGCGGCTGCCGCTCGGCGTCCTCGTCATCCTGATCTACCTGCTGGGAACGGCGACCGGCGGCAGCGTGCTGGCGCTGCTGCGCCGCTCCTACACCGCGTCGCGCAGCGACGGCTGACGCCAGTAGTGCCGGTCATCATGGTTATCGAATCGTTAAACGCAGTTCCGTCCTGGTCGCAATTGGTTCAAATTTTCCGCAAGTGTTGTCCGCTATGACAAGGCTCTGGAAACGGAGCAGCGACCATGGCCACGATCCGCAAGGAAGCCCGCAAGAAGAGAGTGAAGACCGACCACGACGCCTGGATGACGCTCGACGGCGGCTTCGCCAAGCGCAACTGCACCGTGCTCGACCTGTCGAGCGGCGGCGCGCGCATCAAGGTGCATGATGCGGCGCCGGTGAAAGGCAAGATGCATCTCGCCTTCTCCAAGGACGTCCGCAAGATCACCCGCTGCCGCCTGGTGTGGCGCGACGAGTCGATCATCGGCGTCGAGTTCATGGTGGCGGTCTAGAACCGCGCGCTCCTGAATTCGGAGTGCCAAGATCGATGGAGCACCGGTCGACATATCCGCAAGCCATGAACCGGCCCATGGCGGGCTATTTCACCCGCAATGAATAGCCATTGGCACCGATGCCCTGGCAACGGGAGCACCGAGATCAGCAAATTTTCCCGCCGGCTGCATTCACAGGCACGAGCTGCTAATCGTTCTATTATAGCTCCTTTCGGTGATTGCAATGAAACCCATTTTCTTCCTGCCTTTTGTCGTCTTTGTTCTGACCTGCCCGGCCGCCGCAAACGCCTTCGACTGCACAAAGGCGTCTTCGCCGATCGACAAGCTCATCTGCGCGACACCGGAATTAAGAACGGCAGACGAAACGATGAGCGCGGCTTATTTCAAGCTCCTGCGCGAAACCTCGGACGTCGAATTTCGCGATGGCCTGATCAAAAGCCAGCGACGATGGCTAAAGGTACGTTCGTCCGGCCCTGACCGATTTGGACATGCCAATGACGACAAGACGGATGATCGCGAGATCTTGCTCAAGATGACGCGCGATCGGCTGGCTTTCTTGCAGACCGCCGAGCCCATCCACGTGATGGAGCGGGAACGCAAGATCACGTCGCAAGACAGCGGCGGCACATTCGCCGGCTTTCGAACCTTCTGCGTCCTCCAGCCACCGCCTTACGGACGCTGGACCTACGAATGCTGGGGCGACACCATCCGCCAGCACAACGACAGGATTTGCAGCTCGGTAAAGGAGTGGGCGAGCGGCCACATGACCGAGCACCGGATTGTCAGCGTCTTGAAAAATTACCAGCCAGAGACCCTCGCGACGTGTTCAACTGGCGACGCCACGACGCGCGAGCAGTGCCCTGTCGCCAGCGACGACGTTGGCAGCAAGCTGGATATGCATTGGAACAAGGCTCCCAATCCGTCCGAATATGCGCCAACGTCTCACGTGACCAATCTATGGAAATTCGACCCCGATATTGGCGATCCAGACGAAGCTGATCGCTCCTGGATGCACGACTGCCTCTTCAGCTCACCTTACCCTCCGTCCGACGCGAGCCGGCCCGGTTCAAAAAGTGACGCATCCGGTCGTTAGACAATAGACTTGGTGCGAGTTTGATCTGAGCGGGTAGATCGGCGCCAACGTCTTTCTGATTCAGCTCGGTTCCTCGCAAGTGTGATGCACGATGTCCGGTCCCTGCCCGCGCGGCGCGAACGCTCCAGTTAGGGCGTGGACGAGCCCAATGCGTTCAATGCGGCATCGAACCGCGCGCTGCAAAAGGCTGGTTTCAGGTACGTTAAGACGCACATGACCGTTCCTGGCCCGCTTAATTTTCATCAAGCGGTGAACCGCTGGATGATAGATAGAGGTTGAGGGCGTCTAGCGAGCGCTGTCGACGAATTTATGAGTACGCGCCCTACATCACGGCGCGCAGCCACGACACCAGATGCCGCTATGCCCGCCGCGCGCCCGTCAAAGACGGATCGCCCGGCCATGACACAGTGGGTGGGACGAGCACTGAGATCAAACCATTCGCAGACAGCGTCAGCGTAGAGGCGTAGCCCGCATGAGCGAAGCGATATGCGGGGTGGAAGCATGACGCATCGCGGATATCGCTGCGCTCATCCGGGCGACGAGACTGTGTGAACCAATGGCCGCTCCTCACCCACGGCGTCATCACCGGGCTCGCCCCGGTGATCCAGCTTAGGCTGACGTCGGTGTGAGAAAAAGCTGGATTGCCGGGTCAAGCCCGGCAATGACGAGTTCAAAGACAAACGCCCCATGAGAGGCGGCACACCATTACTTCACCAGGCGAAAGCGACCACCGTCGACCTTGATGATGAACGCCGAGCGCTGATCGTAGCCGTTGTGGTCGGTCGGGCTCATGTTGGCGAGGCCGTTGTTGAGATAGACGTCCCTGGTCTGCTCGAGGCCATCGCGCAGCGCGGCGCGGAATTCGGCGCTGCCCGGCTTGCCGGCCTTGAGCGCCGCCGGCAACGCATTCGCGACCAGTTGCATGGAGTCGAAGACATGAGCGCCGAAGATCACCGGCGGCTGGTTCTGGCTCTTGCGGTAGGCCTCGATATAGGCCGCGGTCACCTTGTGGAACGGGCTGGACGGATCGAGATCTTCGGCGACAGTGTAGGCCTCGCCGGCGAAGATCGCGCCCTCGACATCCCTGCCGCCGAGCTTGATGAAGTCGTCAGTGGCGACCCCATGGGTCTGGTAGATCGGCCCCTTGTAGCCGCGCTCGCGCAGCGCCTTCTGCGGCAGCACCGCCGGCGTTCCGGCGGCGGCGATGAACACCGCGTCGGGCTTGGCCGACAGGATCTTGAGCACCTGGCCCGTGACGCTGGCGTCGCCGCGGGCATAGACCTCCTTGCCGGCGATGGTGACGCCGAGCCTGGGCGCCAGCTCCGCCAGCACCTTGTAGTAGCCCTCGCCATAGGCGTCCGAGAAGCCGATGAAACCGATGGTCTTTGCACCGGACTTCGCGATGTAGGTCAGCATCGCCGTCGCCATGATGTCGTCGTTGGGCACCACCTTGAACACCCAGCGCCGCTTGTCGTCGACCGGCGCCACCAGCACATTGGAGGCTGCCATGGTGAGGAGCGGCGTGCGGCTCTCGGCTGCGATGTCGAGCAGCGGTAGCGACACCGGCGTCAGCGACGAGCCCAAGAGGACGTCGACCTTCTCGTCGAGCACCAGCTTGCGGGCGTTCTGCGCCGCCTTGGTCGGATCGGACTCGTCGTCGAGCGCGATATACGTCACCTTCTCGCCGCCGATGTCCCTCGGCAGCGCCGCCACCGCCTTCATCTGCGGCTGGCCGAGCGCCGCGCCCGGGCCGGACGCGCTCACCGTGACGCCGACCTTGATGTCGGCCTGCGCCGCGCTGACGCCGAGCAGCAGCGCCGCCGCCAGCCATCCCGTCCGCCCGTTCCTGCCCATCGTCATCCTCCCCTGTTGTGTTGTTGTCAGTAAGCGTTCTTGCCGAAGCCGAGATAGCTCTCCACGAGGCGCTGGTCGGCGGCGATCTCCGCCGGCGTGCCCTGCGCGGTGACGCGGCCCAGCTCCATGACATAGGCGTGGTCGGCGATCTTGAGCGCGGCGCGGGCGTTCTGCTCGACCAGCAGGATCGAGACGCCGGCCGCGCGCAAGGCGACGAGGATGTCGAAGACGTCGCGGATGATGCGCGGCGCGAGGCCAAGGCTCGGCTCGTCCAGCATCAACAGCTTCGGCCGCGCCATCAGCGCCCGGCCCATCGCCAGCATCTGGCGCTCGCCGCCGGACAGCGTGCCGGCGAGCTGACGATGACGCTCGCGCAGCCGCGGAAAGCGCGCCAGCACTTCGGCCAGCGCGTCCGCCCGCTCGCCGCGCGAGCGGCGGAAGCCGCCGAGCAGCAGATTGTCGGCGACGCTCATGTCGGCGAACAGCTCGCGCCGCTCCGGCACCAGCGCAAGGCCGCGGCCGACGCGCTGCTCCAGCGGCTGCGCCGCGACCGCAGCGCCATCGAAAGCAATGGCGCCGCGCGCCGGCATCAGGCCGATCAGCGCATTGAGCAGCGTGGTCTTGCCGGCGCCATTGGCACCGATCACCGTGACGAGGCTGCCGGCAGGCACGGCGAGCGACACGCCATGCACCACCGTGACCGGGCCATAGCCGACATGGAGATCGTCGACCGCAAGCAGCGTGCTCATTCGACGCCTCCGAGATAGGCCTCGATCACCCGCGGGTTGCCGGAGATCGCGCCGGCGTCGCCCTCGGCGATGCGGGTGCCGAAATCGAGCACGACGAGATGGTCGGCAAGGCTCATGACGAAGTCCATGTCGTGCTCGACCAGCAGCACGCTGATGCCTTCCTGGCGCAGCTCGCGTAAGAGTCGCGCCAGCGCCTTCTTCTCGCCGACACGCAGGCCCGCAGCCGGTTCGTCGAGCAGCAGCACCAGCGGATCGAGGGCGAGCGCGCGGGCGATCTCGACCAGGCGCAACTGACCCAGCGACAGCGCCCCGGCCGGCACGGCCGCAACATCCGCAAGGCCGGTGCGCTCGAGGGCGCGCGCCGCGGTCTCGAACAGCACCACCTCCTCCTTGCGGTCGAGGCCGAGCACGGCGGCGACCATGCCGGCGCGGCCACGCAGATGGGCGCCGAGCATGACGTTCTCGATCACACTCATCTCCGGCGCCACGGCAGCATGCTGGAACGAGCGGCCGACGCCGAGGCGCGCCATCTGCTGCGGCGTCGGGGCGTGCAGCGGCGCGCCACGGAACAGCACCTCGCCCGCGGTCGGCGCCAGCACGCCGGTGATGAGGTTGAAGGTCGTGCTCTTGCCGGCGCCGTTGGGGCCGATCAGGCCGACGATGCGTCCGGCCGGCACCGCGAAGCCGACATCGTTGACGGCGATGAGCCCACCGAACGCCTTGCGCAGGGCCCGCACTTCGATCAGCGGCGTGTCGCGTTCCGGCCGCGCGCGGTGGCCGGCGGTGACGACGCCGCCGGCGGTGCCGAAATCCGGCGGCTGCGGCGGCCCGGCGAAGCGGCTCCACAGCCCGTCGCTGGCGTTGCGCAGCAGCAGCACCAGCACCGCGCCGAACACGATGGTCTCATAGTTGCCGGCGCTGCCGATCAGGTGCGGCAGCACCGACTGCAGCTGGTCGCGCAGCACGATCACCAGCGCGGCGCCGAGCAGCGCGCCGGGAATGCGGCCGGCGCCGCCGAGCACGGCCATCAAGAGATACTCGGTGCCGGCGGTGATGCCGAACGGCCCCGGCGACACCGAACGCTGGAAATGGGCGTAGAGCCAGCCGGCGACGCCGGCGAGCAGCGCGGCGTAGACGAACACGCCGAGCTTGACGGTGGCCGGCTGAATGCCAAACGCCGCGCCGGCGAGCGAATCGTCGCGCAGCGCCCGCACCGCGCGGCCCATGCGGCCGCGCAGCAGATTGCGCGTCGCCACCACCGCCAGCGCGACCGCGATGAACACCACGACGAAGTAGTCGCGCGTGCCGGTCAGCGCGTGCTCGCCGATGCGCAGCGGCGGGATGCCGGACAGGCCGTCATGGCCGCCGAGCCCCTCGATATTGGCGAACAGGTAGTAGAACGAGATGCCCCAGGCGATGGTGCCGAGCGGCAGGTAGTGCCCCGACAGCCGCACGGTGACGGCGCCGATCAGCAGCGCACAGGCCATGGTCACGACGACGGCGACCGGCAGCGTCAGCCACGGCGACCAGCCGAACTGCGTCGTCAGCACGGCGCTGGTGTAGGCACCGAAGCCGACGAACGCCGCCTGGCCGAATGACGTCATGCCGCCGACGCCGGTGAGGATGACGAGGCCGAGCGCGATGAGGCTGGCGATGCCGATGTCGGTCATCAGCGCGACGCCGTAATCCGAGACGAGGCCCGAGAACGGCAGCGCGAGGATGGCGAGCGCGGCGACCGCCTCGGCGGCGCGCCGGTGGCGCTGGAGCAGCCGGCGCATCAGTTGTGCCCTCCGCCCGGTGCGCGGGCGAGCGAACGCCACATCAGCACCGGGATGATCAGGCTGAACACCAGCACCTCCTTGAAGGCGCTGGCCCAGAACGAGAACAGCGCCTCGGCAATGCCGACGCCGAGCGCGGCCAGCACGGTCAACGGATAGCTGACGAGGCCGCCGAGGATGGCGGCGACAAACCCCTTGAGGCCGATCAGGAAGCCGCTGTCGTAATACACCGTCATCAGCGGCCCGATCAGCACGCCGGACACCGCTCCGAGGCCGGCCGCCATGGCGAACGCAATCTGGCCGGCGAACCCGGTCGGGATGCCCGACAGCCGCGCACCGACCCGGTTGGAGGCGCAGGCGCGCAGCGCCTTGCCGAACAGCGAAAGGCGGAAGAACGCGCCGACGATGGCGAGCAGCACGACGGTGACGATCAGCACCACGAGACTCTGGCCGGAGACGACCAGCGTGCCGACATCGAACGACTGCGCGGCCAGCGCCGTAGTGCCGACACCTTCAGGCCCGAAGAATACCAGGCCAAGGCCCATCAGCGAGAAGTGCACGCCGAACGCGGCGATCAGCAGCACCAGCACGCTGGAGGTGGCGATCGGATCGAAGGCGATGCGGTAGAGCATCGGCCCCATCGGCAGGATCAGCACCACGGTCAGCGCGCCCGCCGCGACCGGACCGATCTTGAGGGGCGCGAGCAGCAGCGTCAGCGCCACCAGCGCGGCCGGCAGCGCGAGGTCGGCGAGCAGGATGCGAACGAGCCGCCGCGGCGTGATCTCGCGCCGGTGCAGCACCAGTTCGGACACCGCGGCAAGGCCGCCGAGGGCGAGCAGCAGCCACACCGTGCCCGGCAGGCGGCCATTCTCCAGCGCTGCCGCGGTCAGCGCAGCGAAGGCGACGAACTCGCCCTGCGGAATCAGGATGACCCGGGTGACGGCGAACACCAGCACCAGCGCGAGCGCCACCAGCGCATAGACCGCACCGTTGATGATGCCGTCCTGCATCAGGAACAGGAAGATGGTGGCGTCCACGTTGGCGGCGTCTCCCCTTGCCCGCGCGGCGGCGCGGGGACCCCAAACCTACGCCGCGGCCCCGGCGAGCGTCTGTCCCTAGGGATTGCGACAAGACAGACCGGCGGGAGGCCACCTCGGCGCTTCCGAGGCCGCCGCCTTGCTGCTAGGATTCGGGAAAACAAGACGTTTGGGAGGAGACCATGGCAGGGCGACCGGCCATCGACGGCATCTCGCGCGGCGCCCGCGCGGCCGACGACATCACGCGGACCGATATCACCAGCGCCGTGCTCGCCATCGGCCGGCCGGCCTTTCCGCAAGCCCTGATCGGCGCGCTGCGACGCGTCGCCGGCGTCGGCCACTGCATGGTGTTCTCGTTCGCCGGCGAGCGCTCGGCGCGCTGCCTGCTCGACATCGGCAACATCCCGACCGGCGGCGATCTCGGCGTCGCCTACTCCCAGCATTTCCACCAGGCCGACCCCAACCGCGACGCCATCTTCGGCGGCCAGGCGGCGCCGACCCCGATCGTGCTGCCGACCTTCGCGCGGCGCATGTACGACGACAGCTACCGCAAGCTGTTCTTCGAGGACTCCGACATCGTCGACAAGTTCGCGACCGCGATCTGGGTCGGCGACACCTGCTTCTATGTCAATTTCTACCGCATCACGGCGCAGGGCCGCTTCAGCCGCGCCCAGACCGAGCGGCTGCGCCGCGTCGCGCCGGCGGTCAGCGCGGCCGTCGCCCGGCATTTCGACGCCGCGGAGATGCCGGCAGCCATCGACGCCTCGCCGGCACCGGGCGCCCGCGGCAGCCTCGCGGCGCTGTTCGCCCATGACGCGACCTTCGAAGCCCTCACCGGGCGCGAGAAGGAGGTGTGCCTGCGCATCCTCTCCGGCTACAGCTCGGAGGCGATCTCCGCCGACCTCGATATCAGCATCCATTCGACGCTGACCTACCGCAAGCGCGCCTACGACAAGCTCAGGATCTCGTCGCAGAACGAATTGTTCGGCATCGTGCTGGGGCTGCTGACGGCGGAGCGGCGGCTGAACTGAGGGGGCGTTCGCGACACGCCGCGCCCCGACGTCTCCCCTCATCCTGAGGAGCAAGCGCAGCTTGCGTCTCGAAGGAGGAGGCCCGTGCAGAGACGCCTCGGCCTCATGGTTCGAGACGCGCGGCGATGCCGCGCTCCTCACCATGAGGGGGAATGCAATACTTTGCGGCCGAATGTTTCGCCGCCGCGCCCCGCACTCGGCGTCATGCGCGGGCAGCGCGATCCGTCTTCGACGGATCGCCAGGACTAAGGTCACCCGCGCATCCAGCTTTCTTTCGGCCTACGTCACACCATGAGGCTGGATCACCGGGTCACGGCGCTGCGCGCCGGCCCGGTGATGACGCAGAATAAGACAACAGTCGGTCCTGCGAGGTTGATCACGCGAAACCTTTCCCCTCATCCTGAGGAGCAGGCGCAGCCTGCGTCTCGAAGGATGAGGCCCTGCGGTGAAGCGCCTCGACCTCATGGTTCGAGACGGCGCTCAAGCGCCTCCTCACCATGAGGGGCAACCTTGTTCGCCGGAAGATCAGATCGCCCGCCCTCCTGTCCCAACGGCAGGGGACAGACGCCCATGCAGCCCCCGCCTATCCTCCGGAGATCATACCGAGAGGGCCTCCGTGAGCACCGCACCGCGCTTCGACATCGACGTTCCCGCGTTCTGGGCCGATCCCTACCCGACGCTGAAGCGGCTGCGGGCGGAGGCGCCGATCGCATTCATTCCGCAGCTCGGCAGCACGGTGTTCACCCATCGCGACGATATCTTCGTGTCCGAGAAACAGATCGACGTGTTCAGTTCGCACCAGCCCGACGGGCTGATGAACAGGCTGATGGGCCACAACATGATGCGCAAGGACGGCGAGGCGCACCTCGCCGAGCGCAAGATGGTCTTCCCGGCGGTGTCGCCGAAGACGGTGAAGGCGCACTGGACCGCCCAGTTCCAGGGCCATGCCGATCGCATCATCGATGCCCTCGATCCGCGGCAGGACATCGACTTCGTGCGCGACTTCGCGCTGCCGTTCTCGGCCGAGTGCCTGAAGTCGATCACCGGCCTCGTCAACATGCGCTTCCAGGACATGAACGCGTGGTCGCAGGCGATGATCGACGGCATCGCCAACTACACCGGCGATCCCGCCGTCGAGGCGCGCTGCCATGCCGCCACCGCCGGCATCGACGCGGCGATCGACGAACGCCTGCCGGCGCTGCAGGCGGCGCCGGACCTCAGCCTGCTCGGCGTCAGTCTCGCCGCCGGCATGCCGATGGACAGCGTGCGCGCCAACATCAAGCTCGCGATCAGCGGCGGCCAGAACGAGCCGCGCGACGCTGTCGCCGGCACGGTGTGGGCGCTGCTGACCCATCCCGACCAGCTGGCGCTGGCGCAGGCGGGCGAAGTGTCGTGGCTGCAGACCTTCGAGGAGTATGCGCGCTGGATCTCGCCGATCGGCATGTCGCCGCGGCGGGTGGCGAAGCCCTGGCGCATCCGCGAGGTCGAATTCGCCCCCGAGGATCGCGTGTTCTTCATGTTCGGTTCGGCCAACCGCGACGAGCGCCATTTCGACAATGGCGAAGCCTTCGACGTGCGCCGCGACGCCGGCAAGAGCATCGCCTTTGGCGCCGGGCCGCACTTCTGCGCTGGCGCCTTCGCCTCGCGCGCCATGGTCGCCGATGTCGCGTTGCCGACCGTGTTCGCGCGGCTGAAAAACCTGCGCCTCGTCGACCGCGAACCCGTACGCATTGGCGGCTGGGCGTTCCGCGGCCTGCTCAACCTGCCGGTGACGTGGGACGCCTGAGAGGCGCGGCTGGCGCTTCGGCAAACAAAAAGGCCCCCGAAACGGGGGCCTTTTCGTCGTCCGCGAATGCGGAGCGGATAACGGCTTACACCGCTTCCTTGGCAGCCTTGACCGGGCGGGCGCGCACGATCTTGCGGGCCGGCTTGGCCTTGAAGGTCATCGGCTCGCCGGTGAACGGGTTGGTGCCCTTGCGAGCCTTGGTCGCCGGCTTCTTGATGACGACGAACTTGGCAAAGCCGGGAACCACGAACACGCCGTTCTTCTTCAGCTCTTTGTAGCCGATGGTCGTGAGGATCTCGAGAACGCCCTTGACGTCCTTCTTCGCGAGTTCGGTCTGCGTCGAGATCTGCTCGATGAGCTGCGACTTCGTGAGTTGAGCGGCCATTGTGTCTCCTGGGAAAAAGTGATTCGGACATCGTCACCATATGGCGGAATCCGCCTTGAAACATAGCCCAAACGCGATCTGCACAGCTTTTGTTGGCCAAAAAACCCGAAAAAAACGCCTTTTTGGCGATTCGGAGCGGAGGGGAACAGCGCAAAGCCTGTCATCCAAGGTGTTTTGGACATCCGGAAGGGCGCACGGCGGACGTGAGAATCAGCTGTTCGGGCGAGTCGCCCCTGCCCGCTGCGGTGCGCTGTCGCACCGCGCCGGCCATGTTTCATGCCGCCTCAGGCCGCGAACAACCGCGCGCCGAGATAGTCCACGAACACACGCCGCTTCGGCGACAAGTGCCGGCTCGCCGGCCACACCGCCCAGAACTGGCCGGGGTTGATCAGGTAGGGGTCCAGCATGGTGACGAGCTCGCCGCGCGCGATGGCGTCGCGGGCGAGGAAGTCCGGCATGTGGGCGATGCCGTAGCCGCTGATGGCCGCGGCGCGCAGCGCCTCGATGTTGTTGCAGATCAGCGCCGTCGGCAGCCGCAGCTCGGCGCCCGCCTTCGATTTCAGCAGCCATTCCTGCAGCTTGCCGGTGGTCGGAAAGCGAAAGCGCAGGCAGCGATGGCCGGCGAGATCGACTGGCGTGCGCGGTGTGCCATGGCCTGCAAGATAGGCCGGCGACGCGCACAGCACGAAGCGGAAGGCGGCGAGCCGCCGCGACATCAACGTGGAATCCGGCAGGTCGCCGCTGCGCACCACGACGTCGAAGCCGTCCTCGATCACATCCACCAGGCGGTCCGCGAAATCGAGGTCGAGCTCGATGTCGGGGTAGCGCGCGCTGAACTCCGGCAGCAGCGGCATCAAAAAGCGGTAGCCGATGGTCGGCAGGCTGACCCGCAGCTTGCCCCGCGGCGTCGTCGCCGACTGCGCCAGCATCGCCTCGGCTTCCTGCAGCTCGTCGAGCACGCGGCGGCAGCGCTCATAGAACAGCGCGCCCTCGTCGGTCAGGCTGACGCGGCGGGTGCTGCGATGAAACAGCCGCACGCCGACATCCGTCTCGAGCTTGGCGACACTCTTTCCGACCGCCGAGGCCGAGATCCCGAGCGCGCGCCCGGCGGCCACGAAACTCAGGGTCTCGGCCGCGCGCACGAAGGCAATGATGCCGCTCAGACTGTCCATCGTCGGCAAATTAAAGAGTTTTACTCCGTAATCAATGGAGATAGAGCGCGTTTATCAACCGTTCGATCCATATTAGCTCGCGGCTGACCTTCCTCGCCACGCCAAGGACAGCCATGACGTCTCATGCTCCCTCTTCGTCCGGCGGCCATGCCGCCGTGCTCGCCGCGGTCTGCCTCGCCGCCATCGTGCTGCCGATGAGCTTTTCCGGCGGCGCTGTCGCCACCCCGGCGATCGGCCGCGACCTCGGCGGCAGCGCCGCGGCGCTGACCTGGATCACCAATGCCTTCATGCTGACGTTCGGCGGCAGCCTGATGGCCGCGGGAACCCTCGCCGACACCTTCGGCCGCAAGCGCGCCTTTGTCGCCGGGGTGGCCGCCTTCACCATCATCTCGCTGCTGCTCGCCTGTGCCTCCTCGATCCTGCTGCTCGATCTCCTGCGCGCCGCCCAGGGGCTCGCCGCCGCCGCGACGCTCGCCGGCGGCACCGCGGCGCTCGCCCAGGATGTCGAGGGCCACGCCCGCACCCGCGCCTTCAGCCTGCTCGGCACCACCTTCGGCCTTGGCCTCGCCTTCGGCCCATTGCTCGCCGGCGCCCTGATCGAGGCGTTCGGCTGGCGCGCGGTGTTCCTGTCGACCGCGCTGGTTGGCGCCGTCGCGCTCGCCTTCGGCGCCCGGCGGATGCGCGACAGCCGCGATCCCGACGCGCGCGGCCTCGACTGGGTGGGCACCATCAGCTTCACCGCCATGCTCAGCCTGTTCACCTGGGCGGTGATCGAGGCGCCGAGCCGGGGCTGGCGCGATCCGCTGGTCGCCGGCCTGCTCATGGCTGCGCTGGTGCTGCTGGTCATCTTCATTGTCGCCGCACGGCGGGTGGCGCGGCCGATGCTCGACCTGTCGCTGTTCCGCTATCCGCGCTTCGTCGGCGTGCAGATGCTGCCGGTCGCGACCTGCGCCTGCTACATCGTGCTGCTGGTGCTGCTGCCGCTGCGCCTGATCGGGATCGAAGGGTTTCGCGAGATCGATGCCGGCTGGCTGATGGTGGCGCTGTCAGTGCCGATGCTGGTCGTGCCCTCGCTGGCCGCGGCGCTGACCCGCATCGCGCCCGCGGGCCTCGTGTCCGCCGTGGGCCTGTTGGTCGCCGCCGCCGGCCTCGTCTGGCTGAGCGCCATCGATCCCGGCGGCCCCGTTCTGCATGTGATCGGCCCGCTGCTGCTGATCGGCTGCGGCGCCGGCCTGCCGTGGGGGCTGATGGATGGCCTTGCCATCAGCGTGGTGCCGACCGAGCGCGCCGGCATGGCCACCGGCATCTTCAACACCATCCGTGTTGCCGGCGAAGGCATCGCGCTGGCGATCGCCGGCGCCGTGCTCGCCGGCCTGTCCGCACAGCAGCTGCGCGCGGCGCTGCCCGGCAGCGTCGCCTCGTCCGCCATCACCACCGCGGCGGCGCGCCTCGCCACCGGCGACCTCGGCCATGCCGCGGAGTTGCTGCCGCCGTCGGTGCGGCCGCTGCTGATCGCGAGCTACGCCACGGCGTTCCAGACCCTGCTGTGGGTGCTCGCGGCGGTAACGGTGATCGCGGCCGTGGTCGTGCTCGCCTGCTTGCGTCCACCGCAGGTCAGCGCGGACGATCGGGGCGCCGGCGCGCTCGATGCGTCGCAGGCTTCGCAAGCGTCCTAGGCGACCGGGGTCAGCGGCGTTTCGGTGAGATCGCGGACAAAACGGTTCTGCCGATCGACCAGGATCACCTTCGGAACGATCGGCTGCTCGACGAGCTCGAAGCCCATGATGATGATCTCTTCGCCCTCGCCGATGAGATGCGCCGCCGCGCCGTTCATGCAGATCGCGCCGGAATGCCGCTCGCCCTCGATCACATAGGTCTCGAGCCGCGCGCCGGACGTGTTCGACACCACCAGCACGCGCTCGCCGGCCCACAGGCCGGTGCGCTCCAGCAGATCCTTGTCGATGGTGATGGAGCCGACATAGGCGAGGTTCGCCTCGGTGACGGTGGCGTTGTGAATCTTCGAACGCATGACGAAGCGCAAGGAACATCCTCCCGGTGTCGACCGACGGCGGCGCGGCCGTGTGGGCGGCGAACCTAGGGCGGTCGATCGCCGATGTCGATGGCCCGCGCTGTGATCACAGCATCGACGTCATGCCTCGTCCCACAACCCCAGAGACAGCAGCGCGCCGAGTGCCAGCAGCACGACGTTGCAGCCGAGCGCGAGGGCGAACGCGTGCGCATAGGCCGCAAGGTCGCGCCCGTCGCCGAGCACGGTGTAGAACACACCGCCGATGACGGCGACGCCGAGCGCGGAGGCGATCTGGAAGGTCGAGATCGCGATCCCCGACGCAAGGCCCGCATGGCGCGGATCGACGCCGCCGATCACCACCTTGATCACCGACGGCATCACGAGACCGAAGCCGATGCCGGCGCAGGCGAGCCCCGCGGACAGCGGCACCGCGACGATCCCCGCGACCGTCAGCGCGACGCTGCCGAAGCCGAGCACCTGCAGGGCGAAGCCGAGCGTCAGCGCGCGGGCGCGCAGGCGTTGCATCACCACCGCCGACGCCAGCGAGGCGACGAAGTAGCCGCCGGCATAGGGCAGCATCGCAACGCCCGCCGCCAGCGGCGTCAGCTGACGGCCGCTCTGCAGGTAAACCGCGAAGGTGAGATAGAACGACGCCAGCAGATAGAGCGCCAGCGCCATCAGCACGCCGAGCACGAAGCTGCCGTTGGCGAACAGCGACAGCTCCACCAGCGGCGCGCCGCCGCGCGCGGCGAGGCGGCGCTCGAAGGCGATGAAGACCGCGAGCATCGCCGGACAGGCGATCAGCATGGCGACGATCCACACCGGCCAGCCGCTCTCGCGCCCTTCGATCAGCGGATAGACCAGCAGCGCCAGCGTCAATGACAGCAGCACCACGCCGCCGAGATCGAGCCGCTGCGCCTGCGGCGCGCGGGAGTCGCCGAGCACGGTGAGGCCCCCGACGAAAGCGACGAGGCCGATCGGCACGTTGACGAGGAAGATCGCCTGTCAGGTCCAGCCGAACGGCTGCGACGACACCAGCACGCCGCCAAGGATCTGGCCGACGATGTTGGCGAGGCCGAAGGTCGCGCTGTAGAGCGCCAGCGCCCGGCCCTGCTCGGCGGCGGGAAACAGCACGCGGATCGAGGCCAGCACCTGCGGCGCCATGAGGGTGGCCGTCAGCCCCTGCAGGATGCGCCCGACGATCAGCACCTGCGGCGACCAGGCGAAGCCGCACAGCACCGAGGCCAGCGTGAAGCCGGCGACGCCGGTGACAAACATCGGCCGCCGTCCCAGCCAGTCGCCGAGCCGGCCGCCGGTGATCAGGAACACCGCATAGGTCGCGGCATAGGCGGAGATGACGAACTGCAGGTCGCCGGCGCTGGCATGCAGCCCTTGCCGGATCGCCGGCAGCGCCAGATTGACGACGTTGAAATCGAGGATCGGCAGGAAGGCGCCGGTGAGCAGCACCGGCAACGCCAGCCAGCGTCTGGGGTCGCCGGCCCCGGCGTCGCTGCGGCACCCCGTGGCCGCGATGGTGATCTCGTCCGTCTGACTGCTCATGCCTGCTCTCCCGATGGCGCCGTCGGAGGCAAGCTAGTGCCGGCTTGATCATATTATAATGATATGATTGGATATATTAGAAATAACGATACGGCATCTAACATGACCACCCTCGATGTCGACGCCGTGCAGGCGTTCGTGCTGGTCGCCGATCTGCAGAGCTTCACCCGCGCCGCCGATGCGCTCGGCACCTCGCAGGCCGCCGTCAGCGTCAAGCTCAAGCGGCTGGAGGAGCGGCTCGGCCACAAGCTGATCGAGCGCACGCCGCGCTCGGTGCGGCTGTCGGCGCGCGGCGCCGCCTTCCTCGACAGCGCCCGCGACTTCATCGCCGCGCACGAGCGCGCGATCACCGAACTGTCGTCGCGTCCGCAAACCCTGACGCTCGGCATCAGCGACCATGTCGCCGGGCCCGAGCTGCCGCTGCTGCTGGCGCGACTGCACGCCTACGATCCGGCGCTGCTGATCACCGTGGAGATCGGCGCCTCGCGCGCCCTGCTCGATGCGTTCGATGGCGGCACGCTGGATGCGGCGATCGTGCGTTGCGAGGACGACCGCCGCGACGGCGAGGTGCTGGGACGCGAGCGCGTCGGCTGGTTCGCCGCGCCGTCGTTCGTGCGCCGCGACGGCGAAGCGCTCCGCCTCGCCTCGCTGGCGCCGTCCTGCGGCGTGCGCAACATCGCCGGCCGCGCACTCGATGCCGCGGGGATCGCCTGGATGGAGGTGTTCATGGGCGGCGGCACCACCGCGGTCACCGCTGCAGTGTCGGCCGGCCTTGCGGTCGCCGCGCTGGCGCAGCGGGTCGCGCCCGCCGGCAGCGTCGAGGTCGGCGAGCGCCTTGGCTTGCCGGCCCTGCCGCCGTCGACCATCGTGCTGCATGCGCGCCTGACCGATGCGCGCTCGCGCGGCGCGCTGCGCACGCTCGCCGCCGCGTTTCGCGAGCATCGCTGACCGGGCCAAACGCGGTTCGGGCTATTTCTTCCTGGCAGGAGGCGACCGATGGCGAAGTGGAAAGGGATTGTCTGGCTTTTGGGCCTGGCCATCTGCTTTGGAGCCGCAAAGGCTGATGACGACAGCAGCCTCACCGCAGAGGCAAGGCTCCTCTTCCAGACGGTGATTGCAGACGAAATACCTTTGCAACGCTGCGAACTCCAGCCAGCATGGCAAAGCTCTCCAATTCCTGAGCCCATTGCCCGGCATTATTTTGGTTCAACAGTGCGTGCGGAGCTCGTACCGCCAGTCGCTGGAGGCAGTCTCAGCAGGATTGTCGATATTGCTGAGCGCGAAGAGTATGTATGCAGCGGGGCAAAACAAAAATTGCTGGACCACGATCGGCGAAGAAAATTTGAAGCCGGCAGCGGGGACCATCTGGAGATCAAACACTCCGGCTACACGTTTCCAGTCTTTAGCAACGACTACACACTGGCGGCTCTGATTGTATCCCACGACCTTCAGGAGTGGGTCCGATCACCCGGAGGCGTCAAAAACCTGCCCGTACAAGCGGTTGGATATGTCGCCATCTACAGGAAGATGGACGGCAGATGGCGACGCGTCGAAACGATCGATCTGTTTGTCACTTGAGTGCCACCACCGAGAGGCGCTCCCGCCTCGCGAGAACTCCTCCCGGTAACAAGCAGCCATTGAATCTGCGCCTAGATGCGGCCGAGCAGCACGAGGATCAGCAGGATGACGATGACCAGCCCGAGGCCGCCACCGCCATAGTAGCCGGTGCCGTAGAACGGGCCGCCGCCGAGGCCGCTGAATCCGCCGAGCAGCGCGATGATCAGGATGATCAGAATAATGGTACCGATCGACATTCATGGTCTCCGTGCAATGAAATCGCCACGGTAACCCGGGCCCCGAACCATGGTTCCGGCGCGAAGGCCGATCGATTGCGCCTGTGCAGATGAAAATTTTCGGCGTGCACGAGGAACTGATCGACGGTGCGCCGACCGTGCGGGCCTACAATCCCATTACAATCCCACGCGCCGCTTGCGTTCGGCCCGAAACGACGCGCCGGCGAATCCGACGTCGCGCAAGCCGCGCGACAGCTCCGGCCCGTGCACCAGAAGCGACAGCAGCAGCACGCCCGCGGCGGCTGCGGCGAGCATGATCTCGCCGTTGCCGCAGCCAAGGCCGAGCAACGGATCGATCGGTGTCGTGACGCCGCGGGCATAGGCGACGCAGCTCGCCGTCCACGCCGGCGCAAGCACCACGCCCGCGGCCACGACCAGCATCATGTTCATGACCGCCATGACGACGACGGCCATGGCGAGGCCCTTGCGCAACGGCAGCAGGCGATCGACCAGCGCGACCACCACCGCACCGGCGGCGAGACCCGCGACCAGCGCCATCCAGGCATCCGGCCGGGACAGCGCCGCGCCGGCGACCAGCAGCACCGCCGCAACGATCAGCACGATGTTGACCTTGATCGCCTCGGGGAACCTGCAACTCAGCACACGCCCGCCGACACGCTCCGCGCCATCGAGGAGCGCGCAGGCGATCAGCCCCGCGGCGAAGCCGCCGAGATGCACCCGCCAGTCGATGGCCGACGTCGCGAGGGTCAGCACGACGTTGAGGCCGATGTTGATGACAAAGAAATTGGGCGCGAGGTCGACCTTGCCGAGGACCCTCAGGCACAGCAGCGCCCCGAGAATGCCGGCGACGCCGCCGGACGCGCCGACGGTGAGGAATGGCGCGTCGTGGGTCGCGATGCTGACGACGTTGCCGCAGACCACCGCCGCGACATAGACAATCAGGAAGTAGAGCGAGCCGATGCGCTTTTCCAGCAGGCCGCCCCACAGCACGAGGCAGAGCATGTTGGTGCCGAGATGCAGCGGATTGACGTGCAGAAAGCCGGCCACCAGCAGGCGCCAGTATTCATGGCGGTCGAGCGCGCCGATATAGATCGCGCCGCTACGATACAGCACCTCGGCCGTCATCGTTCCGGTGCCCGACCTCGAAAGGCACAGACCATAGGCGAGGAGATTCGCCGTCAGCAGCAGGTAGACAGCGAAATGGGGGATTTCAAAAGCCTGCCAGCGGCTTCGGGGAGTGGGCATGCGTCACAATCCGGCGAGAACGAAACTCGCGGCGAGGCTACGCCATACGGCGCATCCCTGACAATCGGTGCCGCGCAAATCCGGCGACGCGCCGATCAGAATCGTCACGGCATCCACCATCCTGGCATCGGCCATCGCGACCGCGGCGCCATCGTCCCCGTGCTCATGGCCAAAGCAACACGCGACAGGCACGGCTGCACGCGATGGATCGGCTGCGCCTGCCCCGCCGTCATCGCCGTGGGACGAGCGCTGAACCGGCCGTTCATGACGATCCTGCCGCAGGGCTGGCCGCCGGCTACGGCAGCGCCACGATGCGCAGAAGGTTGGTGGTGCCGGCGACGCCGAAGGGAATGCCGGCGGTGACGACGATGCTGTCGCCGGGCGCGGCAAAACGCTCGGCGAGCGCGGTGTCGCAGGCGACCTTGGTCATTGCCGCTTCGCTCTCGATCTCCTCGGCGATCACCACCGAGTGCACGCCCCACACCGGCGCGAGCCGCCGGGCGGTCGCGACCGACGGCGTGATCGACAGGATCGGCGCGACCGGGCGCTCGCGCGCGGCGCGGATGCTGGTGAAGCCGGATGACGTATAGGTGACGGTCGCCTTGGCCGAGATCTGGCGCGCGACATGGCGCAGCGCCCGGCAGATCGCGTCGGCATGGGTGGTGCGCGCCTCCTCGTGCTGCGCATCCGCCAGGGTGCGGTAGTGCGGATCGGCCTCGACGCCCCTGATGATGGACTCCATCATCGCCACTGCCTCGCGCGGGTATTGCCCGCTGGCGGATTCCGCCGACAGCATCACCGCGTCAGCCCCCTCGTAGACCGCGGTGGCGACGTCGGACGCCTCGGCCCGGGTCGGCACCGGCGCACTGGTCATCGATTCCAGCATCTGGGTGGCCACCACCACCGGCTTGCCCTCGCGATGACAGGCACGCACGATGCGCCGCTGCATCACCGGTACCTGCTCCGGCGGCATCTCGACGCCGAGATCGCCGCGCGCCACCATGATGCCGTCGGCGCGGGCGACAATGGCGTCGAGGTTGTGGATCGCCGCAGGCTTTTCCATCTTGGCCATCACCAGCGCGCGGTCGCCGATCAGCGCCCGCGCCTCGTCGATGTCCTCCGGCCGCTGCACGAACGACAGCGCCACCCAGTCGGCGCCCATGTCGAGGCCGAAGGCGAGATCGCGGCGGTCGCGCGGCGTGAACGGCGACATCGGCAGGATGACGCTGGGCACATTGATGCCCTTGTGCTCGGACAGACGGCCGCCGACCACCACCCGCGTCTCGGCGAAATCCGGCCCGCAGCTCTCGACCGAAAGACGGATCTTGCCGTCGTCGAGCAGCAGCGGCGTGCCGGCGGCAAGTGCGGCGAAGATCTCGGGATGCGGCAGCGTCACGCGGCTGGCATCGCCGGCGACCGGATCGAGGTCGAGGCGGAAGCGCGCATCGCGCACCAGCTCGACCGGACCATCGGCGAACTTGCCGACCCGCAGCTTCGGCCCCTGCAGGTCCATCAGGATGCCGACGGGACGGCCGACCTCGCGCTCGACCTCGCGGATGATGCGAAAGCGCTCGCGGTGGTCGTCATGGCTGCCGTGGCTGAAGTTCAGCCGAAACATGTCGACCCCCGCCTCGAACAGCGCGCGGATCATGGTCGGCGACGAGCTCGACGGACCGAGGGTGGCGATGATCTTGGCATTGCGGGAGCGGCGCATGGGCGAGGCCTCTGTGTGTGATGCGGATTGGATATGGTCGTCGGCGCGGTCGCGCCCCTTATTTCTTCGTCATGCCCGGGCTTGTCCCGGGCATCCACGTCTTCACGACATCTCAGCAAGGAAGACGTGGATGCCCGGGAGACCTTCGTCCTGGCGATCCGTCGAAGACGGATCGCGCTGCCCGGCCATGAGGAGTATGGGCGGCGTCTTGCCGTATTTCGTCGACCGGCAGCCTTCTCCCCTCATCCTGAGGAGCCCGCGCAGCGGGCGTCTCGAAGGATGAGAGCCGAGGCGCGGGCCTCATGGTTCGAGACGGCGCTGACGCGCCTCCTCACCATGAGGAGAGAAGTTGCGCCCGGCCAGAACGGAGAATGTAGCTACGGCCAGCAGCTCCCGTCCCGTCATCCAGAGGTGCGATCGGAGCCAGCCTCGAAGGATGGACGGCCCGAGCAGCGCCCCAGATACAGCCCCGAGACCTAGATCAGACCCCTCACGCGATGTCGTGCCCTGCCGCGAGCTCCAGCGCCTTGACCATCGCCGAGTGGTCCCACGCCTTGCCGCCCTGGGCGGCGCAGGCGTTGAAGAGCTGCTGGGCGATCGCGGTCGACGGCAGCGCGATGCCGAGCGCGCGGGCGCCGTCGAGGGCGAGGTTGAGATCCTTCTGGTGCAGCTCGATGCGGAAGCCCGGTTCGAAGTTGCGCTTGATCATGCGCTCGCCATGGACCTCGAGGATGCGCGACGACGCAAAGCCGCCCATCAGCGCCTGGCGCACCAGCGCCGGATCCGCGCCCGCCTTGGAGGCGAACAGCAGGGCTTCGCCGACCGCCTCGATGGTCAGCGCGACGATGATCTGGTTGGCGACCTTGGTGGTCTGGCCATCGCCATTGCCGCCGACCCGGGTGACGTTCTTGCCGAGCTTGTCGAACAGCGGCTTGACGCGCTCGAAGGCGCGCTCCGGGCCGCCGACCATGATGGTGAGCGACGCCGCCTTGGCGCCGACCTCGCCGCCGGACACCGGCGCGTCGAGATAGTCGACGCCGCGCTCGTTGATGGCCTTGGCGAACTCCTTGGTGGCGAGCGGCGCGATCGAGCTCATGTCGACGACGATCTTGCCCGGCGACAGCCCCTCGGCGACGCCGCCGGCATCGAACAGCACCGCCTTCACATGCGGCGTATCCGGCACCATGATGAACACGATGTCCGACTGCTCGGCGACGTCCTTCGCTGACTTGCAGGCGACCGCGCCGGCTTCCAGCAGGTTGCCCGGCACCGGATTGACGTCGTGCACGGCGAGGCGATGGCCCGCCGCCAGCAGGTGGCCCGCCATCGGGCGCCCCATGATGCCGAGGCCGATGAATCCGAGATTGCTCATGGTGTGTCTTCCCTTCGGTTGTTTGATCAGGTGTCTGAGCCGGCCCTTGCGCTTCATGCGCAGCAACAGGCCGGTGCCTTGCGGCGGATGCGTGCGCCGCGCCTCGACGTCGGGAGCGTGCGGCGCCCGACGCGGCGCGGTCCTGGTCACGCCGCCGCCAGTTGCGCGAACCATCCAAGGCCCTCGGCCGTGGTGGTCTTCGGCTTGTATTCGCAGCCGACCCAGCCGCGGTAGCCGATGTCGTCGAGATACCTGAACAGGAACGGATAGTTGATCTCGCCGGTGCCCGGTTCGTTGCGGCCGGGATTGTCGGCGAGCTGGACATGGGCGATGCGGCCGAGATGGCGCTTCAGCGTCGGCGCCAGATCGCCTTCCATGATCTGCATGTGATAGATGTCGTACTGGATGAACAGGTTGTCCGAGCCGACATCGCCGATCAGCTTCACCGCCTGGTCGGTGCGGCTGAGGAAGAAACCGGGGATGTCGCGGGTGTTGATCGGCTCGACCAGCAGGCGGATCTTCTCCTTCGCCAGCGCGGCGGCGGCAAAGCGCAGGTTCTCCACCAGCGTGTCATGGGCGGTCGCGGCGTTGGCGCCGGCCGGCAGGATGCCGACCAAGCAATTGAGCTGGCGGCAGTCGAGCGCCCGGGCATAGTCGATGGCGCGGCCGACGCCGTCGCGGAATTCCTGCATGCGGTCGGGAAGCACCGCGATGCCGCGCTCGCCCGCGGCCCAGTTGCCGGCCGGCAGGTTGTGCAGCACCTGCGTCAGGCCGTGCTGCTGCAGCTGCCCGGCCAGTTCGGCCTTGTCGAAGTCGTAGGGAAACAAATACTCGACGCCGGAAAAGCCGGCGGCCTTCGCGGCGGCGAAGCGTTCGACGAACGGCAGCTCGTTGAACAGCATGGTGAGATTGGCAGCGAATTTCGGCACGGCGGTTGTCCTCGTTGTGTTTGGTTGCAGTTTCTTGTGTGAATGTCTCAGACCCTCATGGTGAGGAGCGCGGCATCGCCGCGCGTCTCGAACCATGAGGCCCCGGCGTCGGGGGCCTCGTCCTTCGAGTCGCGGCCAGACGGCCGCTCCTCAGGACGAGGCATTTCATTCCGCCGGCGTGAGCACGCGTTCGGTGAGCGGGGCTTCCTCGAACTCGTTGATGGCGTCGATCTCCACGCCCATCGGAATGTTGGTGACGCGCTCGAGGATGAACTCGATCACCACCGGCACCTGGTGCTCGCGCATCAAGGCTTCGGCACGCGCGAACGCATCCTTGAACTCGTTGGGGCTGCGCACCCGCACCGCCTTGCAGCCGAGACCTTCGGCGACCGCGACATGGTCGACGCCATAGCCGCCGGTGTCGGTGTTGACGTTCTCGAACGCCAGCGACACCTCGAAGTCCATGTTGAAGCCGCGCTGCGCCTGGCGGATGAGGCCGAGATAGGAGTTGTTCACCACCACATGCAGGTAAGGCAGCTTGTGCTGCGCGCCGACCGCGAGCTCCTCGATCAGGAACTGGAAGTCATAGTCGCCGGACAGCGCGACGATGGTCTTGTCCGGACATGCGGCGCGCACGCCGAGCGCGGCCGGCAGCGTCCATCCCAGCGGGCCGGCCTGGCCGCAATTGATCCAGTGCCGGGGGTGATAGACGTTGAGCAGCTGCCCGCCGGCGATCTGCGACAGGCCGATCGCGGTGACGTAGCAGACGTCGCGGCCGAACGCGGCGTTCATCTCCTCATAGACGCGCTGCGGCTTGAGCGGCACCTGGTCGTAGTGCGTGTGGCGCGGCATGCTGGCCTTGCGCGCGGCGCACTCGCGCGCCCAGATGCCGCGATCCCGCAGCTTGCCCGCCGCCTTGCGCTCGCGCGCCACCTCAATCAGCAGGTCGAGGGCGGCGAGCGCGTCCGAGACGATGCCGAAGTCCGGGCCGAACACCCGGCCGATCTGGGTCGGCTCGATGTCGATGTGGATGAACTTGCGGCCCTTGGTGTAGGTCTCGACCGAGCCGGTGTGGCGGTTGGCCCAGCGGTTGCCGATGCCGATGACGAAGTCGGAGGCCAAGAGCGTGGCGTTGCCATAGCGGTGGCTGGTTTGCAGGCCGCACATGCCGGCCATCAGCGGATGGTCGTCGGGGATCGCGCCCCACCCCATCAGCGTCGGGATCACCGGGATGCCGGTCAGCTCGGCGAACTCGACCAGTTCCTCGGCCGCGTCCGCATTGATGATGCCGCCGCCGGCGACGATCAGCGGCCGCTCGGCCGCGTTGAGCATGTCCAGCGCCTTCTCGATCTGCTTGCGTGTCGCGCGCGGCTTGTAGACCGGCAGCGGCGCATAGGTGTCCTCGTCGAACTCGATCTCGGCGAGCTGCACATCGATCGGCAGGTCGACCAGCACCGGGCCCGGCCGGCCCGAGCGCATCAGGTGGAACGCCTGCTGCAGCACCATCGGCACCAGCGCTGGCTCGCGCACCGTCACCGCCCACTTGGTCACGGGCTTGGCGATCGACTCGATGTCGACGGCCTGAAAGTCTTCCTTGTAGAGCTTGGCGCGCGGCGCCTGGCCGGTGATGCACAGGATCGGAATGGAATCCGCCGAGGCGGAATAAAGCCCGGTGATCATGTCGGTGCCGGCGGGGCCCGACGTGCCAATGCACACGCCGATGTTGCCGGCGACGGCGCGGGTGTATCCCTCGGCCATGTGGGAGGCGCCCTCGACATGGCGCGCCAGCACGTGGCGGATGCTGCCGCGCGCCTTCATCGCCGAATACAGCGGATTGATCGCGGCACCCGGCACGCCGAACGCGCACGAAATGCCTTCCTTCTCCAGCACGCGCACTGCTGCATCGACCGCTCGCATCCGGGCCATGGCTTGTCCTCACCGACGTTGTCTGTTGTTCGATGGGCAGAGCATTGCGCCGCGGCACAGCGCTTCTCAATCGCGACGTCGGCGTTTCCCGCGTCGTGGAAGCGATTCTGAAATCGGTGGCGGATCAAGCTGTTAGAGCGGTGGAGCGATGAAAAACGAAATGCGCGATTGCGCCGGGGTGTGATCACAGGGCGCGTGCGGGTGGCGGAACGGAAGCGTGATCGCCGGCGGGGCATGGGGCCTCATCCTTCGAGACGCAGGCTGCGCCTGCTCCTCTGGATGAGGGGAAGATCTGAGACGCGGAGACGTGCTACATTTTCAGCGTCATCACCGGGCCGACGCGAAGCGTCGAGACAGCCCAAGCCGGATGTTTCCGGCTTGGGCCAACAAAAGAACGCAACTCGGCACAGCCGAGTTGCTACGGATCCAGCTTCAACGGCCTCATGTTGTGTCACACGTCAGCTGGATTGCCGGATCAAGTGTTCAGTCCGGGGACATCACCGACGGGTGTTCGGAGACATAGCCGACACATCACAATACATGGACAGGCTGTTAGGGAGTCGGTCCATGCCATGGCGCAAGGTGTCGGTGATGGAGCAACGACGGGAG
>NZ_JBFRFW010000026.1:0-72408 GCF_052115025.1 Bradyrhizobium sp. 2TAF24 | reverse complement strand
GGCGATCGCCGGCGGCTTCTCGCCGCGGGCGCAGAAGGCCTCGGTCGATCTCACCCGCACCGACCGCAACGGCGCCGTCCGCGCCACCGTGCCGCTCGGCACCATCATGCGCCCGGGCGACACCGTCGTCGTCGGCGAGCGCTGGTTCTGACCATGACCGACACGCCACAGCAGCCGCTGCGCATCCTTCACACGGTGCGCGCCCCGGTGGGCGGCATCATCCGCCACATCCTCGATCTCGCCAACGGCCAGGCCGAGCGCGGCCACGCCGTCGGGATTGTCGCCGACAGCCTGACCGGCGGCGAGCGCGCCGCGGCGGCGCTGGCTGAAATCGCCCCGCGTCTCAAGCTTGGCGTCCACCGTATCGCGATGCACCGGCCGCCCCACCCGACCGACCTCATCGTGTGGGCGCGCTTCAGCGCCCTGGCGCGGCGGCTGCGTCCCGACGTGCTGCATGGCCATGGCGCCAAGGCCGGCGTGTTCGTGCGCTCGGGACCGGCGCCGAAGCACGCCATCCGCGTCTACACGCCCCATGGCGGGTCGCTGCACTTCCCGACCGATACGGTCGAGGGCAAGGTCTATGCCTGGCTCGAACGGGCGCTGATGAACCGCACCGAACTGTTCCTGTTCGAGAGCGCGTTCGCCCGCGATACCTATCAGGACCGCATCGGCAAGCCCGCCGGCCTTGTGCACTGCGTGTTCAATGGCGTCACCGCCGGCGAGTTCGACCCGGTGGCGCTTGCTGATGATGCCACCGACCTCACCTATGTCGGCGAGTTCCGCCATATCAAGGGCGCCGATCTGCTGATCGATGCGGTTGCGCGGCTGCGCGCCAATCACCGTCCGGTGACCCTGACGCTCGGCGGCGACGGCGAGGAAACCGCGGCGCTGAAGGCCCAGGTCGAACGGCTCAAGCTCGGTGACGCCGTGCGCTTCGCCGGCCACGTCAAGGCGCGTTACGGCTTCTCCAAGGGACGCCTGCTGGTGGTCCCCTCGCGCGGCGACTCCATGCCCTATGTGGTGATCGAGGCCGGCGCCGCCGGAATTCCGATGATCGCGGCCAATGTCGGCGGCATTCCGGAGATCTTCGGGCCGCATGCGTCCGCACTGTTCACCGGCAGCGACGTCGCCGCCATGGCCGCCGCGATCGACGCCGCACTGGCGGATGCCGCCGCGACACGCCAGCGCGCCGATGCGCTGCGCGAGCGGATCTTCAACCATTTCTCCCAGAACGCGATGGTCGAAGGCGTGCTTGCCGGATACCGCGAAGCGTTCGCAAAGCGTTAACCAAATCTTTCCGCAATAACGATTTTTTCCGATTTGTCCGTTAAGCGAGGATGCGCGGCATCCCGCCGCGCATTAGCTATGCCGAAGCCCTCACTCCGGGGCCCTGGCAGCAACCAATATATTGCCGTGGAACCGATCGACGCACGCTCGCTCATCGACGCCGCCAGCGCGGCCCCCACCGTCATGGTCAATGGCGTTCCCCGCATCGAGCGCCGCCGTCGCCTGTCGCCGGCCGCACTGACCCTCGCCAACGAGAAGGTGCGCTCTGCCGTCTCGCCCGTGGTGATCGCCGGCATGGTGCGGCTCGCCGACTTCGTCCTGATCGCGCTGAGCGGCCTTGCCGTCTATTTTGCCTATGTGGTGCGCGGCAGCAGCTTCTCCTGGTCCTATGTGCTCGCGATCGTCGCCATGGCGCTGGCCGCGGTGATCAGCTTCCAGGCCGCCGACATCTACGACATCCAGGTGTTCCGCGGCCGGCTGCATCAACTGACCCGGATGATCTCGTCGTGGTGCCTGGTGTTCCTGCTGTTCATGGGCGCCTCGTTTCTCGCCAAGCTCGGCGGCGAGGTGTCGCGGGTGTGGCTGTCGGTGTTCTTCCTGACCGGCATCGTGGTGCTGGCCGCCGAGCGCATGGTGGTGCGCTCGCTGGTGCGCCGCTGGGCGCGCGAGGGCCGGCTCGACCGCCGCACCGTGGTGGTCGGCGCCGACAGCAATGGCGAGCAGCTCATTACCGCGCTCGGCACCCAGCACGATTCCGACCTCAAGATCCTCGGCGTGTTCGACGACCGCGGCGACAACCGCGCCCAGAACACCTGTGCCGGCCTGCCCAAGCTCGGCAAGGTCGACGACATCGTCGAGTTCGCCCGCCGCACCCGCGTCGATCTCGTGCTGTTCGCGCTGCCGATCTCGGCGGAAGCGCGCATCCTCGAAATGCTGAAGAAGCTGTGGGTGCTGCCGGTCGACATCCGCCTGTCGGCGCACACCAACCAGCTGCGCTTCCGCCCGCGCTCCTACTCCTATCTCGGCGACGTGCCGACGCTGCATGTGTTCGAGCAGCCGATCACCGACTGGGACCTGGTGATGAAGTGGCTGTTCGACCACGTCGTCGGCGGCCTGATCCTGCTGCTGCTGTCGCCGCTGATGGCGCTGGTGGCGCTGGCGATCAAGCTCGACAGCCCGGGGCCGGTGCTGTTCCGCCAGAAGCGCTTCGGCTTCAACAACGAGCGCATCGACGTCTACAAGTTCCGCTCGCTCTATCACCACCAGGCTGATCCCACCGCCTCCAAGGTGGTGACCAAGAACGATCCGCGTGTCACCCGTGTCGGCCGCTTCATCCGCAAGAGCAGCCTCGACGAGCTGCCGCAGCTGTTCAACGTGGTGTTCAAGGGCAACCTGTCGCTGGTCGGCCCCCGCCCCCATGCCGTGCAGGGCAAGCTGCAGAACCGCCTGTTCGACGAGACCGTGGACGGCTATTTCGCACGCCACCGCGTCAAGCCGGGCATCACCGGCTGGGCGCAGATCAACGGCTGGCGCGGCGAGATCGACAACGAGGAAAAGATCCAGAAGCGCGTCGAGTTCGATCTCTACTACATCGAGAACTGGTCGGTGCTGTTCGATCTCTACATCCTCGCCAAGACGCCGCTGGCGCTGCTGAAGACCGAGAACGCCTACTGAAGCAACGCCCCGGCCGCGCCGCGGCCGGCCAGGACAGATGAGACGACGACGGGCGCACCGACGGCGCGCCCGTGTGTGGTGTGACACGAGTACCGAGTGCCATGGCGTATCGCGCGGCGATCCCTGTTGTCGTTCCGGCCCCACCGGCGGTGCCGGGCGTCTCCGCCGTGCAACTGGCGCTGATGTGGCTCGCCGGCATTTCCGGCAGCGTCGTGATCATCGAGCCGAGCCCCTACGAGCTCGTGGTCGTCGCCTCGCTGGCGTTCTTCGCCATCACCGGCCTGCGGCTGCGGATGCCGTTCGTGCCACTGATGCTGTTCCTGTTCCTGATCAACATCGGCTACACCATCTGTGCCGCCTACCTTCTGGATGACGGCAAGATCATCAACTGGATCCTGACCTCCTGGTACATGGCGGTCTCGGCGGTGTTCTTCGCCATGGTGTTCGCTCAGGATACCGCGGCGCGCCTCGCCGCGTTCCGGCGCGGCCTGATCGTCGGTGCGATGATCGCCTCGCTGACCGGCATCATCGGCTATTTCCATCTCGTGCCCGGACGCCCCGAGGCATTCACGCTCTACAGCCGCGCCGCCGGCACCTTCAAGGACCCGAACGTGCTCGGCGCGTTCCTGATCCTGCCGGCGCTGTTCACGCTGCAGAGCGTGCTCACTGACCGCTTCTCCAAGGCGGCACGCAGCACCATCATGTTCGGCATCATCGCCCTCGCCGTGCTGCTGTCGTTCTCCCGCGCCGCCTGGGGACAGCTGGTGTTCACCGCGGCGCTGCTGCTGGTGCTGATGTACATCACGAGCCCCTCGCCCACCCAGCGGGCGCGCCTCGTGATCCTCGCAGTCGTCGGCGTCGCCGTCGCGATATTCGCAGTCGCCGTGCTGCTGTCGTTCGACTCGATCGGCAACCTGTTCAAGGAACGCGCCGCATTCGAGCAGAGCTATGATGCCGGCCGCTTCGGCCGCTTCGGCCGCTATGTGCTCGGCGCACAGATGGCGCTCGACCTGCCGCTCGGCATCGGCCCGCTGCAGTTCACCAAGTATTTTCCGGAAGACACTCACAACTCCTACCTCAACGCCTTCATGTCCGGCGGCTGGATCTCCGGCATCTGCTTTCCGGCGCTGGTGTTCACAACGGTGCTGCTCGGCTTCCGCCACGTGTTCGCACGCGTGCCCTGGCAGCGGACCTATCTCGCGGTGTTCGCCGCCTTCCTCGGCACCGTCGGCGAGAGCTTCATCATCGACGTCGACCACTGGCGCCACTTCTGGATGATGCTCGGCGCGATGTGGGGCATGTTCGTCGCGGCGTGGCAATATGCCGCGGGACACAAGGCAGCTTCGCCCGATCGCTGAAATCCGACTTCGGTCAGGATGAAAACCGGTACTGATCCGTATACCGGTTGATGAGCACGTTGGGGCGTCACGACATCGTCGGATCACTGGGAGCGCTGCAGCGCTATGCGCGCGCGTTGACGCGGGACGATGCCCGTGCCGAAGACCTCGTGCACGACACGCTGCTGCGCGCCATCGAGCGCAGCGCGACCTACCGCGCCGGCGAGAACCTGACCAACTGGTTGCGCGCCATCCTGCACAACACCTTCATCGACCAGCGCCGCCGGGCCGATGCCGACGCGCGCCATCTGCGCCATGTCTCGACACAGACCGAAGCCGCAGCGCCACCGGACCAGGAGAGCCGCCTGCAGTTGCAGGAGGTGTCGCAGCGCTTCGACAGCCTGCCGCAAGAACAGCGCACGGCGCTCTATCTCGTGGTGGTCGAGGACATGAGCTACCGCGATGCGGCCGACCTGCTCGCCATCCCGCTCGGCACACTGATGTCCCGCATCGGCCGGGCGCGCGAGACCCTGCGCGCGGCCG
The DNA here is from genome assembly GCF_052115025.1 of Bradyrhizobium sp. 2TAF24. Taxonomy (NCBI): domain Bacteria; kingdom Pseudomonadati; phylum Pseudomonadota; class Alphaproteobacteria; order Hyphomicrobiales; family Nitrobacteraceae; genus Bradyrhizobium; species Bradyrhizobium sp. 2TAF24. The sequence goes on along the minus strand of NZ_JBFRFW010000026.1, from coordinate 67,567 downwards.
ATGATCCCGCCGCCACACCACGGGCGCCGAGCAGCAACCTCCGCCTCTTGAGGACCGACCATGGCTGATCCGATCGGCGCCGACGACCTCAACGCCTATGTCGACCAGCAGCTTGCCCTCGAGCGGCAGCTTGAGGTCGCAGCCTATCTCGCTGCTCACCCGGACGCCGCCGCGCAGGTGTTCGCGGACATTCGCACCCGCGGCGCGCTGAAGCTCGCCTGCGCTGCATCGACCGCCGCCCCCAGTCGCCGGCTCGTCGCCACCGCACGGCGGCTGGAGCACCGCCTGCAGATCAGGGAGCTGCGGCAATGGACCGCCCGCGCCGCGGCGGTGGCGGGGCTGATCGGGATCGGCTGGTACGCCCACTGGCAGGCCGGCGCCTTCACCATTCCGGCCGATGACGACGCGCCCGCCTTCGTGGTCGACGCCGTCCACGCCTACCGCAGCCATCTGGCGCGCGCCCGGACGCGCATGGAGGATGCCGAAGAGGTCTTCTCGCGCACCGATATCGCGATGCCCAGGCTCAAGGACGACTGGCGGCTGTCCGACGTGCAAACGTACCCGTCACATGCGGGATCGAGCATCGAGGCGACGCTGACCGCCGGCGCGCTCGGACAGCTGTCGCTGTTCGCGAGCCGCACCGACCGCGCTCACGCAATCCAGCCGACCGTGGCGCGTTCGCCGAACGAGACCACGGTGTACTGGCAGCGCGGCTCGACGTTCTACGCGCTGACCGGCAACCGGCCGGAGAAAGTCATGCGCAGCATCGCCGACACGCTGATGAAGGGGTGAGCCGGACACGACAGCCGCGGAGGACCATGCCATGCCGACAGCCCTTCCCGCCCGTCGCCGCGCCCCGCCGGATTTCACGGTGCTGCATCTGGTGATGGTGCCGCTGGCGATGCTGCTGCTGTCGACGCTGCTGCAGGGCGACCAGATCACCGTAACGACTGCCCTGCGCGCACTGCTGCGCGGGGCCGAGGCAATAGCAGAAGCCGAACTCGGATTCGGCCGGGGGTGGATGATCGGACACATCTGACCACAACACGGGACGCCGGCGACAAGCCGCGCGCCTCGCCAGCAAAAAAACGCCCGCCAGGGCGATGAAGGGGAGCAAGCAACGATGACGATAACGGCGTCTCTGCCCGCGGCGCGGGTCGGCGAAGGCTACCGCTGGATGCAATTGACCATCGGCGTGATCTGCATGGTGATGATCGCCAACCTGCAATATGGCTGGACGTTCTTCGTACCCGACATCCAGAAGACCTTCGGCTGGGATCGCGCCGCGATCCAGTGGGCCTTCACCCTGTTCGTGCTGTTCGAGACCTGGCTGGTGCCGATCGAGGGCTGGTTCGTCGACAAGTACGGCCCGCGCGTGGTCGTGATGTTCGGCGGCGTGCTGTGCGCCATCGGCTGGGTGATGAACGCCTATGCCACCACGCTCGGCGCGTTCTACCTCGCCCAGATCATCGCCGGCATCGGCGCCGGCGCCGTCTACGGCACCTGTGTCGGCAACGCGCTGAAGTGGTTTCCGGAGAAGCGCGGCCTCGCCGCCGGCATCACAGCCGCCGGCTTCGGGGCCGGCTCCGCGCTCACCGTCGCACCGATCCAGAGCATGATCGCCACCAGCGGCTTCCAGGCGGCGTTCTTCAACTTCGGCATCGGCCAGGGCGTCATCATCTGCGTGCTGTCGCTGATCCTGCTGGCGCCCAGGCCCGGCCAGGTGCCGGAGATGGTCGCCAACGCCAACATCATCCAGACCCGGCGCAACTACAGCCCGGTCGAGGTGGTGCGCCAGCCGATCTTCTGGCTGATGTACTTCATGTTCGTCATCGTCGGCGCCGGCGGCCTGATGGTGACGGCGAACCTCAAGCCGATCGCCGCCGACATCAAGGTCGACAGCATCCCGGTGACGCTGATGGGCGTGACCATGACCGCGATCACCTTCGCGGCGACCATCGATCGCGTGCTCAACGGCCTCACCCGCCCGTTCTTCGGCTGGGTGTCCGACAACATCGGCCGCGAGAACACCATGTTCATCGCCTTCGCCATGGAAGGCGTCGGCATCTACATGCTCTACCTGTGGGGCCACGATCCGCTGTGGTTCGTGCTGCTGTCGGGCTTCGTGTTCTTTGCCTGGGGCGAGATCTACAGCCTGTTCCCCTCGACCTGCACCGACACCTTCGGCGCGAAGTTCGCGGCCACCAATGCCGGCCTGCTCTACACCGCCAAGGGCACGGCGGCGCTCCTGGTGCCGCTCGCCAACTATGTGCAGCAGGGCACGGGCAACTGGAACCTGGTGTTTCTCATCGCCGCCGGCGCCAACATTCTCGCCTCGGTGCTGGCGATTGCGGTGCTCAAGCCGTGGCGGCGCAAGGTGGTCGCCGCCGCCTCGGCGAACACCTGACCGAGCTGCCCGCCGGCCGTCGCGGCACTCTCGCAGCCGCGCCGGCCGGCGGCAGGACATGTCCCCGCGGTTGACGGGGCATGCCAACTCCGGACGACCACTGCCGCGCTACCCGCGCGGCTTTTTTTTGTCCGGCGCCTGCCGCGCGCGCAGGTCGGTGGTCAGCATCACCAGCGTGGCGTGGCTCTCGGACGCAAAGCGCAGCAGCAGCTTCAGTTCGTCGTCGCTGTAGGCCGCCCACGCCTTCTGCATCGCGCGCTGCATCGGCTCGTAGAGTTTTGCGACCTCGGCGATCTTGTCCGGCACCACCGCGACGAACACCTTGCGGCGGTCGCTCTCGTCACGCTCGCGCCGCACGAGGCCGACGCGCTCGAGCCGGTCGATCAGGCCGGTGATGGCGCCGCTGGTCAGCCCCGTCACCTCCGCGAGGCGGCCCGCGGTCACCCGGCCCTCGAGCTGCAGGATGTCCATGCATTCGAGGTCGGAGCTGGCGATGCCGAGACGGTCCGCCACCGCCTGGCTGAACAGCGTGCCCTGCGCCGACGACATCCGCAGCGCGGTTTCGAGATCCTGCAGCAGCGCCGCGCGCTCCCGCCCCCTTGACACGGGGGGCTTCATATTTTAGCCATCTTATATCTTACCATCTAAGATAATTAGCGCATGTGATTTCCTAGCATTGCAGCGCCGACCGGAGCAAGACGACATGACGCGCAAGGCCCTGATCATCGGCGGCGGTATCGCCGGCGCCGCCACCGCCATTTTCCTGCGCCGCGCCGGCTATGCGGCCGAGGTGTTCGAGAGCCGCCCGCAAGCCGGCGACATCGGCGGCGGCCTACAGGTCGCGCCCAACGGCATGCATGTGATGGCGGAGCTCGGCCTCGCCGGCGCGGTGCGCCAGGCCGGCAGCTGCTCGACCGGCATGCGGTTCTATGCCCAGGGCGGCGGCTATCTCGGCGCCATCAACCGCAACATGGAGACGCGCTTCGGTGCGCCTGCGGTCAACATCCGCCGCGGCGCGTTGCAGGACCTCCTGCTCGACGAAGCCGTGCGCAGCGGCGCCAGCCTGCGTTTCGGCAAGCGCCTGACCTCGGTCGACGACGTTCCCGGGCGCCCGGTGGTCGCCCGCTTCGCGGACGGCGAAACCGCCGAAGGCGATATCCTGATCGGCGCCGACGGCGTCCACTCCGCGGTTCGCACCTGGCTGTTTCCGGAGGGCCCCCACCCCTTCGACACCGGCCTCGTCGGCTTCGGCGGCTTCGTGCCGCGCGCGCTGCTGGACGCCGCCGGCGTCGGCCAGGACATGCACATGACGTTCGGCCGCTCCGGCTTTTTCGGCTACGGCATCTGCGGCGGGCCGAACGGCGGCGATGCGATGTGGTGGAGCACCCAGCCCGCGAACGGGGTCGACGCGAACACGTTCCGCGCCATGGGCCCGCGCGCGATCAAGGATCACCTGCTCGCCTTCCACGACGGCTGGCACGCGCCGATCCCGCAATTGATCGATGCGGCGCAGGAGTTCGTGGTCACCGACACCCTCGACGTCGCAACGCTGCCGCTGTGGCATCGCCGGCGCGTGCTGCTGATCGGCGACGCCGCCCATGCCACGAGCCCGCATGCCGGCCAGGGCGCATCGCTGGCGCTGGAAGACGCCTCGCGCCTCGGCAAGCTGATCGCCCGTCATGGCGGCGACACCGATGTCGCGTTCGAGCACTTCGAGAACGAGCGGCGCGGTCGCACCGAGCGCGTCGTCGCGCTCGCCCGCCAGAACGGCAACAGCAAGCGCGAGTTCAGCGCCACCGGCGCGTTCGTGCGCGACCAGATGATGCGGCTGCTGCTGCCGCTGTTCGCCAGCCGCCAGAACTGGATGTACGCCTACGACGCACGCGCCATCTGACACCCGGCGAGGCCGCCACGATGGCGCGGCGGCCGTGCCCGGTCATTTCCAGGGCGTCACCGGCGGCACCTGATCGGTCGGCGCGGGCATGTCGACCGTCTTGAAATCGGCGGGGCTGACGATCTCCAGGTACTCCATGTCCGGCGAGTAGTCGAACAGGTAGTGCACGATGCCCGGCCGCTGGTGCACGCAGTCGCCCGCTTCCACCAGCGTGACCTTGTCCTCGTACATGAACTTGGCCCACCCCTTCATCATCAGCACGATCTGGAAATTGCAGTCGTGGCGATGCCAGCCGGTGCCGTCGCTCGGCGGCAGGTTGGCCTTGACGAGATGCGCGATCACCTGGCCGCCGGTGGCGTCCGCAATGCCGAGGTCGCGGTAGAGGAAGAAGTCCCGCAGGCCACCGCCCTCGTAGGCGGTGTCGCCGGGTTTGACGTGGGAGAACTTGCTGACAACGGCATGGGAGTTCATCGCGGCCTCCAGGGGGTTCGTGCGCGGTTTCGGCGCGCGCGGGTCAGGGACCGGCAGCGCTGGCATACCCGGCGCAGCGGCCCTCTTCGCATATGCGAAAACCACGCCACTGCGCCGCGGCCGCGGCGCGTGTCCGGCCGCATATCCGTTCAGGCGGCCGAAACCGTTTGATCCATCTCGACTTAGGACCATTGCCGCAGGCGTGACGCACGCCCTGCCCGCCTCGCCTATGGCGGTCGCGCGCGCCACGCGCTGAACGCGCGTTGAGCAGGCCCGGCACATTGCTGGGCAGCGCGGCGCGCAGGCAACAGCCTAGAAATCGACCTCGAGCTCCTCGATGTCGGCCGGCTCGAGCTTCGCCGCCGCCACCCACTCCTGCATCTCCGGCATCGCCATGATGACATCGGCATAGGTGTCGAGGCGGCTGCTGAGACGAACGTCATAGGTCCGGAAACGCGTCACCACCGGCGCGTACATCGCGTCCGCCATGGTGCGCTCGCCGAACAGGAACGGACCGCCGCTCTCGGCGAGGCAATCGCTCCACAGCGTGACGATGCGATCGATATCGGCCTGGGCACGCGACCAGATGCGGAAGTTGGGAAAATGTCCCTTGAGGTTGACCGGCAGCGACGAGCGCAGGTTGGCGAACCCGGAATGGATCTCGCCGCAAATCGAACGACAGCGCGCCCGCAGGATCCGGTCCTGTGGCAGCAGCCCCGCCTCCGGCTTGATTTCATTGAGATACTCGGCGATCGCGAGCGTATCCCAGACCACCGCCCCGTCATGGCGCAGGCACGGCACGAGGATCGAGGACGACAACAGCAGGATCTCGGCGCGGGTGGCCGGATCGTCCGGCGACACCACCACCTCGTCGAAATCGAGCCCCGCGAAGCGGGCCAGCAACCAGCCGCGCAGCGACCACGACGAGTAGTTCTTGCTGGTGATGGTCAGTGTGGTCCGGGCCATCCTGTCCTCCTTGCCCGAAACGGGCGCCGATGCCCGCACGGATGCCGTTTGTTGGGGTCTCTTGATCCCTGGCGGAGCAAGTGACGTGCCAGTTCCCACGGCACCTCCCTGCCGGGACTGGCGTTGAACTTGCATGGCCAGGAGGGCCAATCTGCCGGGTGTGCTGAATGATGTACCAGGCCTTTGAAAACTATACCGCACTGACCGATCCATGGCGCAGCGGCGCGGCGATGGCGCTGCAGTCTCTCAGCCTGCTGCCGCCGGACATGTCGGGCCGGTTCGTCCGCCGCCTGTCCGCCGCGCTGGAACTGATCACCCGCAGCCGGCTGACCTATGCGCGCCCGCCCTACGCCCTCAAGCCGGTGACGGTCGGCAACCGCGCCTGCGAGGTGGTGGAGGAGATCACCTACGCCACGCCGTTCGGCTCGCTGCTGCATTTCCGGAAGGATGGCGCGCCGGAGCAGCCGCGGGTGCTGCTGGTGGCGCCGATGTCCGGCCATTTCGCCACGCTGCTGCGCAACACCGCTCAGACACTGCTGCAGGACCACGACGTCTACATCACCGACTGGCACAACCCGCGCGACATCCCGCTCGACGCCGGCGCGTTCACCCTCGCCGATTACACCGAGCACCTCATCACCTTCCTCGACCAGCTCGGGCCGCGGCCGCACATGGTGGCGATCTGCCAGCCGTCGGTGTCGGCGCTCGCTGCCGCGGCGCTGATGTCGGAGGACAACCACCCGTCGCGTCCGGCCAGCCTGACGCTGATGGCCGGGCCGATCGATACCCGCGTCCAGCCGACCAAGGTCAACGAATTCGCCAAGAGCAAGCCGCTGAGCTGGTTCGAGCAGAACATGATCAACCGCGTGCCGGTGCAGTGCGCGGGCGCCTTCCGCAAGGTCTATCCCGGCTTCGTCCAGCTCACCGCGTTCGTGTCGATGAACCTGGAGCGCCACATCAAGTCGCATCTCGATCTGATGGACCACCTCGCCAACGGCGAGACCGAGAAGGCCGAGGTCATCAAGACCTTCTATGACGAATATTTCGCTGTCATGGACCTGCCCGGCGATTTCTACATCGAGACCATCCGCGATGTGTTCCAGGAGCACCTGTTGCCGCAGGGCAAGCTGATGCACCGCGACCGCCCGGTCCGCCCCGAGGCGGTGAGCCGCATGGGGCTACTGACCGTCGAGGGCGAGAAGGACGACATCTGCTCGATCGGCCAGACCGTCGCCGCGCAGGACCTCTGCAGCGGCGTGCGGCAATACCGCAAGCAGCACCACATGCAGGCCGGCGTCGGCCACTACGGCGTGTTCAGCGGCCGGCGCTGGAACACCGAGATCTATCCGCTGCTGCGCGACTTCATTCATCTCAACGCCTGAGGGCCGCCGCACCCGCACGGCAACGCGGATCGATTGCGTCAATCGCAGGCATGGATCGCGTGCGGCGGCCACGAGCTCGCTGATGTCTGGAGACGCTCGCCGACGCCGGTCAGGCGATGTGGAGGACCGATCGCAGCATGCCGCGGCTGACGGCGACCAGCGGCGCAGAGCGGTGCTGCATGAAACGGATGGCACGACGGCGCAGCGGCCTGGGATGCAGCGGATGCACGATGACGGCCTCGAGCCGCCCGCGTCCGGTGCGCGCGGCGATCAGGCGCGCGCTGCGTGACAGTGACGTCACGATGAAAGCCACCACCGCTGCGAACGCGGCAGCCAACACCGCCATGGTCACGACAATGCCGAGCAGCAGGGACATGGCCGACCTGACATTCGCCTGTTTGCGCCTGGTTGCACACCCGTGATCGGACGACATGGTCTCCCGATCCACGCCTTTCACATAAGACGCTGTCATCAACAGTTCGGTTCAGCACAAGTTCCCGCCTGCCCCAGCTCCAACACAATTTATTCAGCCGCCGTCCATCAGCACTGTCGCAATGTTGCTGACAGACGGCTCGGTCATCTCGGCAAACGCGATGCACAAATTGGTAACGGGATCGCAACCAATCATGGTCACTAAATAATCAACGGAATAAGGAGATCCATCGTGACCGAGCACAGCACCGACCAGGGCGGTGAGGCCCACGACAAGCCGGAGAGCGCGTCATCCGCGGCATCCGACCAGTCCGAAACCACGGCGAAGACCGGCGCGAACCTGCCCGCGCCGCACCACGCTGCCGGACAGGACAGCGCCGAGCCGGCACGCCCCGCGTCGAACATCATGATCCTGTGGCCGGAGCGCCCGGAAGCGTCCGAGCGCGTCGCATTCGCCGGCGACGAGACCGAGCCGCGCAAGGCACGGACCAGCCCCTACCGCCGGCGCCGGGCCGCCGCCATGGCGGCCATCATCGCCGTCGCGGCCTTGTGCGGCGCGGCAGGCGGCTCCCTCGCCACCTTCGCCTTCGGCCACACCAGTGCGCCGCAAGCGGCAGCCCCCGAGGTCAAGGCCGCGACCGCCGAGGAGACTGCGCTGCTGCGCGAGACCGTCGCCCGGCTCAACGCCGACCTCAATGCGATGAAGTCCGACCTCGACCGCACCGGCAAGACCCGCACGACGCAGATCAGCATGCTCGGCGAACGCCTCAATAAGGTGGAAAAGACCCAGGACGAGACCGCGAGCCGCGTCGCCAAGATCGGCGATGCGCAGGACAAGGTCCAGGACAAGCTGCGCACGGCAAGCGCGGCGCCGCCCGCCGCCGATGTCACCGGATCGATCGCCGCGGCGAAGCCCAAGGCGCCGATCGTCGAGGGCTGGACACTGACCCGCGTCAGCAACGGCGCCGCCGTCGTCGACGGCCCGATGGGACTCTATGAAGCCTATCCCGGCGACCCGCTGCCCGGCATCGGCCGCGTCGACGCGGTGCGCTACCAGGATGGCCGCTGGGTGGTGGTCACGCCGAAGGGCCTGATCGTGCGCCGCTGAGCGCCGATCGCTCCCGCACACCGCACTCCATTGTCGAGGCCGGCCAACGCCGGCCTCGATGCGTTTTGGGGATGCATATACCCCGCGGTTTTCAGGACGCGCGCGTGACCGCGCGGCTGTGGCGCGGGCTGAAGATCTCGCCGCGGGTGGTCGCAAGGCCCATCTCGAAACTGTCGGCGATGCGGCGGGCGCGATCGAGAAAATGCTCGGCCGCCTGCGGCGGACAGACCTCGCGCGCCGTCGCCTCGAACAGCGCCAGCCACTGATCGAAATGCGTCGCCGCGATCGGCAGGCGCAGATGCGCCCGCATCGGATGGCCGTGATAGCGGCCGGTCATCAGCGCCACCGACGACCAGAACGCACAGAGCTTGTCGATGTGTTCGTCCCAGTTCTCGATTTTCGCGGCGAAGATCGGCCCGAGCACCGGATGCACCTGGATGCGCGCGTAGAACGTCTTGACCAGCCGCTCGATCATCGGCTCGTCGATGCCGGTTTGCGAACTGATCGCCGCGGTGATGGCCGCGCGCCGCTCGGGCCCGCCTTCGGGAAGATCTGTCATCGTTGGTCTTGTCCTTCGATTGTCCGCCGGCGTCAGGCTGCCGGGCGAATGCCGAACTCCTGCGGATCGAGCATGAGATCGGCGAGCGTATAGCCGTCGAGCACCGCGACGAATGCCGCGAGCGCTTCATTCAGTGCGCCGCGCAGCTTGCACGCCGGCGTGATACGGCAGTGGTTGTCGCCGCCCATGCACTCGACGATGGCAAAGTCGGGCTCGGTGGCGCGCACGACGTCGCCGAGCCGGATACGCTCAGGCCGCTGCGCCAGCGCCAGCCCGCCGGAGCGGCCGCGCACGGCCTTGAGAAAGCCCGACCGCGTCAGCTGGCTCACGACCTTCATGAGATGGGCACGCGAAATCCCGTAGAGCTTCGCCGTCTCCTCGATCGTGATCAGCTCCTCCCCCCGCGCCACCGCATACAGCAGCACACGCAAGGCATAGTCGGAGAATTGGGTCAGACGCATGATCAAGGCTCATTCGGAATAATATGCATTATAAATACATCTTTTAACCGGGCAAGAAGAGCAGCCTGGAAACTCGCCCTGGGCGGCGCATCGCTGCGCCCCCGCAAACGCTCGGGGACAGGAACCTGATGTGTGGATTGAGGTCATTCGCCGGGAAAGATGCACCAGGAAAAATGCATCGAGAAAAATGGTCGGAGCGAGAGGATTCGAACCTCCGACCCCTAGTCCCCCAGACTAGTGCGCTAACCGGGCTGCGCTACGCTCCGTGCCTTGCGGCGAGAGGCATGCTGTAGCGTCGTTCCGGCCGGGGCGCAAGGACCCTCGTCCCACCTATTTCACCGGAAAGATTTCCGGCGGCATGCCCTTGAGGGCGTCGTCGACCAGGCGCTTGCAGGCCATGAGGTCGTCGAGCGCGGATTTCAGCTTCGCAGCGTCGGCCGGCGTCAGGCCGGCGCGTGGCGGCTCGCGATGGCGCTCGGGGGGCGGCGGCGCGACGCGGGGCGCCACTGGCGGGGCAACCGGCGCCTTGTGCAGGACGGGCTCGACACGCCCGGTGAATGAGGTATCGCGGCCGGCGGCCCGCTGCGGCGGGATCGGCGGAGCGGCGCGCACCGGCGGCGCTTCCGCCTCCTCATCATCGTCCTCGCCTTCGTCCTCGTCCGCCTCATCGTCCGCGGCGTCGATCTCCTCGTCCTCGTCCGCCGCCTCGTCGCCCTCGTCATGGGCGTCGGCGGCGACCGCATCCTCGTCGCCGTCGTCGTCGTCAGCGCGTTCATCATCATCGACATCAGACTCGGCGGCCGCGGCCGCCCGCTGCGGCGCCGGCGCGGCCGGGCGCGGCCGCTCGGCCATCGCCGAGGGCGCGGCCGCGGTCTCGTCGGCGAGGCCCTGCACCGCCTTGATGCCCTGCTCGCGCAGGATTCGTTGCACGCCCTTGATGGTGTAGCCCTCGCCGTACAGCAGCCGGCGGATGCCGCGCAGCAGGTCGACGTCGTCGGGGCGATAGTAGCGGCGGCCGCCGCTGCGCTTCATCGGCTTGATCTGGCTGAAGCGCGTTTCCCAGAAGCGCAGCACATGCTGGGGGATGTCGAGGTCGTCGGCGACCTCGCTGATGGTGCGGAATGCGTCCGGTGCCTTGTCCAATGCGCCTTCCCTTCCGAGCGCGCCGCGCGCATCCCTGCGTATCGGATTCGCGTGCCTGACGCACGGGCTGGACGATGGGCGGGCGGCGTCATGCCGCCGCGGAGCTACTCCGCCTTCGCGGCGGTCGTGCTCGGCGGCGCGGCGGGCGCGGCTGCCGCGGTGACGCCGTTGCCATTGATACGCTGCTTGAGGATCGCCGACGGCTTGAACACCATCACACGCCGCGGCGAGATCGGAACCTCGGTTCCGGTCTTCGGATTACGTCCGATCCGCTGCCCCTTCTTGCGCACCATGAAGGAGCCGAACGACGACAGCTTCACGGTCTCGCCCCGTTCGAGGCAATCCGTGATCTCCTTGAGCACGAGTTCCACAAATGCCGACGACTCCGTGCGCGACAGGCCCACCTTCTGGTAGACCGCCTCGCACAAGTCGACGCGCGTCACAGTTTTTCCGGTTCCGGCCATCGCCTGCCCCAAATTCGGCGAGATAATCGCTGCTGGAAGATCAATTCGTGTCTGAAATTAGGAGTTTACCCGCCTAGGGTCAACTCCGCTCACAACCAAATTGCCAATAGGGTAAGCCCGAAAAACTTTAGTCAAATGGATAGCGTCTCACCAGCGCACCAGGGCCGAGCCCCAGGTGAAGCCGCCGCCCATGGCCTCCAGCAGCACGAGGTCGCCCTTCTTGATCTTGCCCTCGGCCACCGCCGTCGACAGCGCCAGCGGGATCGAGGCCGCCGAGGTGTTGCCATGGCGATCGACCGTCAATACCACCTTTTGCGGTGCAATATGAAGCTTGTGTGCTGACGCATCGATGATGCGCTTGTTGGCCTGGTGCGGCACGAACCAGTCAATATCGTCGGCAGTCGTCCTGGTCGCCTCGAAGGCGTCGACGATGACATCGGTGATCATGCCGACCGCATGCTTGAACACCTCGCGGCCTTCCATCCGCAGATGTCCCACCGTCTGGGTCGAGGACGGGCCGCCGTCGACATACAGCTTGGACTTGTGGCGACCGTCGGAGCGCAAGTGGGTGGTGAGGATGCCCGGGTCGGTCGGCGCGCCGGAATGCTGCTGGGCCTCCAGCACCACCGCGCCGGCGCCGTCACCGAACAGCACGCAGGTGGTGCGGTCGTTCCAGTCGAGGATCCGTGAGAACGTCTCGGCGCCGATCACCAGCGCGCGCTTGAACGCACCGGTACGAAGGAAGTTGTCAGCCGTCGCGAGCCCGAACACGAAACCCGAGCACACCGCCTGCAGATCGAACGCGGCGCCGTGATGGATGCCGAGGTTGTGCTGGATCGCCACCGCCGTCGCCGGGAAGGTGTTGTCCGGGGTCGAGGTTGCCAGCACCACGAGGTCGATCGACTGGGCGTCGACGCCGGCATTGGCGAGCGCCGCCTGCGCCGCCCTGGTGCCGAGATGGGAGGTGAACTCCCCGGGCGCGGCGATGTGGCGCTGATGGATGCCGGTGCGCTGCACGATCCATTCGTCGGAGGTGTCGATCCGCTGCGCCAACTCCGCATTGGTCAGGATCTGCTCCGGCAGATACGACCCACAGCCGAGCACGACCGAACGCGTCACAGTCACGAGAGAGCCTCCTGAGCGGCGGGCGCCAGATTGAGCGCCGCGCCTTCGCGATGAAGTGTCTGATTGATCTTGGTCAGAAGATCGTATTTGACCATCTCGTAACCGACGTCCACGGCGGACGCAAAGCCCGCGGCATTGGCGCCGCCATGGCTCTTGATCACGATACCGTTCAGTCCGAGAAAGACGCCGCCGTTCCCCTTGTTGGGATCGACTTTTTCGCGAAGCGCGCGGAACGCGCCGCGCGCCATCAGCGCACCGAGCTTGGAGCTCCAGGTGCGCGTCATGGCGCTGCGCAGGTACTCTCCGAACTGCCGCGCGGTGCCCTCGGCGGTCTTCAGGGCGATGTTACCGGTGAAGCCTTCGGTGACGATGACGTCGGCGGCGCCCTTGCCGATGCCGTCGCCCTCGACGAAGCCGATGAAATCCATCTGCGGCAGGTTCAGCGCGCGCAGCAGCTCAGCCGCCTCGCGCACCTCCTCGACCCCCTTCACTTCCTCGACGCCGATATTGAGCAGGCCGACGGTCGGCCGCTCGAGATCGAACAGCACGCGTGCCATGGCGCTGCCCATGATCGCGAGCGTCGCGAGGTGCTGGGCGTCGGCGCCGATCGAGGCGCCGACATCGAGCACGATGGATTCGCCGCGCAGCGTCGGCCACACCGCGCTGAGCGCCGGCCGATCGATGCCCGGCAGCATGCGCAGGTGCAGCCGCGCCATCGCCATCAGCGCGCCGGTGTTGCCGGCGGAGATGGCGACATCGGCCTCGCCCTTCTTCACTGCGTCGATCGCCAGCCACATCGACGACGTCTTGCGGCCGCGGCGCAGCGCCTGGCTCGGCTTCTCGCTTCCGCTGATGGCGACGTCGGTGTGCACCACCCGCGACACCGCCTTGAGCGCCGGCAGGGCGTCGAGCTCGCGGCCAATCAGCGCACTGTCGCCGAACAGCACGAACTCACTATCGGGATGTCGCGTCAGCGAGATCGCAGCCCCTGGAACGACCACGGACGCACCGAAATCGCCCCCCATGGCGTCCAGCGCGATTCGAACCTTTTGAGGCATAACGTCCCGGCAATCCGATGTTTGCGCCCCTAAGAGTGGCGCCTTGAGCCTTCGCCGCCTGGGCAGCGCCGCGGAGCCTTGAATGGCCCTCGCGGGCCGCGACAATACCCTGTCCGCGCCCCTATACAACTCTTGACGCGGGTTTTGGGGGCGCGATTCCGCCTTGCATTTCGTTGGCTTGCCCTAATCGCCGGCTTCGGTGTCGTTTTTGGGCCCTTTGCCGGCGGACGGCTTGGCCGACGGCGCATCCTTGAGGGCCTTGAGCGCCGCAAACGGATGGCTTTCCGGGTCCTCGGCGGTCACCAGCGGCTCGAACACCACGCCGGGTTTACGCGGATAGGGATCAATTCCCAGGAACAGCACGTCGGCAGCCAGCTGACCGAGATCGATGGTCCCGTCGGTGATCGCCTCCGGCGGGTCCGGCTCCTCATCCGTTGCTTCCGCCTCCTGCTCCATCGCCTTGATGATGGCCGCGACCTGGTCCTCGGGGGCGAACAGCAGGTCGACCGGCTCGTCGATCGTGCTCTCCAGCGGCTCGAGGGTCACGACGCAGGTCTGGCCGATGCGGCCGCTCACCCGCCCCGTGACATGGATCCGCCCGCGCCCGGCGGGACGCAGGTCGAAGCTGGCCTTGGCCTCGGCGATATCCCTGAGGCCGGCGAGCCCGGCCATGGCGGCGCGCTGGGCCGCGTCGGCGCTGAGCGCGGCATGCTGGCCGGCTTCGGGAATCTCGTCCACGGCGATGCGGACGCTCCAGGGATGGGCCGCGGCACCGCGCGCATCTTTCTCGCGCCTGGCATCTTTGTCGCGCTTGAAGTCCTTGTCGCGTGTCATGTCTTTCTCGCGGGTCATGCCGGCCCCTGCGGGGCCGGGAAACGAAAGGCACCGGCCTGCAGCGCGGCGCCGTCGAGGGCGTCGAGCCGGGTCGCGGCTGCCTCGACATATTGGCACAGGCCGGCGGCCAGTGCCGGATCGGTGGTGTTCAGCACATTACGGGCGAGCGCGTCCGCCATGGCGCCGCGCCCGGCGGCGAACGCCTTGTCGTAGGCTGCGGTACGGCCATAGAACGCCTCGCCGAATTTCTGCATGCGCTTGGGCACCGTCAGGTCCCCGACACCCATCTCCCGTAGATTCGCATCCATGTCGCTGCAGAAGCGATCGAACAGGCCCTGCCCCAGGCCCTCGGGGGGCACCGCGCCGCCCTCCGCCGCCCGCAGCGGCCGCAGCACGAGCCACAAATGCAGGACGATCATGTCGAAGCGGCCATTAACTGTGTCGGGCACGTGGAGTGCTTGATAAAACAGCGGTTCTCGTGCCTGCGCCACGATCATGCCATAGATGGCCTCAATGGTGCCGCGCAACGGCGTCTGGGGATTCAGAAAGCGTTTGAAGGGCCAAAGCATTACCGGTTCCGCGGGGTGATCCCAAAGGGTCTTGTCAAGGCAGCGCCCTGCCCGGTACGTCAATGCCCCGCGTGATGCAAGAGGACGGGGCGAGCCCCGGAATGACCGAATTGAAGACCTTGTCGAACGACGTCGCCCGCGCGGACGAGACCGCCGCCCTCCGGCAGCCGCACGGCCGCCTCTCGCGCAGCCCCGCCCGTCTGCTCGGCCTCGTGCTCGCCGCCACCGCGGCCTGCGTGGCCCTGACCGGCTGCGGTGCATTCCAGGAGCAGTACCAGAAGGGCTACATCATGCCCGAAGGCGCGCTGGAGCAGATCCCGATCGGCGCCAGCCAGGATCAGGTGCTGATCGTGCTCGGCACCCCCTCCACCGTCGCGACGCTGAACGGTGAAGTCTTCTATTACATCTCCCAGCGCGCCGAGCGGAAGATCGCCTTCATGAACCAGCAGATCGTCGATCAGCGGGTCATCGCGGTGTATTTCGACAAGAACCGGCATGTCACCCGGCTCGCCAATTACGGCCTGAAGGACGGCAAGATCTTCGATTTCATCAGCCGCACCACGCCGACCTCCGGCCAGGAGATGAGCTACCTGACGCCGCTGTTCAAGCTGCTGTCGTTCCACTGATCGGCTGACCGCGCCGCGGGGATGCGCGGCCACAACACGACGGCGGCGGCGCGCCCGGGGCGCCCGCCGTGCGGCCTCAACTGAACATGCCTCACCTGATCATCGCTCGGCTGATCACAGGATGTGCCGGTCTCAAGGATGTGCCGGCGCCGCGTCAGACCGCGGCCAGCCCCTGCTGCACGAACTTGTAACCCGCTTCCCAGCGCTGATGCTGCTCGGAGCCTTCCGGATAAGGATTGCGCGGGCCTTGTTCGTGTTCGCGCGGGCGATTGATTTTCGCCAGCTTGCCCTGCTCGAACGGATCGCGATTGTCGGTCCCCATGGTCGCGTGCTCCCTGCTGAACGCGCCATCATAACTTGCAGACCCCGACACGGTTTCCATCGCCGCGCGGATTTTATTTCGTGAGCAACCGCTGCGTTTGTCATCAAACTGCCAACTGACGGAAGCCAGCCGCCGGTGGCCATACATTGATGCAACGCAACAATTCGTGCGGGCAGCGCGGCAACCGTGCGCTGCCCCACGGGATGACGTCCATCAGGGCCCGATGACCGGACTACTTTCCGAGAATCTTCTCGGCCGCGTTGACGATGCTGATGTTCGGGTTGGTGGCACAGAACGCGCCGAACTTCTTGGCGTTCTCGAGGAACACGGTGGTGTCGATGATCGCCTCGTTGCTGTCGCCCTTGTACCAGCCGTCCATCCAGGTCAGCACCATCTTGATGCTGTCCTCGCCGCTCTCCAGAAACTGCTTGCAGCTCAGCGTCGCCAGATCGATCGTTTCCGCCCGACTTGCGGTCGCCGACAGAACCATGGCCACGGATACCAGAAAAATAGTGCGCTTCATGACGCCCCTCGTTGCCTAACACAGCGGGCGGCAACCTAGCGGGGTTCGACGACAGAGTCGTCTCAACGAGCGCAGCGAGCTGGGTGCCGGCCGCAAAAAAACGAACGGGACGAAGCAAGCCGGCGGTTAGCGTACCCCACTCACCGACTGCCGATACTCGATCGGCGCCATGCCGAAGGCATTGCGGAACAGGCGGTAGAACGTCGCCAGGCTGTCGAAGCCCGAGGCGAACGCCACCCCCGAGACCGGCCGCGCCGGTGCTTCGGCGAGCAGCGCCTGGGCGTGGGCGAGGCGCAGCGCCGTCAGATGGCGGGCCACGGTCGTGCCCGTCGGCTCGAACAGCAGGTGCAGCTGGCGGACCGAAATCTCCAGCATCGCGGCGATCCGCGCCGGGGTCAGGTCGCCGCGCCGGAAGTTCTGGCTGATCAGGTCCCTCGCCTGGATCAGCCGCACCTGGCGAACCGCAAGCCGCAGCGCCTCGTCGGTGGGCGCGAGCAGCCCGCGCACGCCGAGCGCGATCTGCGCCAGCGCCACCACGGCGGCGTCGAGATCCGCCTCCGTCAGGGTTGCGGCCTGGTTGAGGAACGCCGGGAAGCAGGCGGACAGCAGCGAGCTCAGCCGCCGCTCGTTGCCGACCAGCTGCGGCGACAGATCGCCGTCGCGCCGAACGAACGGGACGCAGATGGTGAAGGGAATCTTCAGGATGCGCAGATGGAAGCCCGCCTCGGTGGTCGGGCGCGTGGCATAGGGCAAGTCCGTATGGCTGGTGGCGACGGCCCCGGCGGCGACGGTGAACTCGGTTTTCCGGCTCGTGCCGAACCAGGCCGCCCCGCCGAGCTGCTGGTAGATGCAGACGCTGTTGCCCGGCGCGCGCGAGATGTCCTCGCCGGTGCGCCGCACCCAGTAGGGCGAGGCATGCATTTCCACCAGCGTGGCCGCGGCGAGAGGCTCGGCCGAGAACTCGCCGCGGAAGGCGGCGCGCTGGTCCACCTCGAGCTCGGCGGACACCCCGAACAGATGCTTGGCGCGCACCTCGCGCCAGTAGGCAAAACGCTCTGCGGGCGGCAGCGCATCAGTCGACCAGATGGGCATGGCGCGTCCCCCTTCCCCAACAACGGCAGCGCGCGCCACCGTGGCAATGCTGACGCCAAGTTTAAGCAATCATGGCGCGAAATTCAAAAGAGAGGGCCCGTGGCGCAGCGCCACGGGCCCCGTTTGGTTCAGGCCTCCGGGATCAGTGCGCCAGGATCGCGAGCAGCAGCAGCGCCACGATATTGGTGATCTTGATCATCGGGTTCACGGCGGGGCCCGCCGTGTCCTTGTAGGGATCGCCGACGGTGTCGCCGGTCACGGCCGCCTTGTGGGCGTCCGAGCCCTTGCCGCCGAAATGGCCGTCCTCGATGTACTTCTTGGCGTTGTCCCAGGCGCCGCCGCCCGAAGTCATCGAAATCGCGACGAACAGGCCGGTGACGATGACGCCGAGCAGCATGGCGCCAACCGCCGAGAACGCCGCCGACTTGCCGGCGGCGCCGCCGCCGGCGATGACGTAGATCAGGAAGTAGACGACGATCGGCGACAGCACCGGCAGCAGCGAGGGGATGATCATCTCCTTGATCGCCGCCTTGGTCAGCAAGTCGACGGCCTTGCCGTAATCAGGCTTGTCCTTGCCCTGCATGATGCCGGGCTTCTCGCGGAACTGGCGGCGCACCTCCTCGACGATGGCGCCGGCCGCTCGGCCGACCGCCGTCATGCCCATCGCGCCGAACAGGTAGGGCAGCAGGCCACCGAACAAGAGGCCGACCACGACATACGGGTTGTTCAGCGAGAAGTCAGGCGCGACGCCCTGGAAGTATGAGTTCGGCGCCGCATTGGCGACGAAGTACTTGAGGTCCTCGTTGTAGGCGGCGAACAGCACCAGCGCGCCGAGACCGGCGGAGCCGATGGCGTAGCCCTTGGTCACCGCCTTGGTGGTGTTGCCGACCGCATCGAGCGCATCGGTCGACTTGCGCACCTCCTTGGGCAATCCCGCCATCTCGGCGATGCCGCCGGCATTGTCGGTGACCGGGCCGAAGGCGTCGAGCGCCACGATCATGCCGGCGAGCGCGAGCATGGTGGTGGTGGCGATGGCGATGCCGAACAGGCCGGCGAGGCTGTGGGTGATCAGGATGCCGGCGATGATGACGATCGCAGGCAGCGCGGTCGCCTCCATCGAGATCGCAAGGCCCTGGATCACGTTGGTGCCATGGCCGGTGACCGAGGACTGCGCGATCGACTTCACCGGACGATAGTCGGTGCCGGTGTAGTACTCGGTGATCCAGATGATCAGGCCGGTGACCGCGAGGCCGACGACGCCGCACTCGAACAGGGCAAGGCCGCTGTAGCTGACGCCCGCGAGCGGGCCGAAGCCGACCAGGTGGTTGATCACGAGGCCGACACCGACCAGCGACAGCACGCCGGTGGCGATCAGCCCCTTGTACAGCGCCCCCATGATCGACTGGCTGGCGCCGAGCTTCACGAAGAAGGTGCCGATGATCGAGGTGATGATGCAGATGCCGCCGATGGCGAGCGGCAGTGTCATCATGTTGGTGAGCAGCGGCGACTTGGCGAAGAAGATCGCCGCGAGCACCATGGTGGCGACCGCGGTCACCGCATAGGTCTCGAACAGGTCGGCGGCCATGCCGGCGCAGTCGCCGACATTGTCGCCGACGTTGTCGGCGATGGTCGCCGGGTTGCGCGGATCGTCCTCGGGAATGCCGGCTTCGACCTTGCCGACGAGGTCGCCGCCGACGTCGGCGCCCTTGGTGAAGATGCCGCCGCCGAGACGGGCGAAGATCGAGATCAGCGAGGCGCCGAAGCCGAGCGCCACCAGCGCGTCGACGACCGTGCGGCTGTTGGGCGTGAGCTTGAGGATCTCGGTCAGGTAGCCGAAATACAGCGTCACGCCGAGCAGCGCGAGGCCGGCCACCAGGAGGCCGGTGATCGCGCCCGCCTTGAAGGCGAGCTCGAGGCCGCCGGCGAGCGACTTGGTCGCCGCCTGGGCGGTGCGCACGTTGGCGCGGACCGAGACGTTCATGCCGATGAAGCCGGCGGCTCCCGACAGGATCGCACCGATCAGGAAGCCCACCGCGACGAGCACGCCGAGGAAATAGGCCAGCAGCAGGAAGATCACGACGCCGACGATGGCGATGGTGGTGTACTGGCGGCGCAGATAGGCCTGAGCGCCTTCACGCACTGCAGCAGCGATTTCCTGCATGCGCGCATTGCCTGCGTCGGCCCCCAGCACCGACGAGGTCGCCCAGATGGCGTAGACGATGGAGAGTGCCCCGGCGAGCACAATCACCCACAAAGTAGTCATGAATGCAGCCTCGATCCTTATGTGTTTCCCCATGACGCCCGTTGTTTTCCCCGAAGGATGGGCGTCAAAAAATAAGGCAGGCCTGCCGCAAGGCAGGTCGCTGCCTTAATTCGACACGAAGCATGCCAAAATCACATAGGCGGTGCAACGCCACCGGGCGGGCCGCGCTCCGATTCGCTCCACAATTGGTCCAAGGTCTAACTGCGGCGCGCCAGAGCGCTCGAAAATGGCCGTGCGCGCCGGGCGCCGGCACACGGGCCGACAGGCGCAAGGCCGCTCAAAAATGGCTGTAGGACAGCCGTGACAGCACAATCGGGGCGCCCTGCCCGTCGAAGAAGATCGGCGGGGCAGTGCCTGCGCCCACCGTTCCGATCGCCGTGACGGCGACACCCGCGGCAGCGGCGGCCGCGGAGAATGCGGCGCTGCCGTCCGGCGGAACGGTACAGAGAATCTCATAATCGTCGCCGCCGGAGAGAATCGTTTCGCGGCTCGCCGCTCCCGCAGCGAGCACCGCGCGGGCCGGCGCCGACAGCGGCACCGCGTCCGCCGCGACCTGCGCCGACACGGCGGACGCGGCACAGAGCTTGGCGAGATCGCCGGCGAGCCCGTCGGAGACGTCCATGGCAGCGCTGGCATGTGCGCGCACGGCGAGCGCCAGCGCATTGCGCGGCTGCGGCACGCGATAGCGCGCGGCGAGCACCGCGGCGGCCGACGGATCGGCCGCGAGCGCGGCGGCGGATTTTCCGCCACGCAGCACATCGAGGCCGAGCGCCGCGTCGCCGATGGTGCCGGAAACAAAGATGCGATCGCCGGCCTGCGCACGGTCACGGCGGACCATGGCGCCTTGCGGCACGCGGCCGAACGCGGTGATCGAGATCATCAGCGGCCCGGGCGTCGACACGGTGTCGCCGCCGAGCACCGGGCAACCGAATGCGACAGCGTCCTCGCCGAGCGCCGCCGCGAATGGCGACAGCCACGCATCCGCCGCGTCGCGCAGCGCCAGTGTCAGGACGAAGCCGGCGGGCACGGCGCCCTTCGCCGCAAGATCGGACAGGTTCACCCGCAGCGCCTTGCGCGCGATGGTGTCCGGCGGATCGGAGGGCAGGAAATGCACGCCCTCGACCACCGCGTCGGTGGTCACCACGAGGTCATCGCCGCCGGCGGCGAGCACGGCGGCGTCGTCGACGAGGTTGAAGGCACCGGGGTCGGTCGCCAGCGGACGAAAGTAGCGCGCGATCAGCGAATCCTCACCGGAGCTGGCCGATCCGGGCGCACCCATTGCCTAGCCGCCGGTCCGGGTGAACTCTTCGGCGCGGAACTGGCGGCCAATCTGGTCCAGCACGGCGTTGACGAGGCCGGTCTCGTCGCGGTCGACGAAGGCGTTGGCGACGTCGACATACTCCTTGATGACGACGCGGGCCGGCACGTCCTTGCGGTGCTCGAGCTCATAGGCGCCGGCGCGCAGCACCGCGCGCAGGATGGCGTCGATGCGCTGCAGCGGCCAGCCCTTGTTCAGCATGTCGTCGAGCAGCGGATCGATCCGCGCCTGGTCGTTGACCACGCCGGACACCACGTCGCGGAAGAACGCCGCCTCGGCGGGCAGATAGGTGTCGCCCTCGATCTCGTTGCCGAGCCAGTGGCTCTCGAACTCGGCGAAGATGTCGTTGAGGCCGGCGCCGGCGATGTCCATCTGGTAGAGCGCCTGCACGGCCGCGAGCCGCGCGGCGCCGCGCCGGTTGGCCTTCTTGGGCTCGTCCTTCTTCGGCGCTGGTTTGGAATCGGCCATGGCGTCAGGCCTTCGCCAGACGGCGCTTGATGCGCAGCATCGCCAGCGCGGCCCGTGCCGCGTCGCCGCCCTTGTCGAGCTCGCCGCGGCGCGCCCGCGCCCAGGCCTGCTCGTCGGTGTTGACGGTGATGATGCCGTTGCCGAGCGGAATGCGGCGCGCGACCGCAAGGTCCATCAGCGCGCGCGAGGATTCCATCGACACGATCTCGAAATGGATGGTGTCGCCGCGCACCACGCAGCCGAGCGCGATGACGGCGTCATAGGGCTTGCCGGCCTTCTCCGCGGCATCGAGCGCGATCGCGATCGCCGCCGGAATCTCCAGCGCGCCGGGCACGGTGATGACGTCGCGCGTCAAGCCCGCGGCCTCGAGTTCCACGCGGGCGCCGTCGAGCAGCGCGTCCTGGATGTCGTCGTAGAAGCGCGCTTCCACGATCAGCGCGCGGGCGCCGCGAATGTCGGTCTGGTCTTTCAGCGGGGCGCGGCGGGCGTCGGCCATCGGTGTTCAATCCATGTCGGTCGTCAGGGGTGCCGGGGGTTTTAGTCGCACCGGCCCCGGAAGCCAAGCCAATATTGCACTGCAAACCCTCTGAGAACACGCGACTTTCAGGATTTTGCCGACTTCAGTGCCCATGCCATCCGCTGTGAATCACCCCAGGTCGACAACCAGATCAGACCATCCGTCGCGATCGCAATGATCGTGCGTAGCAATCGTACTCCCCTGCCCGGGGCCCGCAACTGTTCTTCGGCATGATGCAGGTGGGCGATTTCCTCCGCACGGATCGAGAGGACGATGCCATGCAGCTCGGCATCCCGATCGCAGAGAAAGTGCAGTTGGTCGTCGAGATGGCGATGCACCGTGGCCTCGACGGCGGCCGTGCAGGCCCAGATGCCCTGGCGACCGAGCAGCGCCGTGACAAGGCCGAGCAGCCAGCCACCCCAGCTCCAGAGCTGCATCACGCGGCATGGACGCGATCGGCGGGACGACATCGCCGCCCGAAACATTGCGCAATGGGTGCGCTCGTGTCTGCGCATCTCGGTCAGGGCCGCGACACAATCCGGCCAGAACCAGCGGGCGACGGCGATCTGGGCGGAATAGATCCGGATCGCTCCGAACTCGCCGGCATGGTTGACGCGAACGATCCGGGCGATGGTCAGGGCGTCGCGCGGATCGACAGGCTCCCGGGTGCCGGCGTCTCGCAACATCTGCCGCCCCCGGGTTCTGTTTTCGCGTTGCCGCGAGGTTCGCGATCTATGCCCGCATCTCGGTCAGCCGCGCGGCGTAGCGGGCCATCAGGTCGACCTCGATATTGATCTCCTGGCCCTGCCGCCAGCGGCCGAGCGTGGTCACGGTCAGCGTGTGCGGAATGATCAGAACCGAGAACTGGTCGTCGGCGACGGTGTTGACGGTCAGCGACACGCCGTCGAGGGTGATCGAGCCCTTCGGCGCGATGAAGCGCGCCAGCTCGCGCGGCGCGCGCAGCTCAAACCGCGCCATGTCCGGCAGGTCGTCGCGGGCGACGATGGTGGCGATGCCGTCGGCGTGGCCGGCGACGATGTGCCCGCCGAGCTCGTCGCCGATCTTGAGCGCGCGCTCGAGATTGAGGCGGGTGCCCTGCTGCCAGTGCTGTGCCGTGGTCATGCGCAGCGTCTCGGCCGCAGCGTCGACGTCGAACCAGGTCTGGCCGTCGGCGACGCCGGAGCCGACCACCGTGAGGCAGACGCCGTTGCAGGCGATCGAGGCGCCGTCGGCGATGGTGCTCTGGTCGTAGCGGCAGGCGATCCGCAACCGGTGCAGCTGGCCCTGGGCGGTGGGCGAGAAACGGCTGATCTCGCCGACGTCGGTGATGATACCTGTGAACATCAGTTTCGCTCGTAAATCGTGAGAAGGTCGGATTGCAGCGTCTCGGTGCGGCGCACGCGCCACGCCGGCGACGCCGTGATGGTCGACAGTGGCAGGGTGTGCAGTGCGGCGACGCCATCGTCGCCGATGGTCTGTGGCCCGCGCAGCAGCCAGACCTCGTCGACGAGGCCGGCGCTGACGAAGGAGGCCGCGACTTGCGCGCCGCCCTCCACCATCAGGCGGGTGATGCCGCGCTTCGCCAGCTCTCGCAGCACGGCGTCGAGCGCGAGCCCGGCGGGACCAGTGGCGAGGCGGATCACCTGCGCGCCTTCGGCGCCGAGAATGGCGGCGGCCGGAGCTTCCGCGGCGGCACCGGTCAGCACCCACAGCGGGGTCTGGCGGGCCGATGCGGCAAGGCGGCTCGCCGGCTTCAGCCGCAGATGGGTATCGAGCACCACCCGCACCGGCGAGCGCGCCACCATGCCGGGCAGCCGGCAGGTGAGCAGCGGATCGTCCGCACGCGCGGTGCCGACGCCGATCAGGATGGCGTCGTTCTGCGCCCGCAACAGGTGCACCCGCGCCTGCGCGGCCTCGCCGGTGATCGCGACCGGCTGGTGGCCGGCGCTCGCGATGCGGTCGTCCCGGGACACCGCGAGCTTGAGGATGACATGGGGCCGGCTGTCGCGGACGCAGCGGAAATGCCCGGCATGGTCCCGCGCCGCCTCCTCCGCCCCGAGGCCGACATCGACCTTGATGCCGGCGGCGCGCAGCCGCGCATGGCCCTGGCCTGCCACGTCCGGATTGGGATCCTCGATCGCGCTCACGACGCGGACGATGCCGGCGGCGACGATGGCGTCCGCACAGGGCGGCGTCTTGCCGTGGTGGGAGCATGGCTCGAGGGTGACATAAAGCGTGGCGCCGCGCGCCGCGGCCCCCGCGCGCTGCAGCGCCTGCGGCTCCGCATGGGGCCGGCCGCCGGGCGCGGTCCAGCCCCGCCCGACAATGATACCGTCCTTGACCACCACCGCACCGACCGCCGGGTTCGGCCACGTGCGGCCGAGGCCGCGCCGGCCCAACGCCAGCGCCAGCTGCATGTAGCGCTCGTCGGCTTCCCTGCTGGCGCTCCTGGCCTGCGCGAGCTCACCCGCGACCTTGGTTTCCAGGATGCGGAAGATCATTTTCGCAGGAGCAGCGCGCGCGGGTCGTCGTCGCTCGAGAGCTCGCCGAGCACGGCCTCAAAATCCTTGGCCTCGCGGAAATTGCGATAGACCGAGGCGAAGCGCACATAGGCGACGTCGTCGAGCTCGCGCAGGTGCTCCATCACGATCTCGCCGATCGCTTCCGACGACACCTCCGCCTCGCCGCCGCTTTCCAGTTCACGCACGATGGTGGAGACCATCTTCTCGACACGCTCGGGGTCGACCGGCCGCTTGCGCAGACTGATCTGCAGCGAGCGGACGAGCTTGTCGCGGTCGAACGGCACCCGGCGGCCATTGCGCTTGATCACCGTGAGCTCGCGCAGTTGCACGCGCTCGAAGGTGGTGAAGCGGAAATTGCAGGCCATGCACACGCGCCGCCGGCGGATCACGGACGAATCTTCGGTCGGCCGTGAATCCTTGACCTGCGTATCGAGACTATTGCAACTCGGACAGCGCATGCGCCCGTGCCCTTAACTGTAGATCGGGAAGCGATCGGTGAGCTGGCGCACCCGCTCCTTGATCGCCGCCTCGACCAGCGGCGCCTGGCCGTCGCCCGACTGCGCGACCGCGTTGAGCACCTCGGAGATCATCGCGCCGACCTGCTTGAATTCGGCGACGCCGAAGCCGCGGGTGGTCGCCGCCGGGGTGCCCAAACGGATGCCCGAGGTGACGAACGGCTTCTCCGGATCGAACGGCACGCCGTTCTTGTTGCAGGTGATGGCCGAGCGCACCAAGGCCTTCTCGGAGATGTTGCCCTTGAGGCCCTTGGGCCGCAGGTCCACCAGCATCAGGTGGTTGTCGGTGCCGCCCGAGACAATGTCGAAGCCGTTGGCGCGCAGCGTCTCCGCCAGCGCCCTGGCGTTCTCCACGACGTTCTTCGCATAGACCTTGAACTCCGGCCGCAGCGCTTCGGCCAGCGCCACCGCCTTCGCCGCGATGACATGCATCAGCGGGCCGCCCTGCAGCCCCGGGAAGATCGCCGAGTTGAGCTTCTTGGCGATGGCCTCGTCGTTGCTCAGGATCAGGCCGCCACGCGGGCCGCGCAGCGACTTGTGGGTGGTGGTGGTGGTGACGTGGGCATAGGGCACGGGCGAGGCATGCACACCACCGGCGACGAGGCCGGCGAAGTGCGCCATGTCCACCAGCAGGTAGGCTCCGACGCTGTCGGCGATCTCACGGAAGCGCTTGAAGTCCCAGGACCGCGAATAGGCCGAGCCGCCGGCGATGATCAGCTTCGGCTTGACCTCTTCGGCCTGCTTGGCGACCGCGTCCATATCGATGATCTGGTCCTCGCGGCGCACGGTGTAGTGCGCGGCCTTGAACCAGCGGCCCGACATGTTGACGGGCGAGCCGTGGGTCAGGTGGCCGCCGGCGGCGAGGTCGAGGCCCATGAAGGTGTCGCCCGGCTGCAGCAGCGCCAGGAACACAGCCTGGTTCATCTGGCTGCCGGAGTTCGGCTGCACGTTGGCGAAGCCCGCGCCGAACAGCTTCTTGGCACGCTCGATGGCGAGGTTCTCGGCGATGTCGACGAACTCGCAGCCGCCATAGTAGCGCGCGCCCGGATAGCCTTCCGCATACTTGTTGGTCATCACCGAGCCCTGCGCCTCGAGCACGGCGCGGCTGACGATGTTTTCCGATGCGATCAGCTCGATCTCGTGCTGCTGACGACCGAGCTCGCCCTTGATGGCGGCGGCGATTTCCGGATCGGCCTCGGCGAGGGTCGCATTGAAGAACGAGTCGGTGGGGGTGGCAGGCTTGGCAGACGAGCTCATAGGCGGAAAAGTCTCCACCGCCGCGGCCTGTCGGTGCGGGCGCGAACGGTCACGAGGGGTGGTCGGAAACAGCGCTCGGGGCTTAGCACATCGTCGCCGGGCGGCCAAGTTCCAGTGCCGCAGAACAGCTATTTATACCACATATGGCGGTCCGGGACCGATCCCGGAGCGGCCCGGGACCGGCCGAAGCGCGGTTGGAACGCGCTTGGCTGTTCATCCGCGGCTTGCCCGCGCCCGCCCCGGTCCGATGCACCCGCCGGCAGCCTCACCGGCGCCCTCTACCAGTGCCCCTTGCGCCGGTTCCAGGCATAGAGGATGTCCGCGAAGCGGTCGTAGCCGAACCGCGCCAGCGACCCGACCACCGGCAGGCCGGCGAGCCGCCCGAGCCACGCGTCCCCCGGTGTGCGCAGCCAGATCGCCGCCGCACAGTCCGCCCCGACGTAAAGGCGCCCGTCGGCGTCCACCCCATGCAGCCGGCGGCGGATGTCCTCGACATTGGCGCCGAACCGCACCAGCGCATCCGGTTCGAGATTGATGTCACGGAATTCAATCGCCCCTGCCCGCGCTGCCTGCACGAGACGGTTGCGCTGCCAATCGATGCCGGCGTTACAGACCGGGCAGCGAGTGTTGTACCAGACGGTGAGTTTGGGGAGTGGGGCGGTCATGATGGGCTGAACATTAAAGCCCGGCCTTCGTCGATCAAGTCAGAGAATACGACCGGGATGAGCGCCGCGAAACCGAAGTCTCTTGCCAACCATCGCAAGCTCGAAATCGCATCAGAAACATTCTGGTGCGATAGCCGTTGCGATACGCCAGGCGCGGATATCGTCCTTTCTGCCATTCCAGACATTCGCTACGCTCAAGGAGTTCAGTGTCCGACCTCATCCTTCGGCGCGAGAACACACCATTAGCGAGGAGAAAATCATGGTCGCAAAATATCAATTTCAATTAATCGATTCCGCAAGTGGAAAGACAATCGCGCAGCCAATCCCGATGCCTGCCCCTTATCCCTTCAACGTGGGTGATTTCTATATTTTCGGCGGCAACAATCGCGCACAGGTCAGCGCCATCGCACACTTCTTTACGAATGTCGGACCAGATCAGATCTACACGACTTATCTTTCGCTTTCTCAAGCAGCATTTGCAGCGACGCATGATGAAACCGTCTTCAGCGGCGGTGATCCAGTCGTTCCTTGGCCTCGGAGATGATCGTCAAGATCAAACGGCATTTTTCACCTTTCCGCTGCACTCAAAAAAAGCTGCACCGGAGAACCGGATCGGCGTGAGAGAAGCGGAAATTGTTGTTGCTTGGGGCCGGCGGTCTGTCGCCGCCGTGCCCGATCTGTTGAAAGGAAAACCTGCGCTCAGAGCGCGATACAGGATCTGGTGGGTCCAGAACCGCTCGAGCCGGTGCAGCAACTTGTTGAGACCGTTCGAGATGCGGTCAACAGCTCCGCTCGTCTTGGAAGTCATCACAAGTATTGCAAGCGATATGTTGTGCAGCGCAGCGGCCCCAACGACGTCCGACCAAAGCCCAATAGCGCCGAACATATCTCCGGTAGACACTCGCAAAAAACACCACCGGACGCTCCGTTCCGGCTGGCAAAATCAAGGGTGGAACATGATGCCGGATTCGGTCGTGCTGTTCGCCGCTGTCATTTTGCTGTTTCCGATGGGCTACCTCCTGCTCGCGGCGCCGGCGTTTTTGCTGGTGAAGCTGGATATCCAGCCCGTCGGCCTGCTGCTCCGCGCGATGTTCAACGGCTATTTCCTGACACTGAGCGTCGCCGCAGTCCTCGCGACCATTGTCGTTGCGCTGGATGGCCGTCTCGCCCTCACCGTCGGCATCAGCCTGATCGCAGCCTTGACGATCGCATCGCGCCGCTGGTTCCTGCGCCAGATGGATGCTGGCCTTCGTGACCGCGAGGCCGGTGACGCCGATGCCCCGCGCCGGCTGCGTCAGCTGCACTGGGGCGGCATGCTCGGCAACGCCGTTCAGCTCGCCGTTGTCATCTCCAGCATTCCCTATGTCGCCGCCGCCCCGGCCTGATCCGGTCTGACGAACAAAGCCGCGCTCGGCTTGCGGTGTCCCCGCGCCTTCCGCCTCTCAACGACCGGAGCGTTTCGGCCTGCCGACCCTGATTAGCTTCGCGTGCAACTATTATGATTTTCATATGAATTATAATGCATGATGTATTGGCCCGATAATGAATTATGCATCATCGTACGGGTCATGAAAAACACCTCCTCCCACCTCAACTCCTCGCGCATCGAGGCCGTCCGGGCCCCCCTCACGGACCGGGCCCCCGCTGATCACAACGGCGCCATCCGGATCATTTCGGCAGCGCTGCACAGCTGGCCCGAGCTGACGCTCCTCGGCGAGGTGGCGGTCGGAGGCGACAACCTTCACCGAGCAGACGCAACTCTTCGCGCTTTGTTCGCAACCTTTCCCATCCGCGATGATGGGGAAACCGCGCCGCCAGAAGGAGCTTTTCCTCCCTAGCGGCACCTCTCCCGCTTCACCGCTCGCTTCAGCAGCTCCGTTCGGAGCGGCCGGCGGAGCTTTGTCCCAACCAGCTGCCTTGTCAGCACAGCCTGGCAGCAAAGCCAGATAAGGAAACAGCCATGAAACGTCTCCTCACTGCATCCGTTGCCGTTGCCGCGCTCGCCCTGGGCATGTCTGCGGCGGTGTCAGCCGAACCGATCAAGAATGTCGTCCTGGTCCACGGCGCGTTCGCCGACGGCTCGGGCTGGCGCGCGGTCGCCGACATCCTCGAGCACGATGGATATTCGGTTTCGATCGTGCAGGAGCCGGAAACCTCGCTGGCCGACGATGCCGCCGCCACCAAGCGCATCATCGAGCGCGTCAACGCGCCGTTGATCCTGGTCGGCCACAGCTACGGCGGTGCGGTCATCACCCAGGCCGGCAACGAGCCGCAGGTGCGCGGTCTGGTCTACATCGCAGCCTTCCAGCCCGACACGGGGGAGGCGCTCGGCGGCCTGCTCAAGCAAATGCCGCCGGCGGCGAACAGCGCGATCCCCGCTGGCGAAGGCTATGTGATCGTCGACCCGAAGGCATTCCACGCCGATTTCGCGGCAGACCTCCCCGCAAAGGAAGCCCGCTTCATGGCGATTTCCCAGGTGCCGATCAGCGTCACGGGGTTCGGCACCCCGATCACCAACGCCGCCTGGCACAACAAGCCGAGCTGGTACGCGGTCGCGACCGAAGACCGCATGATCAATCCCGACCTGGAACGCTTCATGGCCAAGCGCGCCGGCAGCACGACGATCGAGGTGAAGGGCAGCCACTCCATCTACATGTCGCAGCCTCACGCGGTCGCCAAGCTGATCGAGCAGGCCGCCAAGGACGCGAAGTAGAGGAATGCGAGGTCGTCGATCAGGGCATGGTCAGATCTGCGCCGCAGGAGCGTGGCGCAGATCCCGGCTCGACGATCTCCCCAGACCGGAGAATTGCGCGACACAGATCCATCGCCCGCTGCATCGCGGGAAGCTGGCGGCGGCCACGCGGATAGATCAGCGCCAGCCGCTCCGGTGTGGGGAGCAGAGCCACCGCATGCATCGCAAATCCCGGACGCGGCTTGTGCATGGCATGAACCGGCAGCAGTCCAAGCCCGACATGGCGCTCGACCAAGGTGTAGATCGCCGAGATATCGGTCGAATCGGCGACGACAGAACAGGACACGCCGGCGGCGGTGAAAGCCTCCATGATCCGCTCATAGATGCCGCCCCCCGATCGCCGGCGCAGCAGGACAAGCGGCACATCGGCAAGCGCGGCGGGCGTGATCTCGTCGCCCGTCCGCCAGCGGTCGTCGCCTTCGCGGCACAGCAGGACGATCGACAACGGCGCCAATGCCTCGACGCCGAGCCCGGAATTCGCCACCGGCATGTGGGTGACAGCGAAATCCAGTTGCCGTGCCTCGACCATCATCTCCAGCAGCTGCGGCTCGCCCTGCTGGAGCGAAAAGCTGACGGCGACGCCTTCCTCGCGGATCCGGGCCACCATTTCCGTGATGATCTCGATCGACACCTGCGTGAAGCCGACCCGCAAGCGCGCGGTAAAGCCTCGCCCGATCGCCCGCATTTCCTGATCGAGCGCCGATGCGCCGCTGAGGAGCTCGGCTGCCCGCTCGTAGAGCGCCCTGCCGGTTTCGGTCACGGTGAGGCCGCGCCCGGCGCGCTCGAACAGCGAGATGCCCCACTCCGTCTCGAGCTGCTTGATCGCCATGCTCAGATTGGGTTGTGCGACCCGCAAGACGTCGGCCGCCGCGGCCAACGACTGGTGTTCGACCACCGCGCGGAAGTAGGCCAACTGTCTCAGATTCATCGCGGGCTCAAAGCAGGCAGATAGAGACGGACTTGACGGTAAGCTGTCATGTTAACCCAGCCGGTTCAGATCTGAAAAGAGCGGCGGGCACCACAAGGACGACCGCTGTTCGGATCACGCGGCGCCGCCTCGCCGGCACGCGCAAAAAAACGCCGACCCGGAGAACCGGATCGGCGCGCAAGAAGGGGAAATTGTTGTTGTTGTGTGGGGCCGGCGGTCTGATGCCGCCGTGCCCGATCTGTCGGAAGACAACCTGCGCTCAGAGACGATACAGGATCTGGTCGGTCCAGAACCGCTCGAGGCGGTGCAGCGACTTGTTGAGGCCCGCGAACTCCTCGTTCGAGATGCCGCCGACCAGCTCCACGGTCTTGACGTGCTTCTGGTACAGCGCCTCGACGATGCGGCGGATCTCCTGGCCCTGCGCCGTGAGGCGGATGCGGACCGAACGGCGATCGACGCGCGAACGCTGGTGATCGAGGAAGCCCATCTCGACGAGTTTCTTGAGATTGTACGACACGTTGGAGCCGAGATAGTAGCCGCGGGTGCGCAGCTCGCCGGCGGTCAGCTCCTTGTCGCCGATGTTGTAGAGCAGCAGCGCCTGCACCGAGTTGATGTCGGAGCGGCCACGGCGATCGAACTCGTCCTTGATGACGTCGAGCAGGCGGCGATGCAGCCGCTCCACCAGAGTCAGGGCTTCGAGGTAGAGCGACTGGATGGCCGGCTTGCCGGCATCGCGTTCAACGGGCTCGACCGCCGTCGCTACGGCTTTGATCATGACACTTTCCCCTGTCGTCGTTTTTATCGACTTATTCGACGAAACTTTTGTCTCGTCTGATAGCGCCAACGTAAGGGTCGCTTTTGAAGATCAGCTTAAACAACACCATAAAGAGATCATGAATTTGAGAGAGTGAATCGTCGATTAAGCCAGCAAAATCAGGGCGTTTTGTAATGATTGATTGAGCAAATGGAGGCCCTGTTCACGCTTCGTCGCGCGCGCTGTCGCGTTCCGGAACAGGACCGTTCAAATTCGAAAGATTGCGGTAAGACCTGTCCCCAGACCCGTTCAACGATCGATAACTATAGGTCGATGGGATTTTAAATGAACCGGTTCGGCGACGTCCGGCCGTCAACGGCCTGCGATCAACGACGTGATGAAAATACTGTGCGCCGCAGCGCGTTCAGTGTCATTTCGAGACAGCCCTCCAAAACAACGCGACGCGCTGCGAAAATGGCAGCGCCCTCGCCTGCGGGCTATGGCGGCCGCTCCATCGCGGCCATCCAGGCGAGCGCGAGATAGCCGAGCAGCAGCACGCCCTCGACGACGACGATCGCAATGCTGCCGCCATAGATGTTCTGAAACATCAGCTCGATCACCGCCATCGACACCACCGAGGTCAGCCACACCACCGCGCCCCACGGCGTCGCCAGCCACAGCCCGACCGCGGCCACGAGCTCGATGACGGCAAAATAGATGGTGGCCGTCTGCCACGGCAGCGTCTGGTTCTCGAACGCCTCGTCCTCGCCGCCGACGAAGCCAGTGACCTGCGCCCAGTGGTAGAGGCCCTTGGCGATGGCGAGCACCGCCATGACGCGCAGGAAGATCACCAGCCGCCGCGTCCAGGCGCCATCGCCGGATTCGCTGACGCCCGCCGTGATGGCTGACATCATCGGCGTCGCGTCGCGCGTGGCGCGATCTTGGCCGGTCGGATCGCTCATCAGGCTTGCCATTGACTTGCTATTAGCGTCTCGCATTGCCGGCCGCATCGGCCCCATGGACAATATGTCCATGGGAGCGACCATCGGCCCATCTATATCAACTGAAGACCGGTTCAGGAATTCCCCATGCGGGGCCTGGAACCCCCATCAACGGGATTCGGCGGCCCGCCCGTCTCGCCACGGCCCGCCCGGCGAATGCGGTGACGGCCGCGGCGCGGGATGCTAAGTCTGCAAAAGTTCAAGGGAGACCAGATCATGGCGATCAAGTTCGGACGGCCCATCGAGATGCGCGGCGAAGCGCGCCGGGAGACGGGCACCGCCGCACCGTCGCTCGACCTCACGATCCGGCCGCGCCGCAACCGCAAGGCCGAATGGGCTCGCCGCATGGTGCGGGAGAACGTGGTCACCACCGACGACCTGATCTGGCCGATGTTCGTCATCGACGGCGACAACAAGCGCCAGCCGGTGGCCTCGATGCCGGGTGTCGACCGCCTCAGCGTCGACCAGGTGGTGCGCGATGCCGAACGCGCCGCCAAGCTCGGTATCCCCTGCATCGCCCTGTTTCCGTTCACCGACCCGTCGCTGCGCGACGACACCGGCAGCGAGGCGCTCAACGCCGACAACCTGGTGTGCCGCGCCACCCGCGCCATCAAGACGGCATTCCCCGACATCGGCGTGCTCTGCGACGTCGCGCTCGATCCGTTCACCAGCCACGGCCATGACGGCCTGCTGCGCGACGGCGTGATCCTCAACGACGAGACCGTGGCGGTCCTGGTCAAGCAGGCGCTGGTGCAGGCCGAGGCCGGCTGCGACATCATCGCTCCCTCCGACATGATGGACGGCCGCGTCGCCGCGATTCGCGAGGCGCTCGACCATGCCGGGCTGCTCGACGTGCAGATCATGGCCTATGCCGCCAAGTACGCCTCGGCGTTCTACGGCCCGTTCCGTGACGCCATCGGCTCGTCGAAGACGCTGACCGGCGACAAGCGCACCTACCAGATGGACCCGGCCAATTCCGACGAGGCGCTGCGCGAGGTCGAGCTCGACATCGCCGAGGGCGCCGACATGGTGATGGTGAAGCCGGGCCTGCCCTACCTCGACATCGTGCGGCGGGTGAAGGACACCTTCGGCATGCCGACCTTCGCCTACCAGGTGTCCGGCGAATACGCGATGATCGCCGGCGCCGCCGCCAATGGCTGGATCGACGGCGACCGCGCGATGCTCGAGAGCCTCACCGCGTTCAAGCGCGCCGGCGCCGACGGCGTGCTGACCTACTTCGCACCGCAGATCGCGGCGATGCTGGCCGGCCATCGCTGACCGGCGCGGCGGCGCCGCATCTGACGACCATTTCGCCACAATGGCGCCGTAAAATCTGCGCGTCTTGTCGCAGGGAACTTGCCGGGGAGCCCCGTGTCTCCCTCTTGTGCCGGAAATGGCGCATCGCCATGTGTTGCGCCGTCGGAGGGATGAGCGATGTCGGATCAATCTCAGGGTAACGGCAACTGGCGCGCCGACGGCGCGCGGCAGGATTCGGCCTGGAATTCAAATCGGGATTCGAGACAGGATTCAACCTGGCGCAGCCCCGGCGGATTCGAGGCGCGGCCCCACGCCTATGACCCCGTCACGCAGCCGGAGCTGTTCCGCGGCGTGCTGTTGCGGCGCGTGTTCGCATTCCTGATCGACCTCGTCGTGCTCGCGATCCCGGTGGCGCTGGCCTACGTCTTCGTGGCCGTGTTCGGCCTGATCACGCTCGGCCTCGGCTGGGCGCTGTTCTGGCTGGTGTGGCCGGCCTCGGTGATCTGGGCGCTGGTCTATTACGGCAGCTCGCTCGGCGGCCCGCACTCGGCGACCGTCGGCATGCGGGCGATGGATCTGCAGCTGCGCACCTGGTACGGCGAGCCCGGCTATTTCGTACTCGGCGCCGTCCATGCCGTGCTGTTCTGGGTGTCGATCTCGGTGCTGAGCCCGCTGGTGCTGGTGGTCGGCCTGTTCAATGGCCGCAAGCGCCTGCTGCACGACATCGTGCTCGGCACCGTGGTCATCAACCGCTCGTCCTACGGCGTCGCCACCCGGCCGATGCGCACTGTCTGAGCGGTGACGCGAAACTTCCGTTGACCGTCAGCGGTCCGGCGGCGATCATGGGATCATGGCTTGGCGGGCCCCTGCGGCCCCGCCTTGGAAGCTTGGCGGGCCCCGCGGCCCGCCTTGGAAGCTTGGCGGGTCCCGCGGCCCGCCTTGGAAGYGAGGCCGTCCGTGGCCGGGCGTCAGGTCCGGGCCCCGGTTCCCAGACCGGAACCGGAACCGGCGGTTGCAGTATTGTCGAAGTAGAGCATTTTGTTCACGCGAATCGCGATCCACTTCGCTGGAAAAGTGCTCTCGGCGGAGGCTGACGAGATTCCGTGACGCAACACTCCCGCGACACCCCGCAGTTCTACCTGACGGCGCCCTCGCCGTGCCCCTACCTGCCGGGACGTCATGAGCGGAAAGTGTTCACCCACCTGGTGGGCGACAAGGCCGGCGACCTCAACGACCTCCTGACCCATGGCGGCTTTCGCCGCAGCCAGTCGATCGCCTATCGCCCGGCCTGCGACAACTGCCGGGCCTGCGTCTCGGTGCGGGTGATCGCCAATGAATTCCGCCCGTCCCGCAACTTCCGCAAGGTCCTGGCGCGCAACAGCGATATCGTTGGCGAGTTGCGGGCGGCGGCGCCGACGTCTGAGCAGTATTCGGTGTTCCGCGCCTATCTCGACGAGCGCCATCGCCATGGCGGCATGGCCGACATGACGGTGCTCGACTACGCGATGATGGTGGAGGACACCCATGTCCAGACCCGGCTGATCGAGTACCGCACCCGCGGCCCCGACAGCGGCATCACCGGCCGCGGCGAGCGCCTGATCGCGGTGGCGCTGACCGACATCCTCAGCGACGGGCTGTCGATGGTCTACTCGTTCTTCGAGCCGACCGAGCACGACCGCTCGCTCGGCACCTACATGATCCTCGACCACATCTCCCGGGCGCGGCGGATGGGGCTGCCTTATGTCTACCTCGGCTACTGGATCGAAGGCTCCAAGAAGATGGACTACAAGGGCCGCTTCCTGCCGCAGCAGCGCCTCGCCCCCAGCGGCTGGCTGCGCATCGATGCCGGCGGCGGCGCGGCGGAGCCGCAGGACTGAGCGTGCCGACGGTCGAACGCCGCCTCGCCGACCCCGCTCTGCTGGCCTGTCCAAAGCACCTGCACTTTGACCCTCTCCGCGTCATCACCGGGCGGCGCGCCAGCGCCGAGACCCGGTGATCCAGCTTTAACGGTCGTGCCATAAGGCAAGGAGGCTGGATTGCCGGGTCAAGCCCGGCAACGACGCATCATGAACGGTCATTTCATCATAAAAATCAGCAATCTACAGGAACTTCCTGAGATATCGCTCACGCCACCTGCGGCAGCGCCTGAAGGCGGCTGGCGGTGTCCAGCGCGCCGGCGAGGGCCTTCGCGCGATGCTCCGGGCTGACCTGGATCCCCTCCGCGACGATGATCTCCGGCGCGGTGATGCCGATGAAGCCGAACACCCAGCGCAGGTAGGTGTCGAGGTGTTCGCCCGCCGCCATCGGCGTGTCGGCCCCATAGAAGCCGCCGCGCGAGACCGCGACGATCACCCGCTTGCCGCCCGCCAGGCCCTCCACGCCGGTCGCCGAATAACGAAACGTCTTGCCGGCGACCAGGATGCGGTCGATCCAGGCCTTGAGCTGGCTTGGGATCGTGAAGTTGTACATCGGCGCGCCGATCACCACGATGTCGGCCGCCAGGAACTCGTCCAGCACCGCCTGGCCCTCGGCCAGATCCCGCGCCAGCGCCTCGGTCTCGACGGCGGCACCGTGGGCCGCGGCGAGATGGACTGCCGACAGATGGGACGGCGGCGCGCTGCCGATGTCGCGGTAGGTCACCGCGAGGTCCGGATGGGTCGCCCGCAGCCGGTCCACCACCGCCGCGGACAGCTGCCGCGACACCGAATGGCCGCCCAGAATGCTGGCGTCGATGTGCAGCAGTTTCGTGGTCTCGCTCATTAGTCACCTTTTGAGTTTTGGTATAATTTTGTGCCCTGGACTATATGAGTGACTGTGCTTACTTCCCGCAAGAAGGCACATTTTCTGAACCTGGGAACAGCCCTTGACCTCGCGCACAGCCACGAAACCCACGCACACCGATGTGACCGCCCCTGAGCTTCCCCACCGGATCGAGGATTGCCGGGCGGTCGGCACGGTCCTCGCCCGGGTCGGCGACAAGTGGAGCGTGCTGGTGATCATGCTGCTGCAGGGCGGCCCGCGACGCTTCAACGAGCTCAAGCGCACCGTCGACGGCATCTCGCAGCGGATGCTGACGCTGACGCTGCGCGGCCTCGAGCGCGATGGCCTCGTGACCAGGACCATTTACCCGACCATTCCGCCGCGGGTGGACTATGCCCTTACCGACCTAGGCCGTTCGCTGGCCGAGCCGGTCAAGGCACTCGGCGAATGGGCGTTCGACAACATGACCGACATCGAGCAGGCACGGCAGGCCTTCGACACCCGCAGCAAGAGCGACTGACACGACGACGGCGCCGCGCACACCGCTTCACGGAGGACGCATCATGCTGGCTGGATACCTCGCGCTGACCACCGCCGCCGCCTTCGCCGGCGCCGCGTTCTACATCAACGTCGCCGAGCAGCCGGCCCGCCTCCGGCTGGACGACCGGGCCTTGCTGGCCGAATGGAAGCCGAGCTACGCCCGCGGGCTCGCCATGCAGGCGAGCCTTGCGATCATCTCCGGCCTGCTGGCGCTCGCCGCGTGGTGGGTCGAGGGCGACGCCCGCTGGGCGCTCGGCGCCGTGCTGATGCTCGCCAACTGGCCGTGGACCCTGTTCGCCATGCTGCCCACCAACAATCGCCTGAAAGCCATCCCCGAGACCGAGGCCGGCGCGGCCTCCCGCGCCCTCATCGCGTCCTGGGGACGGCTGCACGCGGTGCGCACCGCGCTCGGCGTTGCCGCTGTCATCGCCGACCTGTGGGTGCTCGCAAGCTAGCCGCCGGTCACGAAGTCGAACACCAGCTTGGCGTTGAGCACGATGATGATGGCGGCGATCAGCGTTGCGGCCGCGGTCAGCCAGCGCGGCGCGACGAACACGCCCATCTTGGCGCGGCTCGCGGTGAACATCACCAGCGGCACGATGGCGAACGGCAGCTGCAGGCTCAGCACCACCTGACTGAGGATCAGGAGCTGCGCGGTGCCCTTCTCGCCATACCACAGCGTGACCAGCGCCGCCGGCACGATGGCAATCATGCGGGTGATCATCCGCCGCAGCCAGGGCGCGACCTTGATGTGGATGAAGCCCTCCATCACGATCTGGCCGGACAGCGTCGCGGTCACCGTCGAGTTGAGGCCGCAGCACAAGAGCGCGATGCCGAACAGCGACGGCGCCAGCGTCGACCCCAGCAGCGGCGACAGGAAGGCATGCGCCTGGTCAAGCTCGGCGACGTCGGTCCTGCCCGCCTTGTGGAAGGTCGCTGCCGCGAGGATCAGGATCGAGGCATTGATGGTCAGCGCAAGGCACAGCGCGACGGTGGAATCGATGGTCGAGAGCCTGATCGCCTCGCGCTTCTCCGCCTCGCTCTGGCCATAGCCGCGGGTCTGCACCAGGCCCGAATGCAGGTAGAGATTGTGCGGCATCACCGTGGCGCCGAGGATGCCAAGCGCGAGATACAGCATGTCGCGGTTGGAGACGATCTCGATGGTCGGCGCGAAGCCGCGGATCACCGCGCCCCAGTCCGGATCGGCCATGGCGATCTGCACCGCAAAGCATGCGGCGATGACGCCGAGCAGCGCGACCACGAACGCCTCGACATAGCGGAAGCCGAGCGCCTGCAGGGTGAGGATCACGAACACGTCCGCCGCGGTGATCAGCACGCCGATCTCGAGGGGAATGCCGAACAGCAGGTTGAGGCCGATAGCGGTGCCGATGATCTCGGCGAGATCGGTGGCGCCGATCGCGATCTCGGCGAACAGCCACAGCGGCCAGGCCACCCAGGACGGATAGGCGTCACGGCAGGCCTGCGCGAGGTCGCGCCCCGAGCCGACGCCGAGCCGCGTGCACAGTGCCTGCAGCACGATGGCCATGATGTTGGAGATCAGCGCGACCGCGAGCAGCGCATAGCCGAACTTCGAGCCGCCGGCGAGCGAGGTCGCCCAGTTGCCCGGATCCATGTAGCCGACGGCCACGAGATAACCGGGGCCAAGGAAGGCCAGCAGCTTGCGCCAGAACGAGCCGCCCTTCGCCACCCGCACCGAGCCGAACACGTTGGCGAGCGACGGCTCACCCCGCGCGGCACGCCAGCCGCCCGCTTGCTCCGGACCGCTCGCCGACGGCACCGGCGCAGGAAAAGGTGTTTTCGCATCCATGCTCGGAGAACAGCATAGGCCGAAACTAATTGCAACTAATTTGCAACTGCATCTAGCTCGCCACCCGTTTTCCGTCGCCGTTCGTCCGGAAACGGGTGGGTCGCCCCCCGGTGCGAGGCCTAAGCCTGGACCAGTTCCCCCCGCAGGACCTGGAATCATGCCCAAGCCATCACTACCTCCCGCCTTCAACCGCCTCGCCTGGTCGAACCTCGCCGCCCAGTCCGCCGAGCAGATTGCGCTCGCCGCTGCGCCCATCGTCGCCGTGCTGCTGCTCGGCGTCAGCGAAGGCGAGACCGGCGTGCTGCAGACCGCGCTCACCCTGCCCTTCGTGCTGTTTGCGATCCCCGCTGGCCTGCTCGCCGACCGCATGTCACGGCGCTGGCTGATGGCCGGCGCCGAGGCGCTGCGCGCCGCCGCGCTGGTCGTCATCCTCGCATTGATCGCCACTCGCTCGCTCAGCATGCCGCTGCTCGCGCTGTTCGGCTTCGTCTCGGTGTGCGGCACCGTGGTCTACAGCGTCGCTGCGCCGGCGCTGGTGCCGGCCCTCGTCGGCGCGGACGCGCTCGCCGCCGCCAACGCCCGCATCGAGCTCGCGCGCACCGTGGCATTCGCCGCCGGTCCCGCGCTCGGCGGCGCGCTGGTCGGCTTTGTCGGCGCCGCGCCGGCGTTCGGAGTCGCCGCCGCGCTGTCGGCGATTGCGGTGGTGACGCTGTCGGGCGTCGCCGAGCCGGCGCGACCGCCGGCCGCACAACGCCATCCGCTGCAGGACATCCGCGAAGGTGCGGCGTTCGTGTTCACCCACACGCTGCTGCGGCCGGTGTTCATCACCCAGTTCATCTTCAACAGCTCGTCGTTCCTGGTGCTGGCGGTGTTCGTGCCCTACGCGGTGCGGCACCTGCAGCTCTCCGCGTCCGGCGTCGGCGTCACGCTCGGCATGTACGGCGTCGGCATGATCATTGGCGCGCTCCTGGCGACACGCATCCTCGCGCGCCTGTCGTTCGGCACGGTGATCGCGCTCGGCCCTGTCTCCGGCTTTCTCGCCGCCGCGATCCTGGCGCTGACCATTGTCGTGCCGCTGGCGCCGGTCGCCTGGCTCGGCTTCTTCCTTCTCGGCGCTGGCCCGATCCTGTGGGTGATCAGCACCACGACGCTGCGCCAGGCGGTGACGCCCGCACGCCTGCTCGGCCGCGTCTCGGCGATCAACATCATGAGCTGGGGCGCACGCCCGCTCGGCGCAGCGATCGGCGCAATCGTCGGTGCCGTCTATGGCGCCGAAGCGTGCCTGTGCCTCGCCGTCGCCGGCTTCGGCCTGCAGGCGCTGGTCATCCTGCTGTCCCCTGCCGTCGGCCTGCTCCGCCAGCCGGCGATGGTGGATGCGGGCGAGGCGGCCGCCGGACGGCCGTAAGCGGCCGGCCGCATCCCCTTGCGCACGCACTAACCAGCGGATCCCGCTGCGATTTCCCCGTTTCCAACTGGCCCCCGCGTGCAGCGGCTCGCGGGGGCCTTGACTTTTGTGCTATCTAGATCATATTTCGATATATCTAAATTATAGCGAGAAGACACATGAGACATCGATTTGGCGGCCGGCATCGGCACGAAGGCTTTCACGAGGACGCGGAGCACGGACATCGCCGGCACGGACGGCACCACCGCGGCGAGGAACACGACGGCGGCTTCGGCCGTGGCGAACATGGTTTTGGCCGTGGACGCGGCCGGCGTGGCGGACGGTTGTTCGGCCATGGCGAGCTTCGCTTCCTGATCCTGCACCTGATCGCCGAGCGTCCGCGCCACGGCTACGAGGTGATCAAGGACATCGAGGAGACCCTCGGCGGCGCCTACAGCCCGAGCCCGGGCGTGGTCTATCCGACCCTCACCCTGCTCCAGGAAATGGGCCTCGCCACGGTCACCGCCCCGGACGGCCCGCGCAAGCTCTACGAGATCACCGACGCCGGGCGCGCCTATCTCGAAGAGAACAAGACCATCGTCGACGAGGTGCTGGCCCGCCTCAAGGCGGCAAGCGCCGCGGAACGGCCCGGACCCGCGCCACAGCTCGTCCGCGCCATGGAGAACCTGCGGCTCGCGCTGCAACTGCGCCAGTCGCGGGGACCGCTGACACCCGAACAGGTCCGCGCCATCGCCGCCGCGCTCGACGCCGCCGCGGTCGCGATCGAGGACGTGAAATGACTGACAGCGCGGCAGCCGGCGCACCACCGATCGCGGACGCCCTCGCCCGCGACCTGCTTCAACTCGCCAGCGGCTGCCGCATCCTGCACCAGCAGGGCCACGCCGACATGCCCCTCGGCCATCTGTCGCTGCGCGATCCCGATGGCCGCGGCGTGTGGCTGAAGCGCTCGGGCATCGGCCTCGGCGAGGTGCGAGATCCCAGCGACTTCGTGCTGATCGACTTCGACGGTCGACGCCTCGCCGGCGACGGCCGTCTCCACAAGGAATGGCCGCTGCACACAGAGATCCTGCGCGCAAGGCCGGACATCAGTGTCGTCGGCCACAGCCATCCCTTCCACGCCACTGCGTTTTCCGCGCTCGACGTCGAGCTCCGCGCCGTCACCAACGAGGCGGTCTATCTCGGTCCGCGCGTTCCGCGCTTCAACGACACCACCGGCCTCATCGACACCCCGCAGCTCGGCGCCGCGCTCGCGCATACGCTTGGCGACGCATCGTCGGTGCTGATGCGCAACCACGGCATCGCCTTCGTCGGCCGCTCCATCGCGGCCTGCACGCTGACCGGCGTGTTCCTGGAGCGCGCCTGCCGCTCACAACTCGCCCTGCTGGCCACCGGACTTCCCTACGCCGCGACACCGGCGGCCGAGATCGCCGCCAAGCAGGCGCAGATCCTCGACGACACGCTGCTCGCGACATTCTGGGCGTTCTACAGGCGTGGCCTGGCTCATCCCATCAACATTACTCAACACCACACAGACCCATGAACACTCTTTCGACCCACCTTCCGCCCACGGGCTCCGTGCCCGTGGCCATCGATACCACGCGCCTCGCGCCGTCGGCCTTCGACCCCGCCAACCTGCCGCGCCGCTACGCCACCATCGTTGCCGCGGTGCTGCTGTCCCTCATCATGTCGCTGGTGACCGCGGCCGTCTCGACCACCGTCGGCTTCGGCCTGCGCGAGGGTTATCTGCTGCGCTGGCTGGTCGCATGGATCATGTCCTGGATGATCGCGCTGCCGGTGCTGTGCGCCGCCCTGCCGATGATCCGGCGGATCATCATCCGCCTCGAGCCGGACGCCTACGCCCACCGGTCCTGACACCACCGCGCCGCGACGCCCGCGCGCATCTCGTGTTCACGGTGTCGAATGCCGCCGTGTCAATGGTCGCCGACCTCGAAATCACCGGGCTGTGGCGGAGCGATCGGCGTGAACGCGCAACGGTCCGGCTTGAGATCGACGAGCGGCGTGCCGTCGAGACAATCGAGGCCACGCACCAGCACGGTCGATCCCTCGATGCCGACGAGCTTGGCGATCGACGTGCCCAGCGGATTGGGCCGCACCGGCGAGCGCAGCGAAAACGTGCCACGGGTCGTCTTGTCGCTCGCCGGGCTCTGCAGCACGAGATCCCGGCGCGATTGATGCAGCCAGTAGATCACCTCGACCTCCCCGTAGAGATCAAGCCCTTTCAGCGCCGGCACCCACGGATCGAAGATCTCGATGCGGCACACCGGCCCGTCCTGGCGGCCCTGCCGCGGCGTCTCCAGTCGCGAGTTCCAGGGCGTACGAATGCGGCCGATAAAAATCAGGCCGGCATCGGTCGGCGGCGGCAACTCCACCACCACCTCGCCCTCGCGGATTTCGTTCTCGCGGACCATCGCGATGTCCTTCCCGTCATTCCAGATGGGAAATCTAGCGCCGCCTGCCCGTCGCACGCAAATCAGTGTGTCGCATCTCGATCGCTCGCCTCTCAAAACGCACATGCCCGGCGCAAGGCCGGGCATGAAGGGATGCGATGATGTAACGGGCGGCCGTCAGGACGCCGGCTCGGGCGGTGGCGGCGGCTCGATGGTCTTGCCGAACTTGTTGGACTTCGGAAAGCCCTTCGGCGGCAGGCGGCCGGCATCGGAACGGGCGCCGCGCCAGTCGGCGAGCTCCCTGGCGCTGACGCTGAACTCGCGACCAGCGGAGTCCTTCCAGGTCAGGCCTTGCTTGAGATTGAAGGTGACGACATCGGACAGGCCGCCATCCTTGTAGCGCTGCAGCCGCACGCCGCGGCCACGCGCCATCTCCGGCACCTGGTCGAGCGGGAACACCAGCATCTTGCGGTTGTCGCCGATCACCGCGACGGTGTCGCCGTCGACCGTCGTCAAGGCGCGCGCCTCGTTCGGCGGCGTGACGTTCAGCACCTGCTTGCCCTTGCGAGTGTTGCCGAGGCAGTCGTCCTCGTTGACGATGAAGCCCTGGCCGTCATGGCCCGCGACCAGGAACTTGCGCCCGCCGGAGGAGACGAACAGCGACACGATGGACGCGTCCTGCTCCATGTCGATGAACATGCGGATCGGGTCGCCATGGCCGCGGCCGCCGGGCAGCTTGGCGGCGTCGAGCGTGTAGAAGCGGCCGTTGGTGGCGAACAGCAGCAGCTTCGAGGTGGTCTCGGCGAAGAACGCATAGCCAAGGCGGTCGTCGGTCTTGAACGTCAGGTTGGAGAGATCGGCGACCTGCCCCTTCAGCGTGCGGACCCAGCCCTTGTCAGACACCACCACCGTGATCGGCTCACGCTCGACCAGCGCCTCTTCCATCGCGGCGAGGTCGTGCTCCGGCGCATCCGCGAACGTCGTGCGGCGCTTGCCGAGCGGCGTCTTCGGGCCGAACATGTCGCGCACGGTGCGCACCTGCTCGCCGACCTTGGCCCACTGCTTGGCCTCCGAGGCGAGGATGCCCTCGATGCCCTTGAGCTCGGTGCGCAGGTCCTTGTCCTCGCGGCGGATCTCCATCTCCTCGAGCTTGCGCAGCGAGCGCAGGCGCATGTTGAGGATGGCCTCGGCCTGGATCTCAGTGAGCGAGAAAGCCTTCATCAGCACGGGCTTCGGCTCGTCCTCGGTGCGGATGATCTTGATGACCTTGTCGAGGTTGAGATAGGCGATCAGGTAGCCGCCGAGCACCTCGAGGCGATGCTCGATCTGCTGCTTGCGGTAGTTGGAGCGGCGCAGCAGCACGTCGCGCAGATGGTCGAGCCACTCGCGCAGCGCTTCCGCAAGGCCCAGCACCTTGGGGATGCGGCCCTTCACCAGCACGTTGAGATTGAGCGGAATGCGGCTTTCGAGCTCGGTGAGCTTGAACAGCGATTCCATCAGCAGCGCCGGATCGACCGCCCGCGTCTTCGGCTCGATGACGATGCGGACGTCCTCGGCGGACTCGTCGCGAATGTCGCCGACCAGCGGCAGCTTGCGGTCGTTGAGCAGCTCGGCGATCTTCTCGATCAGGCGCGACTTCTGCACCAGCCACGGAATTTCCGTGACCACCACCGTCCAGGTGCCGCGGGCGCCCTCTTCCTGGTGCCACTTGGCGCGGGTGCGGAACGAGCCGCGGCCAGTGGTATAGGCCTCCGCAATGCTGTCCTTGGAATCGATGATGATGCCGCCGGTCGGGAAGTCCGGGCCCTTGATCCAGCGCAGCAGCGCCTTGGACTTGGCGTCCGGCTTCTCGATGAGATGCAGCGCGGCGTCGCAGAGCTCGGCGGCATTGTGCGGCGGGATCGCAGTGGCCATGCCGACCGCGATGCCCTGCGCGCCGTTGGCGAGCAGGTTCGGGAAGCCGCCGGGCAGCA
Organism: Bradyrhizobium sp. 2TAF24; assembly: GCF_052115025.1. Classification (NCBI taxonomy): domain Bacteria; kingdom Pseudomonadati; phylum Pseudomonadota; class Alphaproteobacteria; order Hyphomicrobiales; family Nitrobacteraceae; genus Bradyrhizobium; species Bradyrhizobium sp. 2TAF24. The sequence goes on along the minus strand of NZ_JBFRFW010000026.1, from coordinate 23,000 downwards.
CCGCCGGCTCCTTCGCCTGGCCGTCGTAGTTCGGGCGAAACTCGACCGCGTCCTCGTCGATGCCCTCGAGCAGCAGGCGCGCGACGTCGGTCATGCGCGCTTCGGTGTAACGGTAGGCGGCGGGGTTGTCGCCGTCGATATTGCCGAAGTTGCCCTGGCCGTCGACCAGCGGGTAGCGCGCGGCGAAATCCTGGGCGAGACGCACCAGCGCGTCGTAGATCGACTGGTCGCCATGGGGATGGAAACTGCCCATGACGTCGCCGACGATCTTGGCGGACTTCTTGAAGGTCGCGCCCGGATCGAGGCGCAGCAGCCGCATGCCATAGAGGATGCGGCGATGGACGGGCTTCAGGCCGTCACGGGCGTCCGGCAGCGCCCGGTGCATGATGGTCGACAGCGCATACGCCAGGTAGCGCTCTTCCAGCGCCTCGCGCAGGGCGACGTCTTCGACCGGGGCCGGTTCAGGCGGAATCACTCTTTTTCCCATGGGACGGGGTTAACCGCTGCGTCGTCAATGAACAAGAAATGAATTTTTCAGACATCCGCTGTTCTGGTTGGCCGTGCCATAAAATCGGCTTGCTCGCAGCATTACGGAACCGTCAGTGTCAGACATCCCGGTTCCGGGCTATTGTCGACCAGCCCGACGGCGTCCCCCCGGCGGGCGGCTGGATCAGGAGGAGGAAAAGATGCGTCGTTTCATGTTTGCCGCCGCAGCCGTCGCGGCACTGGCGGGCGCCGGGCTGATGGCCGGCAGCCGCGCCGAAGCCATGCCGCTGAACAGCGGTCTCGCCGCTCCGGCGGCGACGGAGCAGGTCTATCTGCGTTGCACCCGGGTGTGGAACGGCTGGAACTGGGTCCGTCGCTGCGTCGATGTGGTCCCGGGCTATGGCTATGGCCCGGGCTATGGTGGTGGGTATTACGGCCCAGGCTACGGCTACTATGGCGGCTGGCGTCCCCGCCCGCGCTACTACGGCTACTACTGAGCCGACCCGGCATTTCCCGGCCCGCATCCAGCAGGCCGGCGCGCGCCCTCAGGCCGGCCGTTGCCGGCCTGTTGTCTAATGAGACCGTCCTCAAGCGCCGCCGGAGGCCAGCCGCGCGCGGCCGCGCATGACCGCGGCGATAAAGCCCTCGCGCGCGTCGGAGTGCCCCTGGCCGCGCGGCTCCAGCACATGGCGCAGCAGGAACAGGCCGGTCAGCTTGAAGCCATCCAGCAGATCGGCGTCAGACCAGCCGACCTCCACAGTTGCATCCTCACGCAGGAACGCCGGCAGCCGCAGCAGCCGATCACGCCAGGGGTCGCCCGCCTGCCGTGACACCGCATTGCCGGACTTCGGCGACACATAGATCAGGTCGTGGGTGACGCCGGTCGCGGCGCAGTTGCCAAGATCAAGGCCGAAGCCGAGCTCGGTCAGCATCGCAAGCTCGAACCGCACGGTGTGCACGCCGGCATGGCCCGCCTCCTCGAAGTCATCGAGGATCGCCTCCAGCATCTCGTAGATGTCCTCGTGCGGATCGCGCTCCGGCAGCAGCCGGGCGACCGCGGCGAGATGAGTGATGCCGTAGGCCGCGTGCGACGCCGCCAGCATGGTGGCCGCGCGGAGCTGGATGCCGTCGAGCTGATAGTAGCCGAGATGCTCGTCGAGCCGTGCGCGCCAGATCGCGCTGACTGTATTGCCGGGCTGCAGCACCGGGCGCATCCGTGCGCCGGCACCGCCGCGCACGAGACCGAGATGGCGACCGTGCGAGCGCGTCAGCAGCTCGACGACGGCGTTGGCCTCACCGTGCCGGCGCACGCCCAGAACGATGCCTTCATCGGTCCATTCCATGCGGCCAGCAAACGCTCATTCCTTGGGGAATTCCAGCCCCATCTCGCGATAGCGCTCGGGATCGTCGCCCCAGCCGTCGCGCACCTTGACGAACAGGAACAGGTGCACCGGCTGGCCGACGATCTCGGAAATCTCCTTGCGCGCCTCGGCACCGATCGCCTTGATGGTCGCGCCGCCCTTGCCGAGCACGATCTTGCGCTGGCTCTCGCGCTCGACATAGATCGTCTGCTCGATCCGCACCGCCCCCTTTCGCTCGGTCCAGGTCTCGGTCTCGACCGTGGACTGGTACGGCAGCTCCTGGTGCAGGTTGCGGTAGATCTTCTCGCGGGTGATTTCCGCCGCCAGATGCCGCATCGGCGCATCCGACATCTGGTCCTCGGGATAGTGGAACGGCCCCGCCGGCACCGCGGCCGCGAGCGCCCGCCGCAGGTCGTCGACGCCATCGCCGGACAGCGCCGACACCATGAAGGTCTGCTCGAACGCCAAGCGCTCGTTGGCCGCCTGCGCCAGCGCCAGCAGCTTGTCGCGCGCGACGATATCGACCTTGTTGATCACCAGAATCTTGGGATGGCCGACGCTGTCGAGCTTCTTGAAAATGGCGTCGGCCTCCTCGTCGAGGCCGGCGCGAGCGTCGAGCAGCGCGCAGACGAGATCGGCGTCATGCGCCCCGCTCCATGCGGTCGAAACCATGGCACGATCGAGCCGGCGACGCGGCGCGAAGATGCCGGGCGTGTCGACCAGGATGATCTGCGAACGGTCCTCGACCACGATGCCGCGGATCAGCGCGCGCGTCGTCTGCACCTTGCGCGACACGATCGTCACCTTGGAGCCGACCAGCGCGTTGACCAGCGTCGACTTGCCGACGTTCGGGGCTCCGATCAACGCGACGAAGCCGCAGCGGGTCTCGCCGCCCGCGCCATTGTCCTCGCCGGTCGGATCAGCCGTCATTGTTGCCACTCGGCACGCCTTCTCGTTTGAGCATCGCCAGCGCCGCCACCTTCTCGGCGGCGCGCTTGCTGCCGCCGATGCCTTCGGCGGGCGCGAGCCCGGGCAGTTCGACGGCAACGCGGAATTGCGGATCATGATGGGGACCGGTGCGCTCGACCTCGCGGTAGAGCGGCGTCGGCAGCCCCTGCCCCTGCGCCCACTCCTGCAGCACCGTCTTGGCGTCGCGCAGCGGCCGCAGCGGCTTGCGCATGCGCTCGGTCCAGTTGGTCTCGACGAACTGCGCCGCGGCGGCATACCCGCCGTCGAGGAAGACCGCGCCGATCACCGCCTCGCAGATGTCGCCGAGCACGGACTTGCGCAAGCGCTCGCCGACGCCGGCGCCGACGGTGCCGAGCTTGATCGCCTCGTGCAGTCCGAGCCCCTTGGCGACGTCGGCGCAGGTCTCCTTGCGCACGAGATCGGCGAGGCGCTTGGACAGCTCGCCCTCGTCGGCCTTCGGAAACGCCCGGTACAGCATGTCGGACACGATCAGGCCGAGCACGTGGTCGCCGAGGAATTCGAGACGCTGATAGCTCTCGGTGCGGTTGCGTGCCGACTTCAGCGCCGAGACATGGGTGAAGGCGGTCGCAAGCAGCGCCGGATCGGCAAAGGCATGGCCGATGCGCTCCTCGATCGCCTTGGCGGCGACCTTGGCGCTGACACGACGGCGCGGCTTCTTGGCCGGCGCCGCCGCCGGCTTGTCGTTGCTCAGGCCAGCAGGATCGTCGACATCGGCGGCAGGCGGAATGAGCGGGGTATCGTCACTCATCGCACGATGTGGAAGATGCGATTCCAGCGCACCGCGAACGGCCAGCGCCAGATCTGCCAGGCCTGCTCGCCTTCCGCGATCGAGAAGAAGATCATCTGCGCGCGGCCGATGAGGTTCTCCTGCGGCACGTAGCCGACCGCGGACAGCACGCGGCTGTCGGTGGAATTGTCGCGGTTGTCGCCCATCATGAAGAAATGGCCGGGCGGCACCGTGTAGACGTTGGTGTTGTCGTAGAAGCCGTTGTCGACGCAGTCGAGGGTCTCGTAGCTGACGCCGTTCGGCAGCGTCTCCTTCCAGCGCTTGACCTTGGCGGTGACGTCGGAGCCGCAGGGGTCCTCGCCGACGAAGTCCGACAGGCGCTCGCGCTGCACCGGCTTGTCGTTGATGTGGAGCAGGCCGTCCTTCATCTGGATTCGGTCGCCCGGCAGGCCGATGACACGCTTGATGTAGTCGGTGGTGTCGTCCTTGGGCAGGCGGAAGACGACGATGTCGCCGCGATCCGGATTGGAGCCGAAGATGCGGCCGGAAAACAGCGGCGGCGACAGCGGGATCGAATAGTGGCTGTAGCCGTAGGAGTATTTCGAGACGAACAGGTAGTCGCCGACCAGCAGCGTCGCCTTCATCGAGCCCGACGGGATGTTGAAGGGCTGGAACAGGAAGGTGCGGATCACCAGCGCGATGATCAGTGCATGAATGACGACTTTGACGGTCTCGCCAACGCCGCCTTCGCTCTTGGTCCCGGATGTCACGCTCATCGCCGCTCTTGTTCCTGTGGGAGCCGACAACGGCCCGCTCTGGTGTCCTGCGCCTGCGCCCACCCGGCCATGCCTGCGACGTCCGACAGCGTCGCAACCTCACCAGATCAATTTGTGTACCCTGTGGCGGGTTCGGAAATGCCCCTCCCGGCGGAACCAGGACGCAAAGGGAATTTCCGAACCACCACAAATCACCACACAACAGCGCCCGCGCGCGTTGTAGACGGTTGCCCGCCACCGCGCAATCAAGAAACCCGCAAAAACTTGCTAATTACCTGACAATCCTGTCATTTTTAGTTTGGAAGCGACCTCGGCCGCATGCCGTCAGGGCTGGCCGGACGGGACCGCCGAGATGACCACGAAGGCCTGGGCGAGCGGCCAGTCGTCGGTAATCGACAGGTCGATCCGCGGCTGGAACCCGGCCGGAACCAATGTATCCAGCCGCGCCTTGGCCCCGCCGGTCAGGTTCATGGTCGGCCGCCCGCCCGGCAGGTTGACCACCCCCATGTCCCGCCACCACACACCCTGGCGGATGCCGGTGCCGAGCGCCTTGCTGCAGGCTTCCTTGGCGGCGAATCGCTTGGCGTAGGTCGCCACCACCATCTTGGGGGATTTGGCGCGCCGCTCGGCCTTGGCGCGCTCGGCATCGGTGAAGATGCGGTCGAGGAAGCGCTCGCCGTGGCGCTCGATCACCTTCTCGATGCGGCGGATATCGATCAGGTCCGACCCGATGCCGATGATCATGCCGTGAGCCCGACATTGCGGCGGCCGCGGATCATCGCCGCCCGCATCGCCTGCACCGTCTCGCCGAGACCGACGAAGATCGCCTCGCCCATCATGAAGTGACCGATATTCAATTCGACGATCTGCGGCAGGCCCGAAATGGTCTCGGCGGTCGCATAGTCGAGGCCATGGCCGGCATGCACCTCGAGGCCCGCAGACTGCGCCAGCGCAGCGCCGTCGACGATGCGCTGCCATTCCGCCTCGGCGACATCCTGCTTGCCGTCGATCACCGCATGGCACCAGGCGCCGGTGTGGATCTCGATCACCGGCGCCTGCAGCCGCGCCGCCGTCTCGATCTGGCGGGGATCGGCGGCGATGAACAGCGACACGCGGATGCCGGCGTCGTTGAAGCGGGCGATGACGGGCGCGAGAGCATTGTGCTGCCCGACCACGTCAAGGCCGCCTTCGGTGGTCACCTCCTCGCGCCGCTCCGGCACGAGGCAGACGGCGTGCGGCTTCGTCGCCAGCGCGATTCGCACCATCTCCTCCGTCGCCGCCATCTCGAAATTCAACGGCCTGGAGATCTCGGCCTTCAGTCGCGCCATATCGTCGTCGCGAATGTGACGGCGATCCTCGCGCAGATGCGCGGTAATGCCGTCGGCGCCAGCCTCGATCGCCAGCAGCGCGGCGCGCACCGGATCGGGCAGACAGCCGCCGCGCGCATTGCGCAGCGTGGCGACGTGGTCGACATTGACGCCGAGGCGCAGCGAACGAACGGTGGGCATGGCAGGAACCTGTGAAGCTGAACTCTAGCCGTTGACGCGCTCGACCTTCGCCACCACCGCCTTGGCGCGGAGCTGGGCGATGATCGCGCTGAGATGCTTGAGATCGTAGACCTCGAGATCGATGGTCAGCTCGGTGAAGTCGGGCGAGCGGCGGCTCATCGAAATGTTGTCGATGTTGCCGTCATGCTCGGCGATCACGGTCGCGATCTGCGCAAGGCTGCCTGGCTCGTTGACGTTCTGCACGAACAGCCGCGCCGGGAAGCGCTGCGGCGTGCTCTCGTCGACGTCCCAGCGCACGTCGAGCCAGCGCTCGGGCATGTCCTCGAAGTCCTTCAGCGCCGGCGACTGGATCGGATAGATCGTGATCCCCTCGCCCGGCGTGACGATGCCAACGATGCGGTCGCCCGGCACCGCGCCGCCATTCGGCGCGAACTTGACCGGCAGGTCGCTGTTGATGCCGCGGATCGGGATCGCGGCCTTGGCCGGCCCCTCGGCCGATTTCGGCTTCGCCGCGCCGTCCTTCTTGGCGCCGAACGCCCCGAGCCGCTCCTCCTTGTAGTCCGGGTACATGGCGCGGGCGACGTTGGAGGCCTTCATCTCGCCGCGGCCGACGGCGGCCATCACATCCTCGATCGAGGTGCGGGCCAGGCGCGGCAGCGCGCCCTTCAGCTTGTCGTCGTCGTAGGCGATCTTGGCGCGCATGAACAGCCGCTCGACGATGCGCCGGCCGAGGCCGGCATACTGGTCACGCACCGCGGCACGGGTGGCGCGCCGGATCGCCGCGCGCGCCTTGCCGGTGACGGCGAGCGATTCCCAGGCCGACGGCGGCGCCGACTGGGCGCGCGAGGTCAGCACCTCGACCTCGTCGCCGTTCTGCAGTTCCGACGACAGCGGTGAGAACTTGCCGTTGATCTTGCAGCCGACCGCGCTGTTGCCGACGTCGGTGTGCACCGCATAGGCGAAGTCGATGACGTTGGCCTTGCGCGGCAGCGCGATCAGTTTGCCTTTCGGCGTAAAGCAGAACACCTGGTCATGGAACAATTCGAGCTTGGTGTGCTCGAGGAATTCCTCCGGGTTGGCACTCTCCGCCAGCACCTCGATGGTGTGGCGCAGCCAGGCGAACGCGTTGGACTCGCGGTTGAGCATTTCGGTCGGCGAGCCCACGCCCTCCTTGTAGAAGGCATGCGCGGCGATGCCGTACTCGGCGATGCGGTCCATGTTCTCGGTGCGGATCTGCAGCTCGACACGCTGGTTGCCCGGACCGATCACGGTGGTGTGGATCGAGCGGTAGTCGTTCTGCTTCGGCGTCGAGATGTAGTCCTTGAAACGGCCTGGCACCACCGGCCACACCGTGTGCACGATGCCGAGCGCGCGGTAGCAGTCCTCGACCGTGCCGACGATGACGCGGAAGCCGAAGATGTCGGACAACTGCTCGAAGCCGACCGACTTGCGCTCCATCTTGGTCCAGATCGAAAACGGCCGCTTGCGCCGGCCGATGACACCGGCGGCGATGCCGTTCTTGGTGAGGTTGGCGGTGAGCTGTGCCTCGATCTCGCCGATCAGGTTGCGGTTGCGGTCGGCCAGCCCGCTGAGTCGGCCGTTGACCACCGCATAGGCCTCGGGATCGAGCTCGCGGAACGACAGGTCCTCGAGCTCCTCGCGCATCTCGTGCATGCCCATGCGGCCGGCAAGCGGCGCATAGATGTCGATGGTCTCCTCGGCGATGCGGCGGCGCGACGCCGGCGGCACGAACTCGAGGGTACGCATGTTGTGCAGCCGGTCGGCGAGCTTCACCAGCAGCACGCGGACGTCGTTGGCGACCGCCAGCAGCAGCTTGCGCAGGTTCTCGGCCTGCTTGGCCTCGCGCGACACCAGCTCCAGGCGCTTCAGCTTGGTGAGGCCCTCGACCAGCGCGCCGATCTCATGGCCAAAGATCTGGTCGATCTCGGTGCGGGTCGCCTCGGTGTCTTCGATGGTGTCGTGCAGCAGCGCCGCAACGATGGTTGCATCGTCGAGCTTGAGGTCGGTGAGAATCGCCGCGACCTCGAGCGGATGCGTGAAGTAGGGATCTCCCGACGCCCGCGTCTGCTCGCCATGGGCAACCATGGCGTAGACATAGGCCCGGTTCAGCAGATCCTCGTCGGTGTCGGGATTGTAGGCCCTCACCCGCTCCACCAGATCGTACTGGCGCATCATCCGGGTCGGGGACCGTTTGGGGGGCTTTGCGGCCGGCGCAAGCGCCGGCGCCGCGGCGACGCCCCCGGCCGCGGCTTCCATCTGACGTGCGTTACGGCGCCAATACGCCATCTTCCAACCTCAAGGGGTTCCGTCGTGGAACCCGACGATTTCATTGTGTCGATCGTTCGACCTTAGCGCAACAAAACCTCAAAAAACGTCAATAAATGCAACGGTGAAATGCAAAAGGCCCGGATCACGATCCGGGCCTTTGGCAGGTTTGGCGCAACGGCCCGGTTCGCGGACGCGTCGGCTTATTCTTCCTCTTCGGGCTGCTCCTCCGGAGGAGCCAGCCCTTCCAGGCCCTTGAGCAGCTCTTCCTCGGTCATGCGCTCGACGGCGACCTCGGTGTCGTCGGCATCGACGCTGGCGCCAGCCGAGCCGATCAGCGGCACGGTGTCCGGCTCGGGCTCGTCCACCTCGACGAACTTCTGCAGCGAATGCACGAGTTCCTCGCGCAGGTCCTCCGGCGAGATCGTCCGCTCGGCGATTTCGCGCAGCGAAACAACGGGATTCTTGTCGTTGTCGCGATCGACGGTGAGCTGCGAACCGGACGAGATCATCCGCGCCCGATGCGCGGCCAACAAAACCAGGTCGAACCGGTTGTCGACCTTGTCAATGCAGTCTTCCACGGTGACGCGAGCCATCGACTGTCGCTCCGTTAATTGGGTCCAAAATCTTCAGATTTATGGACGCTAGGTATAGTGGCGAGCCTCAATTCGCAAGCAGCAATTTTTCAGATTCTCGCCAAGCTGGAGCCTGAGCGGCGGCTCTGCTAGACTGGGTTTTTGGTGAGCGATTGGTCGCATGGACACCAAAAGGCTTCATTGCTTGATCATGGTCCGTCGCTTGGCGCTGATTTCGCAGCCTCGGATTGGTTAACGCAAATGGATTCAACCTGGAAGTTTTCCAAGACCTGACCGGTTGCGCGCGGCCGGTGGGGCTGCGCCAATGCACACCCAGAACGACAAAAAAGCGGGACCACAACTGATGCCTTCTGCCTCCTCCAACAAGATCGCGCTATTCATCGACGGCGCCAATCTCTACGCTACCGCCAAGACGCTCGGGTTCGATATCGACTACAAGCGATTGCTGCGCGAATTTCAAAGCCGGGGGACGCTGGTCCGCGCGTTCTACTACACCGCCATCATCGAGGATCAGGAATACTCGTCGATCAGGCCGTTGATCGACTGGCTGGACTACAACGGCTACACCGTCGTCACCAAGGCCACCAAGGAGTTCGTCGACCAGACCGGCCGCCGCAAGGTCAAGGGCAACATGGACATCGAGCTCGCGGTCGACGCCATGGAGCTCGCCGAGCACATCGACCAGATGGTGCTGTTCTCCGGCGACGGCGACTTCCGCTCCCTCGTCGAGGCGGTGCAGCGCCGCGGCGTCCGCGTCACCGTGATTTCCACCATTGCCAGCCAGCCGCCGATGATCGCAGACGAGTTGCGTCGGCAGGCCGATGTGTTTACCGATCTGGTGGAGCTGCAGTCCAAGATCGGCCGCGACCCGTCGGAGCGTCCCGCTCCGCGTGAGCACCGCGAGCCGCGCCACACCCCGCAGTTCCTGCATCGCAGCACGATCGCGCCCAAGGCTGATGAGGAAGAATTCGACGACTGAAACGGCCACTGAGCGGAGCCGGCGGATATCCGCCGGCCCTGCGGTCCATCCTGCCCGCACACCGGTCAATGCCCACGGCCCGGGCTCCACGGAGCCCGGCCACGACTGCCCCCTCTGCCCCCGCCTCGCCGACTTCCGCAACGACATCCGCGCGCGTGAGCCGCACTGGTTCAATGGTCCGGTCGCACCCTTCGGCGACCGCGACGCGGCACTCCTGATCATCGGCCTCGCACCTGGACTGCAGGGCGCGAATCGCACCGGCCGTCCCTTCACCGGCGATTACGCCGGCGACCTGCTCTACGACACGCTGCATGCGTATGGCTTCGCCGAAGGGACCTACGAGGCCCGTCCCGACGACAGCTTGCGGCTGATCGACTGCCGCATCGGCAACGCGGTGCGCTGCGTGCCGCCGCAGAACAAGCCGCTGCCCATCGAGATCAGGACCTGCCGCCAGTTCCTCACCGCCGTCCGCGATGAGATGCCGCGGCTGCGCGCGGTCGTGCTGCTCGGCCGTGTCGCCCATGATTCGACGCTGAAGGCCTTCGGCGTCCGCGCCGCCGATGCCCCATTCAGCCATGGCGCCGAGCACCAGGTCGGCGCCTTCAGGCTGTTCGACAGCTATCACTGCTCCCGCTACAACACGAACACCCGCGTGCTGACGCCGCAGATGTTCAGAGCCGTGTTCGCCCGGGTGCGGGAGCATCTCGACGCGAAATAACGCACGCAGCGGCTGCGCCTTTCGGCCGCAGCCGCATCCTCCTCGTCAACTTCTGGGAATATAGTCCCGTAACCGTCAGCCACGGGCGCGCAGCAGGCGCCCCTTCTCGCGGCTCCAGTCGCGTTTCTTCTCGCTCTCGCGCTTGTCGTGCAGCTTCTTGCCCTTGGCCAGCGCAAGCTCGAGCTTGGCGCGGCCCTGCTCGTTGAAATAGATCTTCAGCGGGATGAGGGTCATGCCCTCGCGCTCCACGGCACCGATCAGCTTGTTGATCTGGCGCTTGTGCAGCAGAAGCTTGCGTGGCCGCCGCGGCTCGTGGTTGAAGCGGTTGGCCTGCAGATATTCGGGGATGTTGGCGTTGACGAGCCAGATCTCGCCGGCGCGCGGATCCGCGTACGACTCGGCGATCGTCGCCTTGCCGCCGCGGATCGACTTGACCTCGGTGCCGGTCAGCGAAATGCCGGCCTCGAAAGTATCCTCGATCGCGTAGTTGAACCGCGCCTTGCGGTTCTCAGCCACGATCTTCACCGGCCGCTTGTTCTGCTCACTCATCTCTCAATACTTTCAAGCCGGGTGCGGACGCCGATCGTCCGCACCAGCTCTCTCAATGACGCTTCTCGCCCTTACGCCTTCTGCTTGAGCAGGTCGCGGATCTCGGTCAACAGCTCCTGATCCTTGGTCGGCCCGGTCGGGGCCGCCGGCGCATCCTGCCGTTTCAGCTGGTTCATCAGTCGGATCACCACGAACAGCACGAAGGCGATGATCATGAAGTTCAGCACCAGCGTCAGGAAGTTGCCCCAGGCCAGCACGGCGCCCTGCTTCTTGGCATCCGCGAGGTTGGTTGCCGTGACCTTGGCCGACAGCGCCGTGAAGTAGTTCGAGAAATCGAGACCGCCAGTGATCGCGCCGACGATCGGCATGATGATGTCGCCGACCATCGACGTGACGATGGCGCCGAACGCCGCGCCGATGATGACGCCGACCGCAAGGTCGACGACGTTGCCTTTCATGGCGAACTCACGGAATTCCTTCAGCACGGGCGGGCCTCCCTGTCACGGTCACACCGGCGCGAACGACTTTCGCGCCGTGGCTGAAACCGTAAAACATGATCCGGAAAAGGGGAATCCGGTTTTGTCGGGTTTTCCGCGCCGACCTCGAACAATGCAGCTGAAAACTGGATTAATGCATTGTTTTATATGATAAATTTTCGCACCCCCCTCGCACGGCAGCGCCCGCGAAATCAGCGGATCAGTTCAGCAGCCCGGCGTGGACCATGGCGCTGCGCACCGCGGCTCTGGTGGCGTCCGACACCGGCACCATCGGCAGGCGCACGTCCGCGCTCATCTTGCCGAGCAGCGACAGCGCGTACTTCGCCGGCGACGGGTTGGTCTCGATGAACAGGTTGGTATGCAGCGGCATCAGCTTGTCGTGCAGCTTGAGCGCCTCGGCATAGTCGCCGCGCTGACAGGCCTTCTGAAACTCCGAGCACAGCCGCGGCGCGACATTGGAGGTCACGGAGATGCAGCCGTGACCGCCATGGGCGTTGAAGGCGAGCGCGGTGGCGTCCTCGCCCGACAACTGGTTGAAGCCCTCTCCGAGCGCGGCGCGCTGCTGCGACACTCGCACCGGATTGGCGGTCGCGTCCTTCACGCCGGTGATGTTCTTGAGCTCGAACAGCCGCTTCATGGTGTCGACCGACATGTCGATCACCGAGCGACCGGGAATGTTGTAGATGATGATCGGAATGCCGATCGCATCGTTGATCGCCTTGAAGTGCTGGTAGAGCCCTTCCTGGGTCGGCTTGTTGTAGTACGGCGTCACCACCAGCACGCCGCTCGCACCGGCGCTCTCCGCATGCTGGGCGAGCTCGATCGCTTCGGCGGTGCAGTTCGAGCCGGCGCCCGCGATCACGGGCACGCGGCCCTTGGCCTCCTCGATGCACCACTCCACCACACGGCGATGCTCATCATGGCTCAGCGTCGGGCTCTCGCCGGTGGTGCCCACCGGCACCAACCCATGGGTTCCCTCCGCGATCTGCCAGTTCACGAATGCACGGAAGCCCGCCTCGTCGAGCGCGCCATTTTTGAACGGCGTGACCAACGCGGTGTAAGACCCCCGAAAATTCGTCTTGGCAGCCATCATCTCTCTCCGGCCGTTTTTGGCGGCTTCATCAATTGCAGGTTGAATTCAAGGCCCGGGGCCGGGCCGGTTCTGGAACCGGGTCTATGCCAGTGAAGACCGCCCGGCAAGGCCGTGATTTCGCCGCGGTGCGAGGCGATAACGACATGCTAACATATTTAATGTTTTGTCGAAAAACTCAATGAAATACAACGTTCCCTGAGAGCGTAAGCGTGATTCGCCATTGAGGCTCAAGGTGACGCCATTGGCCCGTGCATCCGCCCCGCAATCCCTTTTTCTGTCTCATCGCGGCGCGCGCCTGCTGGCCGCGACGCTTCTTATCACCGCCGCGCCGCTGGTGGTGTGCGAAGCCGCCTCCGCCGTGCCGCTGCCGCGGCCGCGCCCGATCCCCCGCGGCACAATCGCGCAGCCGACCCCCGCCAAGGTCGAAGCCGGCCGCGCCGCGCCGGCGACGATCACGCCGGCGCAGTCCGCCGGCCGTGCCGCAACAAGCCCGCGCAAGCCGCACGCGCCGCTCGCGATGTCGGCAAGCGCCGCGACACCGCAGGCCGACGCCGAGGCGGTCGAGAACGTCATCGAGCAGATCCGCAGCAAGAAGGATCCGGCCGGCGCGACGCAGATCGCCGGCACAATCGGCGATTCCGTGGCACGCAAGCTCGCCGAGTGGATCATCCTGCGCAGCGACAACAACGGCGCCTCGGCCGAGCGCTACCGCGCCTTCATCGCCGCCAATCCGAGCTGGCCGAGCCTCAGCTTCCTGCGCCGCCGGGGTGAAGCTGCGCTGTGGGACGACAAGCGCGACGACGCCGCCGTCGCGACGTGGTTCGCGAGCGAGGAGCCGGTGTCCGCCAAAGGCAAGCTGGCGCTGGCGCGCGTGCTGCTGGGACGCGGCGATCGCCGCGGCGCCGAGCAACTGGTCCGCGACGCCTGGCGCAACGACACCATGTCCGGCGACACCGAGGCCACCGCGCTCGACCTGTTTGGCGCGCTGATCACCGGCGGCGACCACAAGGCGCGGATGGACTTCGCGCTCTATGCCAACGACGCCGACACCGCGCTGCGTGCGGCGCAGCGGCTCGGCTCGGCCTATGTGACGCTGGCGCGCGCGCGCCTTGCCTCCAACCGCAAGGCCGACAACGCTAGGGCGCTGCTGGAAGCCGTGCCACGCGACCTGCACAGCGATCCCGGCTTCATCTTCAGCCGCATCCAGCTGCTGCGGCGCGAGGAGAAGTTCGCCGAGGCCGCCCAGCTGATGCTCTCAGCGCCGCGCGATCCGGCGCGGCTGATCAATCTCGATGAGTGGTGGGTCGAACGGCGGCTCCTCGCCCGCAAGCTGCTCGACGAGGGCGACAACCGCAACGCCTACCTCATCGCCCGCGACGCCGCGCTGCCCGCACGCGACATCTACAAGACCGAGCAGGAGTTCACCGCCGGCTGGATCGCGCTGCGCTTCCTCAATGATCCGGCCACCGCGGCCCAGCACTTCGCGCGTATCGGAGTGGGCAGCAGCAACCCGACCGCGCTCGCCCGCGCCGGCTACTGGCAGGGTCGCGCGGCGGAGGCGATGGGGCGCAGCCAGGAGGCGCGTGCGGCCTACCAGTCGGCAGCGGCGCAATCGACCAGCTATTATGGTCAGCTGGCGCGCGCCAAGCTCGGCCTGCCGCAACTCGGCCTGCGCGAGGCGCCGTCCCGCTCCCGCGGCGCCGATCGCCTCGAGATCGTGCGCGCGGTCGAGCTGCTGTACGCACTCGACGAAGGCGAGATCGCGGTGCCGATCCTCGCCGAGATGGGCGAGCGCGCCGACGATCCCGAGGGGCTGGCTGCGCTGTGCGAGCTCGCCCAGCGCAACGAGGACGCCCGCGGCATGCTGCTGGTCGGCAAGGCGGCGCTCAATCGCGGCCTGCCGTTCGACCACTATGCCTATCCGGTCTCCGGCATTCCGCGCTACAAGACCATCGGGCCCGACGTCGAGCGCAGCGTGGTGTTTGCGATCGCGCGGCAGGAAAGCGCCTTCAACCAGAAGGTCGTCTCCAGCGCCAACGCCATGGGCCTGCTGCAGGTGACGCCGGCGGCCGGCAAATATGTAACCAAGAAATACGGCGAGACCTTCGATCAGCGGCGCCTCTTGTCGGATCCCTCCTACAACGCTTCGCTCGGCGCCGCCGAACTCGGCGGCCTGATCGAGGATTATCGCGGCTCCTACATCCTGACCTTCGCCGGCTACAATGCCGGCCGCGGCAGCGTGCGCAAATGGATCGAGCGCTATGGCGATCCCCGCGACCCCAAGGTCGACGCGGTCGACTGGGTCGAGCTGATCCCGTTCTCCGAAACCCGCAACTATGTGCAGCGGGTGATGGAGAACCTGCAGGTCTACCGCGCTCGCTTCGGCGGCGGTTCGCGGCTGCAGATCGAGGCCGATTTGCGCCGCGGCGGCGGGGTGGACTAAAGTGAGGGGATCATCCCCTCGACCCCGAGATCCCCTCGCCCATGCCCGTCCAGTCCCGTGATGTGTTCTGCGTGTCGGCCGATGGCCTGCAACTGCACGCCCGCGAAACCGTTCCTGCGAACCCGCGGCCGGATGCGGACACGCTGCCGGTGCTGTGCCTGCCCGGCCTGACCCGCACCACGGCGGATTTCGACGCGCTGGCACAGGCGCTCGCATCCGATGCGCAGGCACCGCGCCGCGTCGTCGCCGTCGACTATCGCGGCCGCGGCCTGTCCGGCCACGACGCCAATGTCGCCAACTATGCGGTGCCGGTGGAAATGGGCGACGTGCTGGCAATCGCGGCCCATCTCGGCATCGACCGCGCCATCGTGGTCGGCACGTCGCGCGGCGGCCTGATCGCAATGACCATGGCGGCGACGGGCTCGCCGCTGCTCGCCGGCGTCGTCCTCAACGACATCGGTCCCGTGCTGGAGATGGCCGGCCTGCTGCGCATCAAGGGCTATGTCGGCGAACGTCCCCAGCCGTTGTCATGGGCTGACGCTGCGCACGGCATCAAGGAGATGTTCGGCCGCGATTTCCCATCGCTCGGCGATGACGACTGGCGCGCCTGGGCGCAACGCTCCTGGCGCGAGCATGATGGCCGCTTCACCCAGACCTACGATCCGGCGCTGGCGCAGACGCTCGCCGGCCTCGATCCGCAGACCCCGCTTCCAGCGCTGTGGGAGGCGTTCGACGCCCTGCGGCCACATCCGCTGATGCTGGTTCATGGCGGCCTGTCGGACCTGCTGAGCCATGACACTGTGCGTGCCGTGGCTGCGCGGCGCCCCGATCTCGACCTCGTCACGGTTGCCGATCAGGGGCACGCGCCGCTGCTTGGCGACCGGCCGAGCCAGTCGCGGATTGCCGCCTTCTGCGCCCGCTGCGACCGCATCGCCGCCGGTGCGGCCTGACGACCGCTGACGCACCATGGCCACCAGCACAGAGCTGTTCCAACGCGCGCTCGCAGCCTTCCAGCAGGGCCGCCTCGATGACGCCGAACGGTCCCTGCGCCAGCTGCTGCGCAAGGAGGCGCGCCATCTCGGCGGCCTCAACGTGCTCGCCGTCGTGCTCACGGCCCAGAAGAAATACCGCGAGGCCGAGCCGTACCTGCAGACCGCGCTGAAGCTGAACGCCACCTCGGATGCGACATTCTACAACTACGGGCTGGTGCTGAAGGCGCTCGGGCGACCAGAAGAAGCCCAGGAGCGTTTCAGCCAGGCGCTGGCGCTCAACGCAGCCAACGCCGACACCTGGAACAACCGCGGTACCGTCCGCAACGAGCTGAAGGATCATCCCGGGGCGATCAGCGACTTCGACCGAGCCCTCGCGATCCATCCCCGCCATGCCGGCGCGCTGTTCAACAAGGGCAAGGCACTGGCGGAGCTCAGGCAGTACGACGCTGCGCTGCAAGCTTACGGCGAGGCGCTGGCGCTGCAGCCGCGGCTTGCGGAGGCGTGGTTCGGACAGGCGTTCGTGCTGCACCAGTTGCAGCGCCACGACGAAGCGGTGCGCGCCTATACGGCGGCCCTGCAGATCGCCCCGGATCTGCCGTTCCTCAAGGGCAGCCTGCTGCACGAGAAGATGCTGGCCTGCGACTGGCGTGGCGTTGCCGCGTTGACCGTCGAGGTGGAGCGCGATCTCGCCGCCGGCAAGCCGGCGATCGAGCCATTCGGCTGGCAGGGCCTTGCGACCTCACCGGCCAGCCTGCAGCAATGCGCCGCGCTGTTCAGCGCTCTGCGATTTCCGGCCGCCGCCGCCCCCACCGCGGCGCCGTCGCCGGCAAGCGACGGCCGGATCCGGGTCGGCTATCTCTCGGGCGAGTTTCGCCAGCAGGCGACATCCCTGCTGCTGGTCGGCGTGCTCGAGCATCATGACCCCAGCCGTTTCGAGATCACCGCCATCGACAATGGCTGGGACGACGGCAGCGACACCCGCCGGCGGATCGAGCGGGCCGTCCATCGCGTCCTGCCGATCCGCGGCCTTGGCGATCCCGAAGCGGTCGCGGCGATCCGTGCGGCCGGCATCGACGTGCTGGTCAACCTCAACGGCTATTTCGGCGACGAGCGCACGCGGGTGTTCGCACGGCGGGCCGCAGCGCTGCAGGTCAATTATCTCGGCTTTCCGGGCACGCTGGGTGCACCCTACGTCGACTACATCGTCGCCGACCGCTACGTGCTGCCGGAAGCCGAACGCGCTTTCTATGCCGAGAAGGTCGTCACCCTGCCCCATTGCTACCAGGCCAACGACCGCGCGCGCACGATCGCCGCAGCCGGCGTCGACCGTGTCGATTGCGGCCTGCCGGCCACCGGCGTCGTGTTCTGCTGCTTCAACAACGCCTACAAGATCACACCGGAGGTGTTCGATCGCTGGATGAAGATCCTGGCGCAAGTCGATGGCAGCGTGCTGTGGCTGCTGGCCGACCATCCGCAGGCCGCAGCCAATCTACGGCGTGAAGCCGAGGCGCGCGGCGTCGACGGCAGCCGCCTGGTATTCGCGGACCGCGCGCCACCGGCGGAGCATCTTGCCCGGCACCGCTGCGCGGATCTCTTCCTCGACACCCTGCCCTACAACGCCCATACGACCGCGAGCGATGCCCTGTGGGCCGGCCTGCCGCTGCTCACCTGCCGCGGCACCACCTTCGCCGGCCGGGTGGCCACGAGCCTGTTGGAGGCTGTCGGCCTGCCGGAGCTGGTCACGGCGAGCCTCGACGACTACGAGAGCCTTGCCATCGCACTGGCGCGCGAGCCCGCGCGCCTGGCCGCGCTCAGAGACAAGCTCGCAGACAACCGCCTGACCACGCCGCTGTTCGACACCGCGCAGTTCACGCGCCATCTCGAGGCGGCGTTCATTGCAATGATGCAGCGCCGGCAAGCCGGACTGGCGCCGGACCATATCGCCGTCCCCGGCTGAAGACCCCAATCTTCGAAACGAAGCACGCCGCGATGACGATCGACGTTTCCCTTGCCCGCCGAAGACAACAGTCCAGCCAAAGAAAAACCCCCGGCGGAGAACCGCCGGGGGCTGAGCCGTGATCTCGATCGTCGTTAGACGATGACGATCAGAAGCTGCGCAGGATCTGAACCGAACCGTTGTAGAGGTTCTGGTTCTTCATCTCGAAGGTGTTGCCGGCCGAAACGCCCGGGATACCACCAGCGGTGGTGTAGACGCCGTTCTGGTTCTGGATCAGGCGGCTGTAGACGAACTCAGCCGACAGAGTCAGGTTCTGAACGGGGGTCCAGGCCGTACGCGTACCAACCTGAGCAACCGCGAAGTTGAAGTTGCCGGTGTTGGTGCCGAGGAACGAGCCGGTGACCGCGCCGGTCGCCGTATTCGACAGGAAGCCCGCGCCGTTCGCCGCAGCGAGGAGCGCCGCATTGCCAGCCGAACCGTAGGTGATCGAGGTGTACGAACCGAACACCGAGGTCCGCCAGGCCGGGTTCCAGTAGTGCTCGAAGTAAGCACTGACTTCCCAGGCCGAGCTCAGGTCGATGCTCGAACCGTTGCCCGAATTGGTGCCGGTGTAGACGCCATCAAGCACATAGCCGAACGCCATGCTGCCCGCGGAGCCCACGCCCGAACCGATCTTGGCGAAACGACCACCACCGGTGGTGTCCACGGTGCCGCCCCAGACGTACTTGGCAGCGCCCTTGGCGTAGCTCGCCTCAACCTTCAAGCTGTCGCCCACGCCGGTCGGCAGGTTCTTCAGCTCGAAAGCGCCGGTGAAGGCATAGCCCCAGGCCGACGACGGACGGCCGCTGTCGCTGTTGGAGCTGGTGTAGTAGGTGCCGTGAACTTCATGCGCAGCAGCGCCGAAGTGCAGCGAACCCCAGGCCTGGTCGAGGCGCAGGTTGGCAACGATATCCGGCACGTGGTCGCCAGCCTGGGTGTTGCCCAGGAAGGTGTTCGACGCAGCGCCGTAGAAGGCGTTCTGCAGGCCGCTGGCGGCGATGTTGGCGCCGAACGGACCGAGGAGGCCCGCGGTGGCGTTCACGACACCGGCCGAACGGTAGGGCTGAGCGTCTTCGAGCGAGATCGTCGCCGACACGCCGTTACCGAACGAAGCGGTGTAGGCGAGCTGCGGGATACCGGTCGCGTTGTTCGAGCCACCGAGCACGCCCGAGGCGATCCACGGCTTGGCGAGCGCCCACTGCGGATCGAACTGCGACACCGCCTTACCGAAGGTGAAGCCGGCGAACTGGATGAACAGGAAGTCGTTCTCCATGTAGCCGCCCGCCAGGCTCTCGCGGCCCTGAGCGAAGTCGAACTGCAAGTTGGCATAGGTACGAACAACGCCGTATTCAGTGGCGGTGCGCGTATCGATGAACAGGTTCAGACGCTCGCGGGTCGTGAAGTAGTTGCGGTTGTAGGCGTTGGCACCGCCGGTGCTGCCCTGCCAGAACGGCACGTCATAGGTGGTGCCGTTGAACGAGGTGTCCAAACGCAGCGCACCGCCGATGCGGATGCAGGTGTCGGTGCCCGGGATGTAGTAGAAGCCCGCGCCGTAGAGGGAGCAGATCTTCACGTACTCGACCGCTTTGGCCTTGACGGGAAGATCGGCCGCCTGAGCTCCGGACAGCGCGACGAAACCCGCCGCGGTGCCGAGCATGAGGCTCTTAACCATCTTCATGTAAACCTCCAAGTTTGCTCTATAGGGAGAGTTCCAGTTCCGTCGTGCTGAAAACACTCTGGGTGGTTCCCTGTCCCCGCTGACCGCCTGGTTGCCTCGCGCTTTCGGACACTCCCGCATAACGCGAGGGACTTCAGCGAAACATCTAGACGGGACGACCTCGGGATGCCCCCCTCCGTCGCACCACGACAATTACCTAACGCCTCTGCACAGGCAACAAAGGACCGCCCTATAAACGGCCCGGCGCCGCCGTTTTTGGAGATGTGTTGCACAAATAACACGCAGACGCTGACAAACCACGCCCGTAATTCATTGATTTAACTGCGCATTTTTTGAAGCCCGATGTGCACCTGCTCAGATGCCACAATTGGGCTGTCCACCGCCGCGCACGCGCGCTGCACCGTTTGAGGTCGAATCAAATGGCAGAATCGCTGCCTTAATCGCCGCTCTTCCGGTGCCGGGCGGATGCCGGTGGAGCATCGGGTTCCATCCCTGTCGCCGGGAACGGGTGGGGTCCGCGCCCTCCCCGCTCGTGCGCCAAATGGCGCCGCGACAGGCCCGTTCCCGGAGAAGCCCCCTGTCATCGGGTTCCAGAGATCCGGGCGACGCCATGCCACGTTTCAACGCCATGGAATGGCAAGGCAATTCGATCACCGCGATCGACAATTAAGACGTGGGTCGCGCAATCTCCGACTTGCAGATGCCACAGCTGTCGGGCATATGCAGCCGTAACGGAGATATGGCCGAGTGGCTGAAGGCGGCGGTTTGCTAAACCGTTATAGGGTTGTAAAGCCCTATCGAGGGTTCGAATCCCTCTGTCTCCGCCATCCATCTCTTTGAAATCATTGAAAAATATCGCGCGCTTCAGACGCGCACCGCTCGCCGTTGCCGTCCTTGCGGGCGCCCATCGGACCGGCTGGGACCGGCGACTCATCATGCCTCGCAGGCGCCGGCACGGGTTCAGCGGGCGTCGAAAGGCCATCCTCGGCCCTACATGGCCCCCGTCGCAGTCGCAAACGCGCCTCCAGAAGCCACTCCCAGGACTTCTCCGGGATCGCGCGCCGCGAGCGCGAGCGAACGATTGATAGTCCCGAAGCGCCTGCCCTCTCGCCCCTGACGAGCACGAAACGACGCGAGACAGCGTCGACGCCGTTGCGCCGTCACATGCACCACAATGGCAGCGCGGAGCGAACAAGGCGCGCATCTGCCACCATCCCAAAGCGGCCGTAGCGAACACACCTCTGCCGTCCGCGACGCCTCCGCGGAACATCGCGGCCGTGATGATCGCAGATCACCATAATGCGCGCGCTCCAAACATCTGAGCACCCAAACGCTGCTTCTAGCCGAGACTGCATTTTCGGTCAGATTCGCGATGTATTCTGTCGCGGTCTGCTGCCTCGCGATGTTGCCCAGGCAGTAGCGCGATGCCGGCGCAATCGAGATTGTTTGGGAGGCCACGCATGCGAGGAAACGGCCGGCTCAAGATGCAGCGCGGTCTCACACTCGCGATGATCGGCGCGATGACGCTCGGCAGCGTGCCGCGGGCTGCCCGCGCGGCGGAGATCTGGCTCGCCGCCGTCGATCCGGTGGTCCGCGCCGCGCACAAGTGGGATGCCGGCGCCGATTACATGGACCTGTTCCGGCCCGACGCCGCCTGGCCCAATGTCGCGAGCCAGACGCAGGTGTTCAAGATCGGGCCCGGATTCGCTTCGCAGGGCCGCGAGGACGACCTGAAACAGATTTTCGCAGAGCTGCGCCGGCGACACATCGCGCTCGCCCTGGAAATCGGCATGCTCAGCGTATCCGATCATTGTCATGAGACAACGGAAGCCTATGGCGAGCCTGGCCTCGTGGAGCGTGTGCTGTCACTCATCCAGCGGCTGGGCGGCGACCTCGCCTACATTGCGATGGACGAGCCGTTCTACTACGGCCACCAGTATACCGGACCTGATGCCTGCAAGCTGTCCGCAGCCCAGCTCGCGCAAGATCTGGCGCCCAATGTCGCGATCGCCAAACGGATCTTTCCGAACATCAGAATCGGCGACGTCGAAGTGGTCTATGACGCCAGCGATTTCCTCGAAGCCACCAAAGGCTGGGTGGACGCTTACGCCAAGGCAACGGGCGATCGCCTCGCCTTTCTTCATGTCGACGAGAGCTGGTCGCCTCAGGCGACGCATCACCTGGTGTCCCTCGCCGGCTTTCTGAGGAGCCGGCAAGTCCGCTTCGGCGTGATCTACAACGCCGGTCCCGCCGCGACCAGCGACACGCAATGGGCGCAGGCCGCGATCCGGCATGCGGACCAGGTGGAAACAGAGCTCGGGCTGCGGCCGGACGACGCGCTGTTCCAGACCTGGGAACCATTTCCGAGTCGGCTGCTGCCGGAGACGGCGAGCGGCACCCTGACCAACGTCGCACTTCACTATCTGAAGCCGCATAGCAACCTCGGCGTCAATCGCGATGGCCCGCGCATCAGCGGGCGCCTGCTCGACGAGCGTGGAGCGCCGGTCGCTCACGCCACCATTACCCTGAGCGCGCTCGGCGATGTCGATGCCGGCGCCGTCGTCCACCAAGACATCACCGGCAAGGTGCCGGCCACAGCCAGTGCCGCAGTGTTCGCGTTGCGCGCCAACCGCGAGCTGAATTGCACGGCCTGCACCGGAGCGGTGACCGCCAGCATCGCTGCGGCTCGCTATCGCGAGGGCGACGGCCCCGCTCGGAATTTCCCGCCGGCGCGAATCGATGTCACCGCGGCGCAAGGCCTCGCCACCAACTCGGCGCGTTTTCCCGCCACGGCCGGAGCAACCTTCCGCTTCGACGCATCACTCGCCGCGCGCACGGCAGCCGAGCGGGCTGCCAGCATCGGCATCATCTTCGTGGATGCGGCGGGCCACGAGGTCCAGCGCCGCATGCTTCGGCTCGTCACGACCGAGGCCTCGCTTGGCAGCAGCACGACCACGGCAGACGGCAGCTTCGCTTTCTTGCTGCCTGCCCGGTTCGCGGGGCAAGCGGTGCAAAGCGTCAGCGTAAGTTTTGACGGGAACGATCGGCTGCGCGGCGCACGGGCCATCATTCAATAGCGCAGCACAGTTCGGACCCGCGCACATGTCCGTTCAAACGCAAAAACGCCGCTTCCGTGAGGAAGCGGCGTTTTTGTTTGAGTGTCGTAAAGAGGAAGTGTCTGTCCTTTGCAGGCCTGGCAGCGACCTACTCTCCCAGGGCTTGAGCCATAGTACCATTGGCGCGGAGGAATTTGACGGCCGAGTTCGGAATGGGATCGGGTATGGGCTCCTCGCAAGAACCACCAGGCCGGCGAAAGACAGAAACA
>NZ_JBFRFW010000025.1:0-81764 GCF_052115025.1 Bradyrhizobium sp. 2TAF24 | reverse complement strand
CGCTGGTGCCGTATCTCGCCGGCAGCATCGACGTCCACGGCCAGACGGTCGACGATTTCGCCGGGCTCAACCGGCGGCTCACCGCAGGTGGCGTGGTCGGCGCCCGCAGCTTCCAGATCAAGCAGGGCGACCTCACCATCGGCGACGAGCTGGTGGCGAACAGCATCACCGTGTCGGTCGATGGCGGCCGGCTGACCGTCAACGGCACGGTCAATGCGAGCGGCGAGCGGGTCGGCACGATCCGGCTGTCGTCGCGCGACGACCTCGTGCTTGGCGGCACCGCCGTGCTCGATGCTCATGGCACGGTGCTGCGCGTCGACAGCTATGGCCAGCCGATCGATGCGCCCAACCGCGCGGTGGTCGACCTGACGACGACCAGGGGCCGGCTCGGCCTTGCGCCCGGATCGCGCATCGACGTGCGTTCGGCCGACACTGTCACGCGTGGCACGATCGATCTCAACGCACCACGGCTTGGTGGTATCGGCGGCTCTGGCGACGGCGCCAATGACGTGGCGATCGATGCGGCTGGGCCGGTCACGATCGCCGGCGCGCGCAGCATCGCGGTCAACGGCTTCCGCACCTACCAGCCAGCCGATGGCATCATCAATCAGGCGTTGATGACGACTGTGGATGCCGACAACAGCCTGTTCATGTCGGGTAATTCGCTCACCAACACGCCGGGTGCGCTGCAAAACACCAACCTGCAGGCCCGACTCAAGGGCCTGAGCGCCTACACCGATGCCTTCCATCTGCGGCCGGGCGTCGAGATCACCAGCGCGACGTCGACCGGCGACCTCACCATCTCCGGCGACATCGACCTGTCGGGCTACCGTTACGCCAGCGTCAATCCGAACACGCAGAAGACGGCGATTGCTGGCTCCGGCGAACCGGGCCGGCTGGTGATCCGCGCCGGCGGCAACCTCAATGTCTACGGCAGTGTCAGCGACGGCTTCGGAGCGGCGCCATTTGCCGGCTCCGACGGGCAGAACACGCCCCAGGTCGCATGGATTCTGGTGAAAGGAACGCAGGCATATGGTGACGTGGTGATCCCGCGTGCCGGCGTCGTTCTGGCCGATGGCACTGTCTTCCCCCGTTTCAGCGTGTTGAACTACGACTTGCCGGTGCAGGCCTTCACGCTGAACGCGAACATCGTGCTGCCCGCCGACGCGCCGCTGCTGGGAGCGCTGACGCTGCCGGCCGGCACCGTCCTGCGGGCCGACATTCGCGATGCTGCCGGTGCGGTCATCTACGCCCGCGGCACGTTGTTGCGGCAGAACACCATGCTGCCCGCCGGCGTGATCCTTGGCGCCGGCAACCGCTTCGCATCCGACATCAATGTCGGTCCGATGATCTGGCCGAAGAACACAGCGCTGCCGGTCGATATGACCTTGAACGGCGCGCTGCCGCTGGCGGCTGGCGCCCTCATCCCGGGCATGACGGACGTGCGGCTGCCGGGCGATGCCAACCTTGTGAAACTGCGTGATGATCCGACACCACGAGGCATTTGGGCCGCAGCTCCGATGCTGCCGGCTGGATCACAGTCGTGGTCACTGCGTCTTGTCGCCGGCGCCGATGTCAACGCCGCCGACAGCCGCATGCTGCGACCGCGGGCGGCCAACGCGGGAAGCCTGGTGCTCGCGGACACCTCGATCGCTGCCATCATGACGGTCCTGGATCCCGGCTGGAGATGGAAGGATATGGGGGATGGAACAAATCCGTTCGGAACCCCCGGTGATCCGGGAGACGACGGCATCTGCGCGGTTCTCGGCGACTACTGTGTGTGGAATGCCGGAGGCGAGAGCGCCAAGCAGCTGTTCGCTGTGCCGAGCGTGGTGCGGACGGGAACGGGAGACCTCGAACTGCTGAGCAGCGCCGATCTGCAGGTGCGCACGCGATATGGCATCTATACGGCAGGCACGCAGAAGCTGCTTGCCGCCGACAACGACAAATACGACCTGCCGCGCGGCAGGCTGGACAGCTCGATGGATAGCAGCCGCTCCGTTCTCGGCCCTACGGGTGTGTCCTATGAGGCGCAGGTCAATGGCGGCCTGAGCAGCGTTTATCACGCCTGGTATCCGGATGGTGGCGGTAATCTGCTGGTCGCCGCGCAGGGCAACCTGACCGGCCTGTCCATCAACAACAGCACTTACCAGGACGGCAACCCCGGCAATTGGTTGTGGCGCCAGGGGGGCGACATCGTCGGCCAGCGCACCGCGTGGTGGATCAATTTCGGCACGGTGGCGCTGCCGCAGCCACGCGATTCCAACACATCTGTCGCGCTCCTCGGCTTCACCGGTTTCGGTACGCTCGGCGGCGGCAACGTCGCCGTGCTGGCCGGCGGCGACGCCGGCATATTGGTTACCCAGAGCGTCGGCCCAGTGCCGAATTCAAACACGACGGCGCTCAATATCGCCGTGGGCTCGACCGGCCGGATCGCGGCCGATGGAACGCCCATCCTGACCGGCGGCGGCGACCTGCTGCTCAAGGTCGGCGGTCAGCTCAACCCGTTGCAGCCCACGCTCTTGACCACCAGGGTCAAGAGCGACTCCAGCGGCGTGCTGGTCAACCTGCGCGGCGAGATCGACGTGCAGGCCGGCACCATCGGCGGCGTCAACCTGACCTACGGCACCAAGACCGCGATCGATCCGCGCTGGCCGGATTCATCGACCGCCAACGTCGGGCTCGGCTTTGGCGGCCCGCTGGTGATCCCGGGCGATGCCGTGGTCAACCTGTCGGCACGCGGCGACGTCGTGCTGTCCGGCGCCGCCGATCCGGGCCGCGTGCTGCTGCAGAACACGACGGGCTATACTGCCGCAGGTACCTATCACGTGGGTGGCGGTCTCACCTGGTTCAGCCTGTGGCGCAACGAGACGGCCATCAACCTGACGTCCGCCGGCGGCAATGTCGTTCCGACCATGGCGTATATGCTGGCGGGCGGCACCATCGATCAAAACACCGATCTGGCCTTCGTGTATCCGCCGACATTGCGGGTGCTGGCGGCGAGCGGCAGCATCTACTACGGCAACTATGACGTCCCGCCGGACTTCCGGGCCTCACCGCTGCTGCTGGCGCCGTCGCCGATCGGGCAACTCGAGCTGCTGGCCGGTCGTTCGATCTATGGTGGCGGCTACGCCATCGATATGTCGGGCGCCGATCCCAGCGCCCTGGCGACACCGTCGCAGCCGGGATTCGTCGGCTGGCAGCGTGGCGAGCAGGGCAAGATCACCAATACCAACGGCACGGGAACGGTCTCGAACAACTACAATATTCTCGAGCCGGGTGGCGTCGAACTGTTCGCATTCGGGCCCAACACCGCGAGCAACCTGCATGCGGCGGACCCGACGGCGATGCTGGTCTATGCGGCCGGTGGTGACATCGTCGGCTTCAAGAGTGGTGAAACCGTCACGGGCAGCGGCGGCAGCTGGCCGCGGCCATCGGTGAGCTGGCGCGTGGCGGCCAAGCCGTTGCGCCTGATCGCCGCGCGCGACATCGTCAGCCTGGGCACGCAGCCCGATGTTCCCGACAATACAAACACGGCATTGTATGTCGGCAATCTGATCGTGCACACCGGCGACAACGATGTTTCGGTGGTGTCGGCCGGGCGCGACATCCTCTACGCCAACCTGCAGGTCGCGGGCCCCGGCACGCTGCTGGTGTCGGCGGGCCGCAATGTCTACCAGGCCGACAAGGGCACGGTGATCAGCCTCGGACCGGTTGTGCCCGGCGACCTTCGCTCCGGCGCGTCGGTGGTGATGACGGCGGGCGCCGCTGGCACGAACTATGCCGGCCTGGTGCGCTATCTCGATCCGGCCAATCTTGCCAGCAAGGATGTTCCGCTCGCCGACCAGCCCGGCAAGGTGGTCAAGACCTACGAGAAGGAGCTCGCCGACTGGCTTTCCCAGCAGTACGGCTTCCGCGGCTCCGATGCGGACGCGCGCGCGCGGTTCGCGGCGCTGCCGCCGGACCAGCAGGCCGTGTTCCTGCGGCAGGTGTATTATTGGGAGCTGCGCGAGGGCGGCCGCGAGTTCAATGATGCCAGCGGTCCGCGCCCCGGCTCCTATCTGCGCGGCCGCCAGGCAATCGCGGCGCTATTCCCCGATCATGATGCAAGCGGTGCGCCGATCGGCTACCTCGGCGACATCACCATGTTCGGCGGTGCCGGCGTCCGCACGGTCGCCGGCGGCAGCATCCAGCTGCTGGCGCCGGGCGGCCGGATCGTCCTCGGCGTCGACGGCGTCGTGCCGCCGCCGACCTCGGGCCTGATCACGCAAGGGAAGGGCAACATCGAGACCTACTCGAAGGGCAGCCTGCTGCTCGGCTTGTCGCGCATCATGACGACCTTCGGCGGCGACATCATCGCCTGGTCGGCGGAGGGCGACATCAACGCCGGCCGCGGCTCCAAGACCACCCAGGTCTACACGCCTCCGAAGCGCGAGTACGACAACTACGGCCGGGTCACGCTGTCGCCGCAGACGCCGAGTACCGGCGCCGGCATCGCGACACTGCAGCCGTTGCCCGAGGTGCCGCGCGGCCAGGTCGACCTGATCGCGCCGCTCGGCACCATCGATCCCGGCGAGGCGGGCATCCGCGTCTCCGGCAACCTCAACCTCGCGGCGCTGCACATCGTCAACGCCGCCAACATCGAGGTGAAGGGGACCGCGACCGGCGTTCCGACCGTGCAGGGCCCGCCGATCGGCGCGCTGACCACGGCGGCGAACACCACGGCGGCGAACCAGCAGGCGCCGATGCCGGCCCAGTCGCAGAGCGGCCAGCCGTCGATCATCATGGTCGAGGTGCTCGGCTATGGCGGCGGCTCGGGAGACGACGAGGCCCCGGACAGCAAGCGCCGGCCGCCAGCCGCCGAGCGGCAGAGCTATAATCCCGACGATCCCGTCAAGGTGGTGGGGTACGGTCCGCTGACCGAGCAGGATACGCGCGGCCTCACCGAGGAGGAGCGGCGCAAGCTGGCGACGCGCTGACGAGATGCCGGCGCGGATGGTGCAAGGCGCGGCGATGGTGTTCGCCGCGCCAGCCGCACGGCGCCGCGCTTCCCTCAGCCCTTGCCCCAGTTCCAGGCGAGAAGAACCGCATAGGCCGCCATCGCGACGGCATAGAGCGCGGCGACGAGGGCGTAGCCGCCGATCTGCCGGCCGGTGCTGGTCTTTGGCGCAAGCCACCAGTCGAACACCTTGAAGGCGGCGGGCACCACCCACCAGCCCAGCAACTGCGTGCTGACGAGATTGCCGATGAACAGCGACAGCCAGAACGGCACGCCATGGGCATCGATCAGCGGGCGGCTGACGAAGAACCCCCAGAGATAGACGATGGGGTAGAGCACCAGCAGGACGAGCAGGTTGCACTTGAAGATGAAGGCGGCGCCCGGCGCCGGGGCCTGTCCGGCGGGAAACCAGAAATTGAAGCCGTAGCTCGTCCGCTTCACGCTCATGCCGGCGTTGAAGCGCTCGCCTTCCGCCAGCAGTGCCTGCCGCTCCGGCGAGTCCAGCCATGCCGACAGGTGGGCGTCGCTGTCGAACGACAGGATGATGATCCAGTCGTCGTGCAGGCCCGGGATCGGCGGCTCGATCTTGTGGCGCAGGAATCCCTTGAACTCCGCTTCCGCCGCCTGGATGCGCTGCTGCCAGGCGAGGAAGGTGTCATCGTCGCCCGCCGGCACCTTGAAGGAGATCACGGCGGAAACCGCGGTCTCCTGGCGTTGGCCGGCATCGGGCAGGAGATGAATGTCTTCCGGCCCGACGAAATGGTGGCGAATCTGCGCGAGGAGTTCTTCGCGCAGGTCGCTCTGCAGCCAGCCGCGTGCCGCGGCGGCGGATGCAAAGCGCAGGATCAGCACCCAGTCGACATGGGCGGGTGGCTGTGGCGGCACCACTTCCTGGCCGAGAAAGCCCGGCCAGGATTTCAGCCGCTCGGCGACCGCGCCGCTCCAGCGCGCGAACGCGGCGAAGCCTTCGTCGGCGATGCGGCGCTGGATGACGAGCGCGACCGGCCCGTCGATGCTGTCGCGGCTCGCGGCCATCGGCGTCGTCCGCTCAGGCCTTCTTGTACAGGCGCTTGCCCATCACCCAGGTCTCGTCGACGCTGCGGTCGTCGCCGACCATCATGACGCCGAACAGCAGGTTGGCAGCCTCGTCCATGGTCTGCGGGCCGCGGCCATCGGCGATCAGCGACTGGTGCCAGGGCTGCGCGATCGGGCCGCCATTGACGTCGAGGGCGACGAAGTCAGCTTCCTTGCCGACCGTGAAGTTGCCGAGCTTGTCGTCGATGTACAGCGCCTCGGCGCCACCCAGCGTCACCGACCAGAAGCCGCGATAGGGCGACAGCTTGTTGCGCTCGGCCTCGGCGACATCCTTGCGCACGGGATCGATCGAGCCGTCGAGCATGGTGTTGTTGCACATGCCGACCTTGTAGGCATCGTCGAGCACATGGATCATCGAGAAGCGGTTGCCGCCGCCCATGTCGGTGCCGAACGCGATCTTGACGCGGTGTTCGGGATCGGTGGCGCGGCCGAGGCGGAACAGGCCGCTGCCGAGGAACAGGTTGGAGCAGGGGCAGAACACGACGGCAGCGCCGGCCTTCGACATCCGGCGGAATTCGCTGTCGGAGAGATAGACGCCGTGGCCGCCGGAGAATTTCGGGCCGACGAGGCCGAACTTCTCGTAGACGCCGAGATAGTCCTGGCAGTCGGGATGCTCCTGCACCACGCCGCGGCACTCGGCCGGATTCTCGGAGATGTGGGTGTTGACCCAGCAGTCCGGGTGCTCGTGCTTGAGACGGCGGCAGGCCTCGAGCAGCGCCGGCGAGGCGCCGAAGGCGAAGCGCGGCGTGATGGCGTAGAGGTTGCGGTTCTTGTTGTGATACTGCGCGATCAGGCGCTTGCTGTCGCGGTAGAAGTTTTCCGGTGTGTCGACGAACTCGGCCGGCGCGTTGCGGTCGATGCCGGTGAGGCCGGCGATGACGCGCATGTTGCGGCGGGCGGCCTCGTCGAACAGCTCTTCGGTCGCGACCGGCGAGGAACTGGTGAACGCCTGACAGGTGGTGGTGCCGCTCGCCAGCAGGGCGTCGAGGAAGCGCCTGACGCCTTCGCGGGCGTAGTCGCGGTCACGGTACTTCAGCTCTTCCGGATAGACCCACATCTGCAGCCACGGCAGCAGCTGCTCGCCATAGGCGCCGAGGATGCGCGTCTGCGGCAGGTGGATATGGCCGTCGATGAAGCCGGGGACGATGATGCGGTCCTTGATGTGGGTGACCGCGAGGCCGGGATGCCGCGGCGCGACTTCGTCGTGCGGGCCGAAATCCTTGATGATGCCGTCGGCGACGACCAGCAGGCCGTCCTGGTGGAAGCGGGCGGCGTTCTTCTCGTTGCCGATGTGCTTCCACGGATCGTCGACGAAGTCGAAAAACGTCCCCCGGATACCGATCGTGCTCATGGCTGGGTGTCCACCCTTGTCTCTGTGTTGCGTGGCGGCTGTGCAGGTGCGTGGATGTCGCCCGCGACGGTGCAGCGACGGCAGGCCGCGGGCGGGCGCGGATAATGACGCGCGAGGTCATTCAGATTTGGTTAAATGGAGGCCGCGCTTTGCATGCTTTGCGCTGATTGAGACGCAATTCGACGCCACCTCGGGGGCGGGCGCCGGGCTCGCGGGTGATTGACAATGCCGCCAAGGCAGGGTGGAAACGGCATTCCGGTCCTGCCTTGGGGGCGGGGCGATTCCCACCAGGATTTCGACACCACCATGACTCTTTCGATCGATCGCCGTCCGGCCGCGACCACGCGGGCCGCGCTTCGTCTGCTGCTTGGCCTCACCCTCGCGGGGACCTTCCTGTCTTCGGCGGCACAGGCGGCATCGCTTCCGGGCGGGGCCGGCTCGCTGGTCGAGAGCTACCAGGACTGGAGTCTTGCCTGCCAGGCGCAGAACAACAACGTGTCCTGCGTGATCCGCCAGGTGCAGACCAACACCCAGACCAACCAGACCGTGCTGGCGATGGAGCTGCACAATGCCCAGGGCGGCAAGCTCGAAGGTGCCCTGTTGCTGCCGTTCGGCCTCGCGCTCGCGCAGGGGGCCAGCCTCAAGCTCGACGAGACCGCGCTCGGCTCGCCGCTCGCTTTCTCGACCTGCGTCCCGGCCGGCTGCCTGGTCCCGGTGGCGTTCGATGCCGCCACTGTCGGCAAGCTGAAGACCGGCACGGCGATCAACATCACTGCGGCGACGCTCGGCAATCCGCAGCCCACGGCGTTCAAGGTCTCGCTGAAGGGGTTTGGCGGCGCTCTCGCCCGTCTCGTTGACCTGCTGAAGTAACCGCAGGCCACAGGCCGGGACATCGTCTCGCGGCGCCGGCGGTGTTGCCGGCGCTGGTGCGGCGG
Source organism: Bradyrhizobium sp. 2TAF24 (assembly GCF_052115025.1). Taxonomy (NCBI): domain Bacteria; kingdom Pseudomonadati; phylum Pseudomonadota; class Alphaproteobacteria; order Hyphomicrobiales; family Nitrobacteraceae; genus Bradyrhizobium; species Bradyrhizobium sp. 2TAF24. The sequence goes on along the minus strand of NZ_JBFRFW010000025.1, from coordinate 73,384 downwards.
CGGCCGCAGGCCTTCATATCCTCTTAAGCCTCTGTCGAAAGCCGATGCCCCGAGGTCGCAGGTTCCTACCTCTCGTTAGGGACTCCCGGTCATGGTGCGACCATGGGACAGATCGCTTCGAGCATGGCGCCGCGTTCGGGCATTCGGCGTGAACTGATCGAAATGCTCTACACGGCGCTGCCGCAGGTGGCGGCGACCGCCGGCACCTCGATTGTCGGCGCGGTCAGCCTCGCCGTGGTCAGCGGCGGCGTCCACTATGTCGCCGTGTCCTGTGCCATCGCGCTGACCGCGTTCGTGCGGCTCTACAGCCTGTGGGCCTATCAGCGCCGTCTCAGGCACGGGCCGCTCTCGGATGCGGAAGTGCTGCGCTGGGAGCACATCTACGGCGCAGGTGCCGCGGCGTTCGCGGTGGCGCTGGGGATGCTGTCGGCCTGTGCGCTGTGGCTGGGCGACGCGCCCGGCGCGTGGATCGCGTTCGGGCTCTCGATCTCGTTTTGTGTCGGCATGGTGTCGCGCGCCGCGGTGCGGCCGTGGATCGTGCTGCTGGCGTCGGCGTTGCTGCTGACGCCGACGATCGTGGCCGGCCTGTCCCGGCCCGAGATGGCCTACAAGCTTGGGGCCTGCATGCTGGTGCTGTTCTGGATCACGCTGCGGGAGGCATCGCGGCATCTCAGCACCGCATTCATCGAGCGCCTGGAGGCCAAACAGGCGCTGGCGCGCCAGGCCCATCAGGATTTTCTCACCGGCCTGCCCAATCGCGCGGCGTTCTGTGCCGCGCTCGATGCCGCGAGCGGACGCGTGGCGATCGTCGCCATCGATCTCGACGGTTTCAAGCCGGTCAACGACCGCCTCGGCCATCAGGCCGGCGACCAGTTGCTGCAGCAGGTCGCCGAGCGGTTGACCGAGTGCATCGCCCCCGACAGCCTGGTGGCGCGTTTCGGCGGCGACGAGTTCATGTTGCTGAGCCGGGTCGATGCCGGGCCGGCCGGCGAGGACGCCGCGCTCGCCGTCACCAAGCGCGTGGTCTCGGCGCTGTCACTGCCATTCCATGTTTGCGGGGAGCCGGTGCGGATTGCCGCGAGCGCCGGCATCCTGATCAGCGAGGCGCCCGCCGCTCTGCCGGCCGGTGCCGCCGCGCGCCTGCTCGACCAGGCCGACCAGGCGCTCTACGCGGCGAAGCGCGCTGGCGGCGGACAGTGGCGCTGGTCCACCCAGGACAGCGTGCCGCTGGCTCCGGTCGAGATCATCGAAACCAGCACGCGCACCATCGTTTACGGCTGATGCAGGCGGCGATGCGCTCGCGGCCGGCACGGGCGAGTGCCGTGCCGTGCATGCCGGCCGCAGCGCAGGATCAGCGGTCCTGCCACAGCTGCTCGACCAGGACGCCGGCCTTGCGCTCGATCGCCGCGGCGGCATCGAGGCACAGGTCCTCGCGATAGCGCGAGCCGACGATCTGCACGCCGACCGGCAGGCCGTTGTGCAGGCCGACCGGCACGACCGCGCCCGGCAGGCCCAGCACGTTGATCGACGAGATGAAGCGCAGGTCGTTCCAGAACAGCTCCTTGACCCGTGCGTCGCCGCCGAGATCGGCATCGACCGCCGGCGTCGCCTTCACCGTGGTCGGTGTCAGCACCAGCGGGTGTTCCTCGAGGAACGCCAGCCAGTTGCGGATATGGCGCGAGCGGTCGGCGATCGCCTTCATGTAGCCAGCCTTGTCGAGCTGGCTGGCGAGCGCGACGAAACCATGCAGCGTCTTCTGGAAGTCGGGGCCGCTCACCGCCAGCATCTGGTCCTTCTGCAGCGTCCAGACCTCGCTCATGATCAGGTCGGCCCACAGCTGCCACACACCGCTGAGGTCGGGCAGTTCCACCTCGCTCACGGCGTAGCCGGCATCCGCCAGATGGTCCGCGGCCTTGCGCTGCAGCGCGATTACGCCGGGGTCAGTGTCCATGTCGGCCGGAATCTTCGCCAGCGCGACCTTGATCGGCCCCTTCGGCTTCGGTCCTTCGAGCGGCGCGGGCACCCACCAGGGATCACGCGGGTCGCGCTGCGCCATCACCTCGAGGCCGAGGCGGACGTCGGCGACCGAGCGCGCGAGCGGACCCTGCGACGACATGAACTGCGCCATCAGCGGTCGCTCGGCCGTGGCGCTCGGGTTGTAGGCCGGGATGCGCCCCTGCGTCGGCTTGATGGTGGCGACGCCGTTGCAGTGAGCCGGCCAGCGCAGCGAGCCGCCGATGTCGTTGCCATGGGCGATCGTGCCGATGCCGGCCGCCACCGCGGCGCCGGCGCCCCCCGACGAGCCGCCGCAGGTGACGTCCGCGTTCCACGGGTTGCGCGTCAGACCGTGCAGCGGGTTGTCGGTGAAGGCGCGCAGCGAGAATTCCGGCGTGTTGGTCAGGCCGATGACAATGGCGCCGGCCTTCCTGAGGTTCGAAACGACCGGGGAATCGCCGGGCGCGATGTTGTCCTTGAGGGCGACGACGCCGTTGGAGTTGGCCTCGCCTTCCACGTCGATGTTGATCTTGATGGTGACGGGAACGCCATGCAGCGGCCCGACCTCATGCCCCTGCTTCCGCGCTTCGGCGAGCGTTGCGTCCGCGGTCTTTGCGGCGCTGCGTGCCGCCTCGCCGAGATCGACGACCACGGCATTGAGCGCCGGGTTGACCGCGTGCATGTGCGCCAGATGCGCGTCGACGACCTGCTCGGCGCTGACCTTGCCGGCCCTGATGGCTGCGGCCGTGTCGACGGCGGACCACTGCCAGATCGGTGTTGTTGTCACGTGTCGTTTCCCCACTGTCCGTTCAATGGCGAAATCGTAGTGCAAGCGCCGGAGATGTCGAGCCGGGGTACCGCAACGGTCGTCTGCGGCGCGAACATTCCATCAGGCGGATGATGCGATGACGGATCGATGACGATCGCCGCTCAGCTGTCCGGCGCCGCAGGCGTGCCGGTGCGCTCCATGCCATGGAGATGCTGCTTCAGCAGCGTCGCCGCGCGTTCGGGGTTCTTCTCGCGGATCGCCTCGACGATGCGGCGATGGTCGGTGTTGGAGCGCGGCCGCCATGATGCCGAGCGCGCGGCGGCGAGCACGATGCGTGAATTGGCGAGACGCAGCTGCTCGAGCGTCGCGAGAAGCCGCGGCATCCGGCAGGGTTCGACCAGCGCCTTGTGAAAGTCGCGGTTGGCGGCCTCCCATGCCGCGATGGTGGCGGCCTGCTCGCCGGCCTGCGCGGCTTCCTCGATCACCGCGACATGGACGGCCGTGAAGCGCGGCGCGGCATGGCGGAAGGCCAGCATCTCCAGCACCGCGCGCATCTCCACCACCTCGCGGATCGCGCCGCCGTCGAGCGGCGCGACACGCATGCCGCGCCGCGGCTCGCTCACCGCAAGGCCTGCGGCGCGCAGCAGCTGGAACGCCTCGCGCGCAGGCACATGGCTCGCGCCGAAGGCGTGCGCGACGTGATCCTGACGCAGCGGCGCGCCGGGTGGCAGCTCGCCGGTGATGATCTGTTCGGTCAGTGCGGCCGCAATGCGGGTTGCGATCGGATCGATTTTCTCACTCATTGATAGATTATCTATGATGATTCAGCGTGTGACGGCGAGAAATCCTGACTAGCCTCAACCTTACTAGCAATATCATAGATAATTTCAAGAATTATCTATGATTAGATTGGAAGGAAATGAGCGATGTCAGAAGAAACGATGATGACGGGCGCCAGCGTTCGTTCGCCCCTCGCCAGCGCAGCGCGCCTTGCGGCGCTGCTGGCCGGCGGCAGCCTGGTGATGGTGATCTCTGCCAAGATCACCGTGCCGTTCTGGCCGGTGCCGATGACCATGCAGGTCTACGGCGCCTTCCTGCTCGCGGCGCTGGCCGGAGGCCGGCTCGCCGCGGCGATGATCCTCGTCTACCTCGCCGAGGGGGCGCTCGGTCTGCCGGTGTTCGCCAGCACGGCGGGCGGCGGCGCCGGCCTTGCCGCGCTGTTCGGGCCGACCGGCGGCTATCTCGCCGGCTTCGTGATCGCGGCGCTGATCGCCGGCGAATGGATGCCGCGCTCCGGCAGGCGTAGTGGCGGTGCGGCGTTGCCGCCGATGCTGTTCGGGCTCGGGGTGATCTACCTGTGCGGCGGTCTGTGGCTGGCGCCTTTCGTCGGCTGGAGCAAGGTCATGGCCGTCGGCGTCATGCCGTTCTTCGTCGGCGATCTCTGCAAGGTGCTGCTCGCGGCGGTGACAGCGGCCATTCTGTTGCGTTGGAAGGAGCGTGCGTGATGAACCGTCTCAGCACCCGCAATGGACCGGCCGAGTTGGTGCGGTCCGACTGGACGCGCGCAGAGGCGGAGGCGCTCCATGCCCTGCCGCTGCCGGAGCTGATCCATCGCGCCCAGGAGGTGCACCGCTTCTTCTTCGATCCGGCGGAGGTCGAGACCGCGAGCCTCCTCAGCGTCAAGACCGGCGGCTGCCCGGAGGACTGCGGCTACTGCTCGCAGAGCGCGCACTTCGACACCGGCGTCAAGGCGTCGAAGCTGATGCGTACCGACGAGGTGATCGCGCAGGCGCGCGCGGCGAAAGCCGCCGGCGCCGGCCGCTTCTGCATGGGCGCGGCGTGGAGCAGCCCCAAGGATCGCGACCTCGATCGGGTCTGCGAGATGGTGGCGGGCGTCAAGGCGCTGGGCATGCAGGCGTGCGTCACGCTCGGCAAGCTGACGCGCGACCAGGCCGGGCGCCTCGCGGACGCCGGGCTCGACTACTACAGCCACAACATCGATACCTCGCCGGAATATTACAGCGAGATCATCACCACCCGGACCATGCAGGACCGGTTCGACACCATCGCCCATGTCCGCGCCGCCGGCATCCATGTGTGCTGCGGCGGCATCGTCGGCATGGGCGAGGCGGTGTCCGACCGCCTCGGCCTGCTGTTGACGCTGGCGTCGTTCGATCCGCACCCGGAGAGCGTGCCGATCAACATGTGGAATGAGGTGGCGGGCGTGCCGGTGGCGCAGCGGGCGGAGCCGCCGGATCCGATCGCCTTCGCCCGCCTGGTGGCGGTGGCGCGGATCCTGATGCCGCGCAGCATCGTGCGACTGTCGGCGGGACGCGCCGGCATGAGCGACGAGCTGCAGGCCCTGTGCTTCGTCGCCGGCGCCAATTCCATCTTCGTCGGCAACGTGCTGCTGACGACGCGCAATGCCACGCGCGACCGCGACGCCGAAATGCTCGACAAGCTCGGCATGCGCACCACGGTGGCGGGTGCGGCGGACGCGCTGCGTCATGCCGCCGTTGCGGGTTGACGAGTGAGGGGCGACGCCGTGGCGCCGCCCCGCTTTTGTTGTCGATATCCGCGCCATGCGCCCGTGCCGGGCGTCGCTGGTCAAGTGGCGAGCACTATCAGGCAGGAGCTGCGCCGGGAGCCGTGCTATCGCGGTTGCTGTCCCCGTCTGCAGCCAGGACCTGCCTCCGATGAAGATCACCGCGGCCGTCACTCGTGCTCCCGCCGCTCCGATGTCGCTCGAAAGCATCGATCTCGAAGCGCCGCGTGACGGCGAGATTCTGGTGAAGCTGGTCGCGACCGGAATTTGTCACACCGACATCGCCATGCGCGATCAGGCCTACCCGGTGCCGCAGCCGATCGTGCTCGGGCACGAGGGCGCCGGCATCGTGGTTGCGACCGGGCGGGCGGTGGTCAAGGTCAAGCCGGGCGACCGGGTGGTGATGACGTTCAATTCCTGCGGTCATTGCCCAAGCTGCAGGGACCACCTGCCGAGCTATTGCTACGATTTTTTCGGCCATAATTTCGGTGGCAGCAGACCCGACGGCTCAAGTCCGTTGTCATGCGACAGCGGCCACCTGCACGGCAACTTCTTCGGCCAGTCCTCGTTCGCCTCGCATGCGCTCTGCCATGAGCGCAATGTCGTCAAGGTGCGCGACGACGTGCCGCTGGAGTTGCTCGGGCCGCTGGCCTGCGGCATCCAGACCGGTGCGGGCGCCATCATCAACGCGCTGCAGGTCGGGGTCGGGCAGACGCTGGCGGTGTTCGGAGCAGGTTCCGTGGGGTTGAGCGCGGTGATGGCGGCGCGGCTCGCAGGCGCCGGAACCATCATCGCGGTGGACGTGATCGCCGCGCGCCTTGCGCTGGCCAGAGAGCTTGGGGCCACCGATGTCATCGACGCCCGGTCGGCGGACGTGGTCGCTGCCATCCGCGCCATCACCGGCGCCGGGGCCGACTTTACGCTGGAGACCACCGGGGTGCTGCCGGTGGTCCGCCAGGCCATCGATGCGCTGGCGCCGCGCGGCATCTGCGGAATCCTCGGCGCGTCGCCGGCAGGCTCGGAACTCGCCGTGAACATTCCCGATATCATGACGGCTGGACGCCGTATCCAAGGCATCGTGGAGGGCGACAGCAATCCGGACGTGTTCATTCCCCGTCTGATCGAACTCTATCGCCAGGGGCGTTTTCCATTCGACCGGCTGATCAGCTTCTATCCCTTCGCGGAGATCAATCGCGCGATTCACGACTCCGAGCGCGGCATCGTCATCAAGCCGGTGGTGCGGTTTCCGCAATGACCGGCCGCGGCCCGCGGCGCCGTCAGCTCGCCGCCTGCTTGAGCTGCAGCGCCTGCCGGGCGGTGTCGGGCTTCAGCCGCACGAAGCTTGCCAGCGCCTGCTCGATCTCCCCGGAGGCGCTGCCGCGCAGCTGCAGCAACGCCTTTGCGGTCGGCCAGCCAAGGCCGACCGCCTTGACGATGGTCAGCAGCGCTTCATGGCGGGGCTGCATGAAGGCGTCCTCGACCACCTTGACGTCGACATCGGCGAGCACCGCGATCCCCGCGATCGCGTAGTCCGTCTTGCCCTCGGAGATGAACTGCAGCAGTTCGCGCTCGCCGAGCGAGTCCGAGCCCCGCAAGGCGCGGGTGCGGCCGAGCGCGACAGTGTAGTTGCGCGGCGTGGCAGGAGGCTGCCGGGTCGTGGTTTCGGCGACACGTGACACCAGCAACTGTGCGGGGTCCGGCGGCCGGCCAGCTTCCAGGGTTTCGTGCAGGGTGCTCGGCACCACGGTCAGGAGGCGTAGAAAATGATGACGCGGCAGGTCCGCGCGTGCGCCGATCTTGATAGCGAGCGGATCGCTGCCGCCGGCGCGCAGCACCAGCGAGCCGAAGCCGGTGTTCGAGAACCGCGCCCCGGCGTTCTCGACGATCGCCAGCAGCACCGGTGTTTCGCCGCGGTCGACCAGGCGGTCGGTGACGCTTTCGGAGACCTGCGGCCGCTGGCAGATCGCCAGCAGATGGCGCTGGCTGCGCGTCTCCACGCAGGTGACCAGCAGATTGTCGTCGAGATGCTTGCTGCGGGCCAGCAGCGGCGCTGCGACGTCGCCGAGATCGTCGAGCGCGAGGCGCCGCAGCAGGCGCAGCGGCGGTGTCGTGCTGTCGCTTAGCCGCTGCGCGAGCTGCGTTCGCGCCGCAGCGGTGACGCCGTCGCTCAATCTGCCGAGCACGTCGTCGAATACCTCGATCTGCTCCGGCGAGTAGACCGTGCCGCCGAGAAACAGGTCGGTGACCTGCTGCAGCATGTGGACGCCGCGCGCGGCCGACCAGCCGCTGAGCGCGCTGTCAAGTTGTTCGATCAGGATGGATCGCTGGTTCATGGCGCTTCACTGTGGTGGCCGACGGTTCGCACCGGCGGCTCATGCGGTCTGTCGAAGCGGCGCGGCTGCGAACACTTCGGTGATGGAATCGGTGACGGGTTGCGGACGGCCGAACAGGTAGCCCTGGCCCTGGGCGCAGCCGGCGGCCTGCAGCATGCGCAGCTGCTGTTCATTCTCGATGCCTTCGGCGGTGGTTTTCATGTCGAGGCTGCGGGCGAGGCCGGTGACGGCGCAGACGATGGCGGCGGAATCCGGCCGCTCGGTCAATTCGGCGACGAACGAACGGTCGATCTTGATCTTGTCGAAGCTGAACATGCGCAGGTGGCTGAGCGACGAATAGCCGGTGCCGAAATCGTCGAGCGCCACCGAGATGCCGAGGCTGCGCAGCTGGTGCAGCTCGGTCAGGATGTCTTCGTCCTGCTGCAGCAGCACGGTCTCGGTCACCTCGATCTCGAGCCGCTCCGGCGCAAGGCGAGCCTTGAGCAGTGCCCGCGTCACGGTGTCCATCAGCGTCCGCCGCTTGATGTGCGTCGGCGAGATGTTGACGGCGACCGTGACATGCTCGGGCCAGCGGCTGGCATCGAGGCAGGCCTGGCGGATCACGAACTCGCCGAGCGGCACGATCAGGCCGGTTTCCTCGGCGATCGGAATAAACTGGTCGGGTGACATCATGCCGCGCACCGGGTGCTTCCAGCGCACCAGCGCCTCCATGCCGCACACGCGCTCGTCCTTGAGCGTGACAATCGGCTGGTAGTGCAGCACGAGCTCGCCATTGGCGATCGCCGCGCGCAGGTCCTGGCCAAGGCGCAGACGGTCGTCGGCGCGGCGGTCGAGACCGTCCTCATAGATCCGGTAGCCGTTGCGGCCCTGGCCCTTGACCCGGTAGAGGGCGAGATCGGCGCGATGCATCAGCTGTTCGATCGAGGCGTGCCGGTCGGTGGCGACCGCAACGCCGATGCTGGCGCCGATGATCGCCTGATGGTCGCCGATCTGGTAAGGCTCGCACAACGTATCGACCAGCCGCGCGGCCAGCGCAATGGCGGCCTCGCGCTGATCGGGTTCGGGCGCCTGGATGATCGCGAACTCGTCGCCGCCAAGCCGGGCGACGATGTCGCTGGAGCGGATATTCTCGCGCATCCGCTCGGCGACCAGCTGCAGCAGCTTGTCCCCGGTGGAGTGGCCGAAGGTGTCGTTGACGGCCTTGAAACGGTCGAGATCGACCAGCAGAAGGCTGATGAGGCCCCTCTGGCAGACCGCATCGTGCAGCGCGCGTTCGCCCTGCCGGGTGAACTCGGCGCGGTTGGCGAGCCCGGTCAGCACGTCGTGATAGGCGAGATGGCTGATCCGCTCGCTGGCGCGCTCCTGCTCGGTGATGTCCTCGTGGGTCGCCACCCAGCCGCCGTCCGGCGTCGGCATTCGCCGGATCGAGATCACGCGGCCGTCCTGCAGGCGGAAAGTCTCGCTGGGAGTTTTCGGCATCGTCTCGACCATCTCGTCGATGTCGCGCGGGCTGGTCTCGCCATTGCACTGGTGCTGCCGCAGCAGATCGGCGACGTGCATGCCGGGCTCGGCCTGCTGCTCGGTGAGGCCATAGATCTCACGGAAGCGGCGGTTGGAGATGGTCAGCCGCTTGTCGGCGTCGAACAGGCACAGCCCCTGGGACATGTTGGACAGCGCCGCATCGAGCAGCATATTGGTGGACGACAGCTCCTCGGCCTTCTCCCGCAGCAACAGCTCGGAGCGGCGGATATCGGTGATGTCCTCATGGGTCGCCACCCAGCCGCCGCCGGGAATCGGCGTGTTGACGATCGCGATCATGCGGCCGCCCCGGATTTGGGTGATGCTGGGGACGACGCTGTTGGCCTGCAGCCGCTGCCGCAGTTGCTCCAGATAAGGCTCCACGTCGATGTCGAGATCACCCGCCTCGAGCCGATGCTCGAGGACTTGGCGAATGTGCACGCCGCGCTTCACGACCTCGGGGGACATGCCGTAGATGCCGAGATAGCGATCGTTCCACACCATCAGGCGGCCGTCGCCGTCGAACATCGACAGGCCCTGGCTGATGTGGGCGAGGGTGATCTGCAGCATCTCGGACTGGGTGCGGGCGTGCTGCTCGCTGTCACGCAGCCGCTGATGGGCGGCGTGGCGCTCGGTGACGTCGATGTAGTTGAGCACGTAGCCGCCGCCATGCACCGGGGCGCCGTGCGCCTCGATCACCCGGCCGTCGGGCCAGATGCGGGTGGACAGGTGTGCCTCGCCGGTGCGGACAAGTTCGAGGTCCTGCTTCAGCAGCGCGTTGCGCTCGCAGTGTTCCGCGTCGGCGGCGATGATCCCGGCGATGTCGTCGAGCATCGGGGGGCCGGCGGTGAACAGGCCATCGCCGAGGCCGAGCAGCGTGCGGAAGCCATCGTTGCAGGCCACCAGCGCGCCGTTGCGTTCGAAGAACGAGACGTCGCCCGGAAAGTTGTCGATCGCGGCCTGCAGCCGGGTCGATTCTCGCTTGAGATCGCTGACGTCGATGCGGAAGCCGACGGTGCAGCCGCTGGGGGTACGCCGCTCGCGGATCTGCAGCCAGCGGTCGCGGGGCAGCTGCTGCAGGGTATCCCGCGGCATGGAACGGCGTAGCGCGATGCGCTCGCTGAGCCAGGCTTCGCGCTGCTCGAAGGTTTCGCCGGCCTCGGGGTATTGGCCGCGATGCACGCCGTAGCGGACGATGTCGACGAAGGAGGCGCCGAGCTGGATGGCTGGCGCCGATTCGGCATAGATCCGCCGGTAGGCGTCGTTGCACATGATCAGGCAGTCGTCCCAGTCATACACGGCAAAGCCGTCGGGGATCGCGCCGACCGCTTCGTGCAGGGTCTCCTGGGCGAGCTTGCGCGCGGTGATGTCGGCGCACGATGTGATCATGCGCCGCGCGCCGGGGTCGCCACCGGGGGCGATCGGCACGGCGCTGACGGAAATCCAGGTGATTGGCCCGCCCTCGCGGCGCAGCCCGATCACCACGTCACGCTGCGGGGTCGAGGTCCGCCATGCGACGGCCGTCGGGAAATCCGCAGGGGCGAAGCTCGAGCCGTCCTCGCGGATCGCAAGGACGGCGCCGCCGCCGGCACAGCCGAGCAGGTCGTCCTCCCAGTGTCCGAGAATGCGCGCCGCTGCCGCGTTGCGTGCGATGACACGGTGCGAGCCGTCCTGGACGATGACGGCTTCGCTCAGGGCGTCCAGTGTCGCCAGCAGGATGTCGTCGCGCCACGCCGTGCCGGTGTCGGCGCCGGTCTCGACGCTTGCATGGTCCGTGAGGGCGGCGGCTGTCGCGCCGTCAAAGATGTCGGAGGTCGGTACGGCCTGATCCACTGGTGCTTGCTGTCGGGTCGCCCAATACCTTGACTGTCGCGATGGCCGGCATGCCCCGGTGAACCGGCCACCTCGATGAAAACCGCGTCACGCAGTGCATGACGCCAGCAGCTTCCATGTTGAATCTTAAGATTTTTTGAAGGTGCGATGATGCCGACGACGCAGGATGTAAATGGCAGTTGCAGGCCGTATCCGGCGCAATCGCGTGTCAGCGTCGCACACGCCTGCATGGTGCGGCGTCTGCACGTTCAGGTTGGGCGAGGCAGCACGTTGCCGCGGCGCTGCGGTGAACGCCGCGGCATCCTGTCCAGATCAGCTCATGGTCGGCATCACGAACTCGGCGCCGGCGCGGATACCGGTCGGCCAGCGGCTGGTGATGGTCTTCAGCCGGGTATAGAAGCGCACGCCTTCCGGTCCGTGCATGTGGTGATCGCCGAACATCGACGCCTTCCAGCCGCCGAACGAGTGGAAAGCCATCGGCACCGGGATCGGCACGTTGATGCCGACCATGCCGACCTTGATGGCATGGGCGAACTCGCGTGCGGCGTCGCCGTCGCGGGTGAAGATCGCCGTGCCGTTGCCGAATTCGTGGGCGTTGATCATCCGCGCCGCGGTGGCGTAGTCCGGCGCGCGGGCAATCGACAGCACCGGCCCGAAGATCTCCTCCTTGTAGATCTTCATGTCGGTGGTGACATGGTCGAACAGCGTGCCGCCGATGAAGTAGCCGTCCTCGTAGCCCTGCATACGGAAGCCGCGGCCGTCGACCACGAGCTTCGCGCCTTCGGCGACGCCGGTATCGATGTAGCCGCGCACCTTGTCGAGGTGCTGGCGCGTCACCAGCGGGCCCATTTCGGCCTCGGGATCGGTGCCCGGGCCGACGCGCAGGGCGTTGATCTTCGGCACCAGCCGCTCGATCAGCGCTTCCGCGGTCTTCTCGCCGACGGGCACCGCCACCGAGATCGCCATGCAGCGCTCGCCGGCCGAGCCGTAGGCTGCGCCCATCAGCGCATCGACCGCCTGGTCGAGGTCGGCGTCGGGCATCACGATCATGTGGTTCTTGGCGCCGCCGAGCGCCTGGCAGCGCTTGCCGGTGTGGGCGGCGGTCTCATAGATGTAGCGTGCGATCGGCGTCGAACCGACGAAGCTGATGGCGGCGATGTCGGGGTGGTGCAGCAGCGCGTCCACGGTCTCCTTGTCGCCGTGCACCACGTTGAACACGCCCTTCGGCAGGCCCGCCTCGGCGAGCCAGTCGGCGATGAGCAGCGCCGCGGAGGGATCGCGCTCCGACGGCTTGAGGATGAACGGGTTGCCGCAAGCCAGCGCCACCGGGAACATCCACATCGGCACCATGGCCGGGAAATTGAACGGGGTGATGCCGGCGACGACGCCGAGCGGCTGGCGCAGCGAGTGGCTGTCGACGCGGGTGCCGACGTTTTCCGTCACCTCGCCCTTGAGCAGCTGCGGCGCGCCGGTAGCGAACTCCACCACCTCCATGCCGCGCTGGATCTCGCCCTTGGCATCGGAGAACACCTTGCCGTGCTCGGCGGTGATGACGTGGGCGAGCTCGTCGATGCGGTCCTCGAGGATGCGCAGGAAACGGTTGAGGATGCGGGCGCGGCGCAGCGGCGGGGTCGCAGCCCAGTCGGGCGCGGCGCGGTTGGCGGCGGCGACCGCCTGGTCGACCACCGCGCGGGTCGCCACCGGCAACACGCCGGTCTGCTGGCCGGTCGCCGGATTGAACACTGCGGAGGTGCGGGCATCGCGGCCGCCGTCCACGCGGGTGCCGTCGATGTAGTGGGGGATCTGCTGGGCCATGGGGATCATCCTTCCGGGCTGGGGCGCGCGGCATAGGACGTTGATCGTTGGTGCACATCAAGATAAGAGGTTGCGGTTTCGATGTGCAAAAAATAAAGTCGCTGGATGGATTGGGACCATGTCCGTATTTTCCTGGAGGTGGCGCGCAGCGGCCAGATTCTCGGCGCCGCGCGCCGGCTCGGGCTGAACCACGCCACCGTCGCCCGCCAGATCAGCGCGCTCGAGGAGCGGCTCAAGACCAAGCTGCTGGAGCGTCACACCACCGGCTGCGTGCTGACCGGCGCGGGCGAAGCCCTGGTCGCCGCCGCCGAGCGTGCGGAATCCGAGTTTCTCAAGGTCGGCTCGGCGTTGAAGGGCACCTCCGAGGCGGTGTCCGGCACCGTGCGTGTCGGCGCTCCCGACGGCCTCGGCAACTACTTCCTTGCCGATCATCTCGGCGCGCTGGCCGCGCGGCATCCTGAACTGGTGATTCAGCTGGTGCCGCTGCCGCGCACCTTCAGCCTGTCGCGACGCGAGGCGGACATCGCGGTCACGCTGGACCGCCCCAAGCAGGGTCGCCTGATCGTCAAGAAGCTCACCGACTATTCGCTGAGCGTCTATGCGGCGAAAAATTATCTGCAGCGCCATCGGCCCGTGCGGACGGAGGGCGATCTCGCCGGCCACCTGTTCATCACTTATGTTGAAGATTTCGTTTACAGCCGCGCGCTCGACTATGCAGCGACCCTCGGCAGGGTCATGGCGCGTCATTACGAGTGCGGCAGTGTCGTTGCGCAGATGGAGGCGGTGCGGGCCGGGCACGGGGTCGGCATCCTGCACGACTATGCTGCGCGGCGTTATCCCGAGCTGAAGCGGCTGCTGCCGGAGACCCGCTTTGTCCGCACCTACTGGCTGATGTCGCATCCCGACACCCATGATGCGCGGCGGGTCGCGGTGGTGCACGATCACATCGTCGCCAGCGTCCGCGCGGCGCGGCGCGCGTTCGCCACCGAGGCCATGGAGGCGGAATGACAGGCCGCGCTGGCAGCGAGACGTCCGCCGATCCGATCTTCACGGTCGGGCACTCCAACCGCGAGTGGCCGCAATTCATGGCGGTGCTCGCCTCGGCCTCGATCCGCCGCCTGATCGACATCCGCCGCTTTCCGATGTCGCGCCGCCATCCGCAGTTCTGCCGGCCGCAGATGGAGCGGGCGCTGGCCGAGGCGGGCATCGTCTACCGCCATGCCCCGGAGCTCGGCGGCTTTCGTCCGGATGCGGAGGCCTCCGCCGCTTCAAGCCGCAACACCGCCTGGCCGCAGGGCTTCCTGCGCAACTATGCCGACTACGCGCAGAGCCCGCCGTTCCAGCAGGCGCTGGCGCGACTTTGTGACGCGTTGGAGCCGTGCACTGTGCTGATGTGCGCCGAAAGGCAGTGGCGCGAGTGTCATCGCCAGATTCTGACCGACTATCTGATCGTCGCCGGTCATCGCGTCGTGCATCTGGCCGATGAGCAGGCGCGGGAGGATGCGGTGCTGACGGCCTGTGCGCAGGTCGATGAACGGTGCATCACTTATGCCGAGAGGCGGCAACAGCTCGATCTCGGGTTCTGAAGGAACTCGCTGGAACCCGCCCATTTCGTTACGCGTTCACGAGCGAACCGCTAACATTTTTCGGAAAAGTCTGCGGACGGAAATACCCTTGGCTTTGCTTTTGCCCGCTAGGTTCGCGGCAGCCGTGGCCACCGGCGCAAGCTGTGCAGCAAACGCGCGCAGTTGTCGGCAGGCGCCGCGACCCATACCGAACGGAGCAAGTTAAATTGCGTACATCCTCACCAGGCGCGTCGGCCGCGCCGGTCGTCTGCGTCGTTGACCCCAAGCGGCATCTACGCACCTTCCTGTGCGACGAGATCGGCGGTCTCGGTTTTGTCACGCGCGCGTGCGCCGATGCCGGCGAGCTGGCGCCGCTGCTCGACAGCGGGCCCGACGTGGTGGTGTCGCGCGTCTCGGACGAGCGCGGCGCGATCGATGTCCTGACGCTGCTGCATGCGCGGCGGTTCAAGGGCGATATCCTGCTGGTCGGCGCCGAGGAGACGATGGAGCAGGCGCAGAGCCGCGGACGGCAGTTGTCGCTGACGATGCTGGCGCCGCTCGGCACGCCCTATCGCGCGATGGACCTGCATGATCGGCTGCACAAGTTCCTGGCGTCCCGGCCGCAGCGCAGCGTGCGCGCGCGGACGCCGGATGTCGTCAATGTGACCGACGCGCTCCGCCTGGAGCGGTTCGACGTCGTCTATTACGGCAAAATCGATGCGCGCCGGCTGGAAATGCGCGGCACCGAGGCCGCGCTGGTGCTTCGTCCGCCGGCGGAGGCGGCCGGCGGGCGATTGTTCCGGCCTGCGCGCCAGGAGCAGTCCGAGCTGTCCGATCTGTCGGCGTTCGCCCTGAAGCGCAGCGTCGAGGATGTCTGCTCCTGCGTCGATGACCGCGGCCGCGACACCTTCACGCTGAACGTGCCGGTGCTCGGCGTTCCTGACCGGCGCGTGGTCGAGCTCGCCGACACGCTGGCGGCAGATCACTCCGCGATGCCGACGCTGCTGCTGCAGCTCCGCGCGCGAGACCTGGTGGCGCATCTGCCCGAGCTCGGGCGCATTCTCGGCACGATTCGTCGCAGCACCGTCGGCATCTCGCTGGATGATTTCGAGATCGCCCGTCTGCCGCGCAGCCTGTTCGACGACGTCCCCGTGATCGAGATCAAGGTCGACCGCGCGTCGCTGCCCGAGCATGCGGAGGACCGGCGCAAGCAGGCGCGTTGCAGCCGGGTGATTGATCTTGCACGGCGTCATGGCCTGCGCACGGTCGCGACCGGGATCGATGATCCGTCGGCGTACGCGCGTGCGCGCGATGCCGGCTTCGATCTGGTGCAGGGGCCGCTGTTCGGCGCCGCGGTGACGCGCGACAAGCTTGCGCGCTCGCTGCTGCCGCGTCAGGTCGGCGGGGCCTGATCCGGGGCTCTCTCGCCCCCGATGCCCTGTGCCATGAGCGATGGCGCAGGGCGGCGTGCGCAGATCACCCTTGTAAAATCCGGTCCGGCGAGGATTGTAGGATTCGCGCGACAGGGATATGCGTCCCGGCCGTGCCATCAAGGGAGCCGATCGCCGTGCCGCTGTCCACCGTCACGAAGCCGGAGTTGATGCCTGGGGGCGACGACGCCAGGTTCCGCAGCTTCATTCATAATTTTCTGGCCTTCAGCGCGCGGGTGGACCAGTGCCGGACCGGTTTCGGCGAGCGCCTCGGCATTTCCGGCATCGCCTACACCACGCTGATTTCCATCGCCCATCTGCAGGGCGAGGAGGGCGTCGGTGTCAGCCGCATCGCCGAGCATCTGCATCTGTCCGGCGCGTTTGTGACCATTGAGGTGTCGAAACTGGTCAAGGCGGATCTCGTCAAGAAGCGCACCAACAAGAGCGATCGCCGCCGCGTGCTGCTGACCGTCACGCCCAAGGGCCGCAGGCTGCTCGATGGTCTTGTCGAGGTGCAGGCGCCGGTCAACGATGCGCTGTTAGACAGCCTCAGCGCCGAGGAATTCCTGCAGTTTTCCGCGATGATGGCGCGCCTCGTGCCCTGCGGCGACAAGGCGGTGTCGCTGCTCGCCTTCATGTCGCAGCCGACCGCCGCCGCGCCGGTCGTCGCGCCGGCACGGCGCCGGACCGTTGCCAAGACCGCGGCCAAGACCGCGGCCAAGACCGTGCGCCGCGCCTGATCGCACAGGCTTTTTCGATTTCCTTCATCGTTCGTTGAACGTGTTGCGCTGCCGCATAAGTCGGCAGGCGCTGCTGCATGATTGCGCTTGACTACCTTTATGAGATAGCTTTACATCAAAGCTAATTAATCGGGAGGTCGTCCTTGTCCGTCGATCAGCGCAGTTTTCGCAAGGCTTTGTCGCAGTTCGCGACCGGCGTTGCCGTGATCACGGCGCGCGGTGAGGGCGGCGATGCCATCGGCATGACCATGAGTTCCTTCAATTCGGTGTCGCTCGACCCGCCGCTGGTGCTGTTCAGCGTCGATCGTCGCGCGCTCAGCCTGCCGGCGATGATGGCCGCGCAGGGCTATGCGGTGAATATCCTGGCGCGGCAGCAGGAAGCGCTGTCGAACCAGTTCGCCAAGGCGCTCGGCGACAAGTGGAACAACGTTGCGCATTCGGTCGGCCATGCGCAGGCGCCGCTGCTCGATGGTGCGCTGGCGCATTTCGAGTGCGAGCCCTACGCCCATCATGACGGTGGCGACCACGTCATCTTCATCGGCCGTGTCGTGCGCTTCACGGCGGCGGACGAGGGCGAGCCGCTGGTGTTCTTCCGCGGCAAATACCACAGCCTTCACAATCAGAGCGAGCCGGTGTGGCCGCTCCCCATCCACTACTGATTCAACGGAGCAAGCGATCATGAAGACCGGTGAGAAACATATCGCAGGACTGCGCGACGGCCGGACCGTGTTCATCAATGGCGAGCGCGTCGACGACGTGACGCGGCACCCGGCGTTCGCCCGCGCCGTGCAGTCGGTCGGCAAGCTGTTCGACTACGCCAGCGCGCCCGAAAATCAGGAGCTGATGACCTTCAAGACGCCGACCGGCGGTCGCGCCAACCGCATCTGGCAGTTGCCCGAGAGCTATGCCGAGCTGGTCGAGCGCCGCCGCGCGCTCGAAGCGTGGGACGGCCAGCATGCCGGCTTCCTCGGCCGTGCGCCCGACCATGTCGCCTCCTGCATTGCCGGCATGTACATGGGCCTCGAGGTGTTCGAGGCCTATGACAAGGACCGCGCCAAGGCGCTGGCGGACTACTACGCCTACGCCCGCGATCGCGACCTCTACCTCACCTATGTGATCATCAATCCGCAGGCCGACCGCTCCAAGAGCGCGGCGCAGCAGAAGGACGCCTTCCTCACCACCGGCGTGGTCGACCAGGACGCCGAGGGCATCACCGTGCGCGGCGCCAAGATGCTGGCGACCGGCGGCATCATGGCTGACGAAGTGTTCGTCAGCTGCATTCAGCCGTTGCAGCCGGGCGACGAGCCCTATGCGCTGTCGTTCGCCATCCCGATGAACACCAAGGGCCTGACGCTGCTGTCGCGCAAGTCCTATGAGGCGGCCTCGCCGTCGGTGTTCGACAACCCGCTGTCGAGCCGCTTCGACGAGAACGATGCGGTGCTGTATTTCGACGACGTCAAGGTGCCGTGGGACCGCATCTTCGTGTTCAAGAACGTCGAGATGTGCCAGAAGCAGTTCCACGCCACGCCGGCGCACGTCTACCAGAACTACCAGGCGATGATCCGCCTGTCGGTGAAGGTGCGCTTCCTGCTCGGTCTCGCGCGCCGCACCGCCGAGATCAACGGCATTCTCGGCTTCCCGCAGGTTCGTGAGACCCTCGGCCAGCTCGCCGCCGAGGGCGGCATGATCGATGCGCTGGTCGCCGCGATGGAGGCCAAGGGCTATCAGCACGGTCGCTACTATGTGCCGGATCGTCATACGCTGTACGCCGCGCAGACGCTGACCCAGCAGCTCTACCCCAAGATCCTCAACACCCTGCGCGATCTTGCCGGCGGCGGCATGATCATGCTGCCGTCCTCGGTCGCCGACTTCAACAATCCGGAGCTGGCGTCGTTGATCGAGCGCACCCAGCAGTCACCGGCGGCAAGCGCCCTCGACAAGGTCAAGTTCTACAAGCTGGCCTGGGATGCGGTCGGCTCGGAGTTCGCCTCGCGCCACCAGCAGTACGAGATGTTCTACGCCGGTGCGACCTTCGTCACCAAGGGGCATTCGTTCCGCTGCTATGACTGGAATGCCGCCAGCGCCCTTGTGACCCACATTCTCGACGGCTACGACCTCGCCGACGAACTCGGCCGCGCCCAGGCCGCAGCCTAAGCCAGATTGCAGGAGACAGATCCATGCCCGTGAACAAGCTGCACGACGAATTCCGCACCGTCGACATGACGTCCGGATGGGAGGTGCCCGCCGGCTATCCCGCCGGCATCCAGCAGAAGATCCTCGCCGGCGCGCTCGACGAGG
The DNA here is from genome assembly GCF_052115025.1 of Bradyrhizobium sp. 2TAF24. Classification (NCBI taxonomy): domain Bacteria; kingdom Pseudomonadati; phylum Pseudomonadota; class Alphaproteobacteria; order Hyphomicrobiales; family Nitrobacteraceae; genus Bradyrhizobium; species Bradyrhizobium sp. 2TAF24. Next base: position 54,543 of record NZ_JBFRFW010000025.1, on the reverse strand, counting down.
ACAACCGCCGCGGCACCCGCAGCCGCCTGCTGCGCTTCGAGCCCGGCGTCTACACCACCAAGCCGTTCGTGCACGAGTACTGGGAAGAGGTGTTCCTGGTGTCGGGAGACCTGACCGTCGGCAATGACGAGAACGGCAATGGCGGCGAGAGCTTCCAGCCCTTCACTTATGCCTGCCGCCCGCCCGGCGCCTTCCATGGGCCGTTCAAGTCGGAAAAGGGCTGTCTGCTGTTCGAGCTCCACTACTTCGATCCGGTCTGATCCAGGATTTGCCGATGCCGCTCGTCTCTCCTCTCCCTGATCCAGCCCATGGCAATGGCGGCTTCGCCGCCGCCGCTGCCGCGTCCCGGAATGGGAGGGCCGCATGATCGCGCAGCAGCTCATCAACGGCGTCATGCTCGGCGCCATCTATGTGCTGGTCGGCGTGTCGTTCACGCTGGCGATCGGCATCCTCAACTTTCTCAACTTCTCCATCCCCGGCCTGTTCATGGTCGGCGGCATGGTGACCTGGGTGATGCTCAAGGGCGGCTGGCACTGGAGCCTCGCCAAGGGCGCGGCGCTGTTCGGCGCCGCGCTGATCGCGCTGCTGGTCGAGCGGCTGTCGTATCGCCGCAGCCGCAACAGCGATCCCGAGGTGCCGCTGGTATCCTCGCTCGGCTTCCTGGTGCTGCTCGAGAACCTGGCGCTGGTGACGGTCGGCTCCGACCAGCAGGCGTTTCCGTCGCTGATCGCCGACTTCAACATCCGCATCGGTGACCTCGTCATCGGCACCGCGCAGATCATCAGCCTCGTGGTGGCGCTGTCGCTGGTGGTGTGGCTGTCGGTGATGCTGCACAAGACCAATCTTGGTCGGCAGATCCGCAGCATCGCCGAGAACCGCGACACCTCGATCCTGCTCGGCATCGACGTCGACCGCATCATTCCGCAGATCTTCGTGTTCAGCGCGCTGTTCACCGCGCTCGGCGGCATCCTGTTCGCGCTCAACTACCTGCAGGTGTCGCCGTTCATGGGCGAGGGCGTCGGCTTCAAGGGCATCGCCGCCATGATCATCGGCGGCATGGGCAGCGTGTGGGGGGCGGTGCTCGGCGGCCTGCTGATCGGCCTCGCCGAAGTGCTGTCGATCCGCTTCCTCGGCGCCGACATGGTCAATATCGCCGTCTACGGCCTGTTGCTGGCGTTGCTGATCGTGCGGCCGCAGGGCCTGTTCGGCCGGCCGCCGGCCCGGGAGAAGCTGTGATGAGCGGCTATCAGGTCGGCCTCCTGGTCATTCTCTGCTTCAACGTCATCGCGGCTTACGCGGTCTACCTGCCGCTGGCGGCGGGCCAGCTCAATCTCGGCATCGCCGGCTTCATGGCGGTCGGCGCTTATACGGCGGCTTATCTCACCAACGAGATGGCGTGGCCGCTGGCGTCGGCGGTTGTCGCCGGCGGCGCCGCATCGGGTGTGCTGGCGATGATTGTCGCCATCCCGATCCTGCGCACCCACGGCATTTATCTGGCGCTCGCGACCTTCGCGCTGGGCCAGGTGATTTCCGCCGTGTTCCTCAATCTCGAGGTGGTCGGCGCCGCCGCCGGCTACCAGGTGATCGCCTATGCCAAGCCCTGGATGGTGTTCGCCACCACGGCCGGGGTGGTGCTGTTCGTGTTCCTGCTGTCGCGGACGCGCTTTGCGCTCTACCTCACGGCGATCAAGAACGACACCGTGGTGTCGGACCTGCTCGGCCTCAATGTGCGGGCGCTGCAGGTCGCGGCCTTCGCCATCGGCGCCGCCATTGCGGGTGTCGGCGGTGGGCTCTACGGCCACCACTTCAGCTTCGTCGAGGCGCAGCACTTCAGCGTCGCGCTCAGCGTCTACACCGTGCTCTATGTGCTGCTCGGCGGCACCCAGACGGTGTGGGGGCCGCTGGTCGGCGCCGCGTTCTTCACCCTGATCCCCGAACTGCTGCGCGCCGGCGGCGGCTGGCGCTATGTGCTGTTCGCGCTGTTCATCATCGGCTTCATGGCGTTGCGCCCGCAGGGCCTGGTCACGCCGGCGCTCGGCCGCTGGCTCTCCGGCCGGCGGCGCTCGACCGAACAGGTGACGTCATGACCTCCGCATCGACCATCCTGACCCTCGATCACCTCAGCAAGGCTTTCGGCGGCCTGCAGGTCATCCGCGACCTCAGCTTTTCGGTGCGGCGCGGCGAGGCCACCGCGCTGATCGGCCCGAACGGGGCGGGCAAGACCACGGTGTTCAATGTCATCAGCGGCGTCTACGCGCCGACCTCGGGCCGCATCGTGCTCGATGGCCGGGATATCACCGCGGTGCCGTCGCGCCGCCGCATCGGCCACGGCATCGCCCGCAGCTTCCAGAACGTGCGGCTGATGCCCCATCTCACGGTGTGCGAGAACCTGATCGTCGGCCAGCACGTCCGCGCCGGCGGCCTTATGAACCTGCTGACCCCGTTTCGCCTGTGGCCGAACCATCGCTGGCGCCGCCAGGCGATCGAGGCGCTCGACGAAGCCGGGCTTGCGGCCCACGCCGATTCCACCGTCAGCGAACTGCCCTATGGCGTGCGCAAGCGAATCGATCTGGTGCGCGCGACGCTCGCGGGCGCCTCGCTGCTGATGCTCGACGAGCCGGCGGCGGGTCTCAACCCGACCGAGACCGAGGCGCTGCGTGGACATCTCGAGCTGCTCAAGCAGCGCGGCGTGACGCTGCTGGTGGTCGAGCACGACATGCACTTCATCGGCAATGTCTGCGAACACGTGGTGGTGCTGAACTTCGGCGAGAAGATCGCCGAAGGTACGCTCAGCGCCGTGCAGAGCGACGCGCAGGTGCGCGCCGCCTATCTCGGTTTCGACGAGGCCGCCTGATGACGCTGCTGTCCGTTTCCGACTTGACGGTGACCTACGGGCGCGTCACCGCGCTCGACAAGGTGTCGCTGACCATCGGCGAGGGCGAGATCGCCACCGTGCTCGGCGCCAACGGCGCCGGCAAGTCGACGCTGCTCAGCGCCATCGTCGGCGCGGTCAGGGCGCGCAGCGGCACGATCCGCTTCGCCGGTCGCGAGGTCGGCGGCGATGCGGTGAGCGCCCGTCTTGCGCAGGGCCTCGTGCTGGTGCCGGAAGGCCGTCGCATCCTGATCTCGCTGACCATCGAGGAGAACCTCCTGGTCGGCGCTCATCTGCGGCGGGATCCCGCCGGTGTGCGCGCCGATATCGCCGGAATCTACGAGCGCTTCCCGAATCTTGCGAGCCGTCGCCACATGGCGGCGTCATGCCTGTCGGGTGGCGAGCAGCAGATGCTGGCGATCGGCCGCGCCATGGTGGCGCGCCCGCGCCTGATGATGCTCGACGAGCCCTCGCTCGGCCTGTCGCCGCTGTTCGTGTCGCGCCTGTTCGATCTCATCAAGGAGCTCAACCGCGACGGTCTCGCCATACTGCTGGTTGAGCAGAACACCGGCAAGGCGCTGTCGGTGGCGCACAGCGCCACCGTGATCGAGCTCGGCCGCGTGGTGATGGCCGGCGATCCGCAGGTGCTGCAGGCCGATCCGCGCCTGCAGGAAGCCTATCTCGGCCGCAGCGCCGAGCCGTCCGCAGAACAGCGGCCGGCGCTGCGGGCGATGTCCTGAAGTCGCAATCTCTCTAAAACCAAAACGAAGGAGTGGGGATATGATACGACGTGGTAAGGTACTGGCCGGGGTCGCGGCCCTCGCCCTGGTTTCCGGCGCGGCGCGCGCCGACGATCTCATCATCGGCTTCTCCATGGCCAAGACCGGCCCCTATGTCAGCCTCGCCAACACCAACGAGGTCGCGGTGGACCTCGCTGTCGACGAGATCAACGCCAAGGGCGGCATCGACGGCAAGAAGGTCAAGCTGGTCAAGTTCGACACCGGTGGCGATCCGAAGCAGGCGGCACTCGCGGTGCGCCAGTTCGCCGAGGACAACAAGGCGCTGGCGGTGATCGGCCCGTTCTCGTCGGGCGAAGTGCGTGTCGCATTCCCGGCCGGAGAGCGCCTCGGCATCGTGCAGATGTCGATGTCGTCGTCGGCGCCGGCGCTGACCAAGGACTTCTCCTACGCCTTCCGCAACACCCGCGACGAGCGCATGGTGATCGACCAGGTGCTGGCGGCGCTGCGCGACAAGAAGCTGCCGATGGCCAACGGCGCCACCGCCTACGCCACCGACGATACCGTGTCGAAGTCGGTCGGCACCACGGTGCTGCCGGGACTGTTCAACAAGTATGGCATCAACCCCAAGGGCGCCGTCGACTTCCAGTACAACGCCTTCGACCTGTCGCCGCAGGTGTCGCAGCTCGCGCAGATGAAGCCTGATATCATCGGCCTCGGCGCGCCGCCGGAAGCGGCCGTCAACATCGCCAAGGAGCTCAAGCGCCAGGGCGTGGTCGCCCGCGTTATCGGTGGCACCACGGTGGCCGATCCCGACCTGCCGCAGCGCATGGAAGGCGCCGGCGACGGCATGACCATCGGCACCACCTTCTTCGCCGACCTCAATGACCGCACCCGCGCCTTCGCCAAGGAGTTCGGCGTGCGTACCACCAAGGCCGGCATCTCGCGCCACGAGCCGAACCAGCAGGACGCCTCCGCCTACGACATCGTCTATCTCTATGCCGAGGCGATCAAGCGCGCCGGCGTCACCGGCGCGGCGGACAAGGTCGTTGCCGAGCGCACCGCCATCCGCGACGCGCTGGCCAAGCTCAGGGGATACGCGGCGCTCGAGGGCGAGATCTCGTTCGGTGAGGACCGCGACTCGATCAAGCCGATCTATGTGGTCGAGGCCAAGGGCGGCCGTTGGACCTTGCTCGACACCCGCCACGGCGAGTGACACTCTATATGTAGACTGACATCGCGAGCACGACCGACCGCCGCGGCGCACCGAAGGGAGCGCCGCGGCGGTTCTCGTTGCGGGGCTGCCCTGAGCCAAGCGGCATAGCTGTCGCCGGCTTTTTGTGCGTATGTGCCGTCGACCGCGACCACAAACGAGACGGCGCCGTTCCGATGTCGGTTTCTCCCGTTCAGCAATCTTATCTCAAGGCCGCCCTGTGGATGGTCGGCTGGCACGCCGCCATGCTGATGCTGGTGGTCGCCGGCCGCGAGACCACGCGTGAGCTGAATGTGTTTGAGATCATGGAGCTGCGCTCGCTGATCGGGCTGGTGCTGTTTTACCCGCTGGTGCACCGCCATGGCGGACTCCGCGCGATGCGTTCGGCGCGGCCGTGGCTGCTGGTCGGCCGCAATGCCTTCCACTACGCCGCGCAGTATCTCTGGTTTCTGGCGCTGACGCTGATTCCGGTGGCGCAGGTGGTCTCGATCGAGTTCACCATGCCGATCTGGACCGCGATCATGGCGGCGATCTTCCTTGGCGAGACCATCACCTGGCGCAAGTGTCTTGCCATTGTGCTCGGCATTGCCGGTGTCGCTGTTATCGTGCGGCCGGGCGTGGGCGCGAGCAACATCGGTCACCTCGTGATGCTGGTGGCGGCCTTCGGCTTCGGCACCGCGATCGTGATGATGAAATCGCTGACGCGGACCGACGCCGTGGTGGTGATCATCTTCTGGATGCTGGTGATCCAGTCCGCCATCGGCGTCGCCCCGGCGCTGTACTACTGGTCATGGCCATCGCTCCATGTCTGGCCGTGGATCGTGGTGGTGGCGTTCTGCGGCACCTTCTCCCACTACTGCTTCACCAATGCGATGCGCTATGCGGATGCGACCATCGTGGTGCCGATGGACTTCCTGCGCGTGCCGCTCAGCGCCATGGCCGGCTGGCTGGTGTATTCGGAGAACATCGACGTGCTGACCATCGTCGGCGCGGCCATCATTCTTGCCGGCAACCTGCTCAACCTGGCGCGGCCGGCGGCCGTGCCGGCCAAGGCCGCGGCCTGATCGGCGCGCCGGCGGCAGCGCGCCGCCGGCGACGGCCGTTGTTTCAGCCGAGCACGTGATACTTCCTGAACCAGGCCTGCATCTGTGCCCAGGCGTCCTCGGCGGCATCCTTGCGATAGCTTGCGCGATAGTCGGCATGAAAGCCGTGCGGGGCGCCGGGATAGAGCTTGAAGTCCGCGGGCTTGTGCGCGGCCGCCAGCGCCGCCTTCAATGCCTCGACCTGGGCGACCGGAATGCCCTGGTCGGCTTCGCCATAGAGACCGAGCACCGGCGCCTTCATGTCGGGCGCGAGCTGGGTCGGGCTCTTGGGCCATAGCGGGTTGGGCGCATCGACCGGAGGCCCGTAGAAGGCGACGCCAACCTTGAGCTCGCTGCTGTGGGCGGCATATTCCCACACCGCCCGGCCGCCGCGGCAGAAGCCGACCATGCCGAGCCGGCCGGTGTCGCCGCCCTGGGACTTCGCCCAGGCCACCGTGCTGTCGAGATCGGACAGCAGTTCGGCATCCGGCTTGGAGTTGACCAGCGGCAGGAGCTGCGACATCTCGCTGATCTTGGTCAGGTCGGCGCCGTTGCGAAAGTAGTAGTCGGGAGCGATGGCGAAGGCGCCGAGCTTGGCGAGGCGCCGCGTCACGTCCTTGATGTATTCGTGCAGGCCGAAGATCTCCATCGCCACCAGCACGATGGGTGGATTCTTCACGCCGGCCGGCCGTGCGAAGTACACCGGCATGTCGCCGTTGGCGACCCTGGCCTTGGCATCGCCGGCCTCGAGGCCCACGGTGTCGGTCTTGATGGTGTCGGCGCGCACCGGGCCTGCCGCCAGCGTATAGCCTGCGGCGGTTGCAGCTGTGGCGGTCATGAAAGTTCGCCGCGACAGCGGCGGCGTGCGCGTCAAGCCGATGACATCGGCGGTCAACTGAAGCTCTGCAGACATGTGATCTCTCTGGTACGGGGAGGGAACAGCGGCGTGGATCGGGAAGGGGGCAGGTGGTCAGCGGCGGCAGGGTACAGGCGATTCAGCGGTGCCTGCATTCAAAAGGGCGAGAGATGAAAGCCTAGACGATATAAGGCACCTGCGACATCAGATCGAGTGCGCGAAACGCCTCGAACCAGCGGGCGAGCTTCTCCTGGGTCAGGTCGAGATGCCGGCGCAACGCGGCGGCGGCGGCGCGGCCGTCGTCCCGGCGCAGCGCTTCGATGATCGGCAGATGCTCGTCCATGAACGGGTCGATCTGCGGCTGTTGCGCCAGTGCCACCTGGATGTGCTTGCCGATCACGAAGCTGCAGTGGGTGCGCTTGAGCGCCTCCACCATCTCGCGGTTCTTGCCGAAGCTGAGACAGCGGATATGCAGGTCGCTCTCGAGCTCGTCGAGTTCGGCGATGCTGACATCAGGCCGCGCCGTCATCGCCGCGCGCAGCCTTGATGCCATGGCGTCGAGCACGTCCGGCGGAATCTTGCCGGCCGCGCTCGCGATCAGAGGCGGCTCCAGGCTCTGGCGCAGCTCGAAAATGTCGCGCACGCGGCTGTCGTCGAGCGCCACCACATACCAGTGCGCCTTGGCGCCCTTTTCGAGCAGGCCCGCCGCCTGGGCCCGCAGCAGCAGGTTGCGCGCCACCGTGCGGCCGACGCGGAAGTGGCGCGCCAGCGCCAGTTCGTTGACGCGGAAGCGGCCGAACACCGAGCGATAGATGATGTCGCGTTCAAGCTCGTAGTACAGCGCATCCCAGCCATCGCCGCGCAGGGTCTCCGGCGCCCCTTCGGCAAGGCCGAGCATCTGCGGCGTCACCGCGGTGCGCTTGGGCTCGGCGCGCCGCCGCCCGGCGATCACACCGCGGCCGTCGAAGCGGCGCACGAGACCAAGGTCCTCCAGGCGCTCGAACGCCTGTCGCACCGGCGAGCGGCTGGAGCCGAACAGGCCGGCAATCGCCGGTTCTGACAGCACCGTGCCCGCGGGTACGTCACCGGTGCGGATACGCCGGGCGAGCGTCTCGGTGATCAGGGCGTAGGCCGGCTGCCTGCGCCGGGGCTTGGGTGACGTGATCCTGGCCATTGGAGGTGCGTTGTGTCTATTGCATGCAATGTACGGTCGTGATTAGCTCGCCGCAAGCGAAGGGATTGGCGGCGTCGCAGGGGCAACAGCACTGTCCACAATGTGGGTCGGCAGTCGCAGCGCCGATCCGACGTGCGTGGCAACACGCGCTCCGTGTACCGGGTTGGCTCGCGTCCCGTTCGTTTCAACAAGCCGGCATCAAACGTTCGGCGCACGAGGGAGGACTGAATGAAGCTGACGAGACGTCACTTTTCCGTCGGGCTGGCGGCGGGCGTCGCCGCGCCCGCCTTGCTGCGCACCGCCTGGGCTCAAGGAGCCACGATCAAGATCGGGATGTGCGCGCCGGTCACCGGCCCCGCAGCGGAATCCGGCAAATACGCCATCAATGGCGCCAGGCTGGCATTTGAGGCCGTCAACAAGGCCGGCGGCATCCTCGGCAAGCAGGCCGAGCTGATCATCGAGGACGACCAGACCACCAATCCTGGCATCGTGCTGGCGTTCTCCAAGCTCGCGGCGCAGTCCGACATCGTCGCGTTCCTCGGTTCGATCCGCTCGACCCAGGTGCATGCGATGCAGCCGGACGTGCTCAAGCTCGGCAAGCCGGTGATGATCGGCGGCACCGATCCGACGCTGACCCATCTCGGCAATCCCTGGCTGTTCCGCTTCCGCCCCAACGACAGCTACTCCGGCCGCGTCATCGCCGATTACGGCGTCAAGACCCTCGGCAAGAAGAAATGGGCGATCGTGCATTCGACCGACGCATTCGGCACCGCCGGCGGCAAGGCGCTGACCGAGGCGCTGGGCAAGCTCGATGCGCCGCCGGTGCTCGACCAGGGCTACGCCAACCAGAGCCAGGACTTCACGCCGGTGGTGCTCGCCATCAAGCAGTCCGGCGCCGATGTCCTGGGATCGTACTTCACCTTCGAGAACGACCTCGGCATCTTCGCCCGCCAGTTGCGCCAGCTCGGCGTCAACATCCCGTGGGTCGGCTCGCCCTCGATCGTCAATGTCACCGCGCTCAAGCTCGCCGGCCCCGCGCTCTACAACACCTACGGCGTCGCCGACTATGCCGAGGACTCGAGCGAAGGCTCGAAGGCGTACGGCAAGGCCTATCGCGATGCCTACAAGGTCGTTCCGGACAACCAGAGTTCCTGGACGTTCGACGCGGTGACGGTGCTGAGCGCCGCGATCAACAAGGCGGGATCGACAGCGCCGGACAAGATCCGCGAGGCGATCCTCGCCACCAGGAAGTTCCCCGGCGCCGAGGGCGAATACAACTTCGACAAGAACGGCGACGGCCTGCACGGCTACAACATCGTCCGGAACGACAAGGGCAACATCGTCTTCGACAAGCATATCGAATTCGAAGACTGACGCCTCACCGTGGCCCCTCGCGGAGGCCGCGTTCATCGCCCGGCGCAGCGCCGCCGGGCGTTCCCCTCGAAACGCGAGCGTCCCATGGATCTCGTCCTGCAACTGCTGTTCACCGGCATCGGCATCGGCGCGGTCTACGCGCTGGTCGCCCTCGGTTTCGTGCTGATCTTCCGCGCCACCAATGTCGTCAACTTCGCCCAGGGCGAGTTCTCCATGGTGGCGGCCTATCTGATGGTGGTGTTCGCGGTCGATCTCGGCTGGCCGTACTGGATCTCGTTCCTGGCGGCGCTCGCCGGCATGGCGCTGCTCGGCGTGATCTTCAATCTCGGCGTCTACTATCCGCTGCGCAACCGCAGCTTCCTGCCGGTGATCATCGCCACCATCGGTGCCTCGATCCTGCTCGCCAACTCGGTACTCGCGATCTACGGCCCGCAGCCCCAGGTACTGGCGCCGTGGTTCGACACGCCCGGCATCCAGCTCGGCCCGGTGTATCTTGACAGCCAGTACCTGCTGATCATCGCGGTTGCCATCGCCATGGTCGCGATCCAGTACTGGTTCTTCGAGCACACGTTGCTCGGCAAGAAGCTGCAGGCGACCTCGCAGGACAAGGAGATGGCCTCGCTGCTCGGCATCTCCGTGTCGACCATGATCATGATCACTTTCGTCTATTCCGCCGTGCTCGGCGGCATCGCCGGCATCCTGGTGGCGCCGGTGCTGTTCGTGTCGATCCAGATGGGCTCGACCATCGCGCTCAAGGCGTTCGCCGCCACCATCATCGGCGGCTTCGGCGACGTCGCAGGCGCCATTATCGGCGGCTTCGCGCTCGGCATCATCGAGACCTTTGGCGCCGCCTATATCTCGGTGCCCTACAAGGATGGCTTCGCCTTCCTGGTGCTGGTGGTGTTCCTGGTGTTCCGGCCGCAAGGCATCTTCGGTGAACGCGTCGCGGAGAAAGCATGAGCTCGTCCAGCGATAATCTCGCCATCGCCGCCGCGCGCCCCGTCCCGACGCTGGTGCGCCATCTGCCTTATTTCCTGCTGGCCATCGCCGCGGTGATCGCCGCCGGCGTGTTGCCGTTCGACGGCTACATCCTCAACATCCTGATGCAGGCCTCGACCTTCGCCATCGCGGTGTTCGGGCTGTCGGTGGTGCTCGGCCTGTGCGGCCAGATCAACCTCGCCCAGGCCGCATTCTTCGGCTTCGGCGCCTACGCGGTCGGTCTCGGCACGACCGACTATCATCTCAGCTTCTGGATCTGCCTTGTCGTCGGCTCGGTGGTTGCGCTCGGCGCCGGCGCGGTGCTGGGCATGTCGACGCTGCGGCTCGGCGGCCACTATCTCGCCATGGTGACGATCTCGTTCCAGCAGATCGTGACGCTGGTGATGATCAACGCCATCGGCCTGACCCACGGGCCGGACGGCGTCGGCAACATCGGCCGGCCGGCGTTGCTGACCTCGTCGCAATCCTATCTGGCTTTCTGCGTCGCCGCGCTGGCGCTGGTCGGCTACGTGGTGTGGCAGCTGCCGGACACGCGGATCGGTCGCGCCATGCGCGCGGTGCGTGACAATGAGCTTGCCGCCAGCATCGCCGGCATCGACGTCTACCGCACCAAGGTCGCCGCGTTCGCGCTGTCGGCGCTGCTCGGCGGGCTCGCCGGCGGCCTGTTCGCCGGCGGCTTTGCCTATGTCAGTCCCGACCAGTTCTCTTTTGCCGAATCGATCGTGTTCATGACCATGGCGCTGCTCGGCGGCGTGGCGTCGCCGATCGGCGCGGTGATCGGCACGGCGCTGCTGATCCTGATCCCGGAATGGCTGCGCTTCCTCAAGAGCCTGCCGGGCCTTTATCTCGCGATCTACGGCCTGTCGGTGATCCTGATCGTGCGCTTCATGCCTGACGGCATCTGGGGCTTCGTGCAGACGATGGCCGATCGCTGGCGGCGCAAGGCCGAGCCGGCGGTGGCGCGCAGCGCGCTGCAGCTCGCGCCGGCGTCCACCGGCGGCGACGTCGTGCTGCAGGTGCGCGGCCTGTCGAAATACTTCGGCGGCCTCAAGGCGGTCGATGGCGTCGATTTCGATGTGCGCCGTGGCGGCGTTCATGCGCTGATCGGCCCCAACGGCTCGGGCAAGACGACGACGCTCAACGTGCTGTCGGGCCTCTACAAGGCGACCGCCGGCCAGGTGATGCTCGACGGCGCCGACATCACGACACTGTCGCCGCATGCCCGCACCATCGCCGGCCTCGGGCGCACCTTCCAGAACATCCGTCTGTTCCGCTCAATGACCGCCCTTGAAAACGTCGTGATCGGCGCGGAGCGGCCGGGCAACGCGCTTGCGGCCGGAGCGAACCATGCCGCGCTCACCGAACGCGCACTGGCGGCGCTGACCTTCGTCGGCCTCGGCGATCGTGCCAATGAACTGGTGACCAGCTTTTCCTATGGACACCAGCGCCTGATCGAGATCGCCCGCGCGCTGGCCGGCAATCCGACGCTGCTGCTGCTCGACGAGCCGGCCGCCGGCCTGAACTCGAGCGAGAAGGTCGATCTGCATGACCTGCTCAAGCGCATCGCCGCCCACGGCCTCACCATCCTGATCATCGACCATGACATGACGCTGGTGCGTGAGGCGGCGCAGCACATCACGGTGCTGAATTTCGGCAAGCGTATCGCTGATGGCGAGTCGCTCGCGGTGCTGCAGCACCCCGACGTCATTTCCGCCTACCTCGGGAGCGAATGATGGCCCTGCTGGAGGTCAAGGATCTCAACGTCCGCTATGGCGAGATCGAGGCGTTGCGCGGCATCTCGTTCAGCGTCGAGGCCGGGCAGGTGGTGACCCTGCTCGGCAGCAACGGCGCCGGCAAGTCGACCACGCTGCGCGCGATCTCGGGCCTGAGCAAGCCCGCGAGCGGCGACATCCTGTTCGACGGCCAGTCGATCGCCGGCCGCCATCCGGAAGACATCGTGCGCATGGGCATCGCCCATGTGCCTGAGGGCCGGCGGGTGTTTCCCGGCCTCACCGTGCGGGAGAACATCATGCTCGGCGGCTCCAACCGCCGGGCCGGCAAGGCCGAGCTCGCGCGCGAGGCCGACGCGATGTTCGACCTGTTTCCGGATATCCGCAAATTCGCCGATGCGCTGGGCTGGACGCTGTCCGGCGGCCAGTTGCAGATGGTGGCGGTGGCGCGCGGCCTGATGGCGAAGCCGCGCCTGCTGCTGCTGGACGAGCCGTCGCTCGGCCTTGCGCCGGTGATCGTGCAGGCGGTGTTCCGCATCATTGCCGAGATCCAGCGCCGCGGCACCACGGTGCTGCTGGTCGAGCAGAACGCGCGCATGGGCCTGTCGGTCGCCGACCAGGGCTATGTGCTCGAGACCGGGCGGCTCGTGCTCGGCGGCAAGCCGGACGAGCTGTGGAGCAATGAAGCAATCCGTGCCGCCTATCTCGGCGGTCACGCCAAAGTGGCGGTCTAGCAACCGCCGGAGAACGTCAAGGCAGCCTGTCCATGGTTACGATTCCCTACCAGCCCCTGATCGATTTCGTCGCCGAGATTTTCGGCCGTGCCGGCTCCTCCGTGGCCGAGGCCGAGCGCATCGGCCGCTATCTCGTCACCGCCAATCTCACCGGCCATGACAGCCATGGCGTCATCCGCGTGCCGGTCTACATGCGCTGGCTGAGAAGCGGCGACATCGTCCCGGACCGGACGGTGAAGCTGCTGGTCGACACGCCGTCGCTGGCGGTGATCGACGGCTGCTTTGGCTATGGCCAGACGGTGGGACCACAGGCGGTGGCGATCGGGATCGAGAAGTGCAAGGCGGCGGGGCTTGCGGCCATCACGCTGCGCAACTCCGGGCATATCGGCCGGATCGGCGACTGGGCGGAGATGGCCGCGGCCGAGGGGCTGGTGTCGATCTATTTCGTCACGGCGGCCGGGTCGATTCTCGTGGCGCCCTATGGCGGCGTCGACCGCCGGCTGTCGACCGCGCCGTACTGCGTCGGCATCCCGCGCGGCCATGGCCAGCCACCGGTCGTGCTCGATTTCGCGACTTCGCTGGTGGCGGAAGGCAAGGTGCTGGTGGCGAGCCGCGGTGGCAAGAAGCTGCCGAAGGGAGCGCTGATCGGCCCGGATGGCTCGCTGAGCGAGGATCCCGCGCTGCTCTATGGCCCCTATGAGGCACACGGCACGCGCGACCATTCCAAAGGCATCGGCGCCATTCGCGCGTTCGGCGAGCACAAGGGCTCTGGCCTTGCGCTGATCTGCGAGCTGCTCGGCGGTGCGCTCACCGGCAACGGCGCGACCAGCGCGCCGCGGCGTTTCGCCAACGGCATGTTCGCGATCTTCCTCGATCCCAAGCGGGTCGACGTCGGCGAGTTCTTCGACGGCGAGATCACCCGCTATGTCGATTTCTTCAAGGCCAGCCGACCGGCGGCTGGCCATGACGAGGTGCTGGTTCCCGGCGAACCCGAAGCGCGCCTGCGCGCCGAGCGGATGGCGAATGGGGTGCCGCTGCCGGATGACACCTGGGCCGCGATCGTGGCCACCGCCCGCGATGTCGGCATAGGTGACGAGATGATCACGCGCGTGACGGCATAGCTCACGCGCGGGAAATCGCTATGCTGCGGCAGCAGCGAAGCAACGAGCCAACAACAGGACAGGATGATGGCAAACAGGGTCAAGGAAATCTGGGCGTCGGGCAAGGCAGTGGTCAACGGATGGCTTGCGATCCCGTCCGGCTTTTCTGCGGAAGTGATGGCGCAGTGCGGCTTCGACAGCATCACGGTCGACCTGCAGCATGGCGTGCAGGACTATCTCTCCATGGTGCAGTGTTTCCAGGCGATGAACGGCCACCCGGTGACGCCGATGGTGCGGGTGCCGTGGAACGAGCCCGGCATCATCGGCAAGGTGCTCGACGGCGGCGCCTATGGCGTGATCTGCCCGATGATCAACACCAGAGAAGAGGCGGAAGCGTTCGTCGCGGCCTGCAAGTATCCGCCGCGCGGCAATCGCAGCAACGGCCCGATCCGCTCCGGCCTCTATGGCGACGCGGGCGCCTATCAGCAGACGGCCAACCAGGAGACGCTCTGCTTGCCGATGATCGAGACCCGCACCGCGGTCGAGAACATGGAGGCGATCCTCGACGTCGAGGGCATCGCCGGCGTCTATATCGGCCCGTCCGATCTCGGTTTTTCCTACGGCCTCGTGCCCAAGCTCGACCGCGACGAGCCGGAGATTCTCAAGATCTACGACAAGCTGCTCAAGGAATGCGACAAGCGCGGCATCTATCCGGGAATCCACTGCAGCGGTGCGGCCGGCGCGGCGCGCAACATCAACATGGGCTTCAAGCTGGTGACGCTGCTCAACGACAGCGGTCTCCTTGCCCAGTTCGCCAAGACGTCGGTGCAGCAGACCCGCAAGGATTCCGGCGGCCGCGCGTAGCGCTATTCCCTCATGGTCAGGAGCGCGGCCACGCCGCGCGTCTCGAACCATGAGGCCCCCGTCGCAGCCTCATCCCCGCGAGACGCGACCTCTGGTCGCTCCTCAGGATGAGGAGCGGCGATCGATGTGTTTGAGAGAGGACCTCAAGAGGACCGCCATGACCCCCGCTCCCGTCATCCGCCTGCATCCCGACGACAACGTCGTCATCGCCCGCGCCACGCTGCTGCCCGGAACCGTCGTCGCCGATGGGGTTGCCGCGCGGGATCGCGTGCCGGCGGGCCACAAGGTGGCGGTGCGGCCGATCGTGGTCGGCGAACCGGTGCGGCGCTATGGCCAGATCATCGGCTTCGCCACGATGCCGATCGAGCCGGGCCAGCATGTCCACACCCAGAATTGCGGTATGGGCGATTTCGCCAAGGACTATGCTTATGGCGTCGACGCGAAGCCGGTCGAGCCGGTCGACGTGCCCGCGACGTTCATGGGCATTCGCCGGCCCGACGGCCGCGTTGCCACCCGCAACTACATCGGCCTGCTTACCAGCGTGAACTGCAGCGCCCATGTCGCAGGGATGGTCGCAGACATGTTCCGCAAGAACCCGTTCACCGGCGACAATCCGCTGGCGGATTTTCCCAACGTCGACGGCGTGGTGGCGCTGACCCACAAGACCGGCTGCGGCATGACCCAGGACGAGCCGCTCAAGCTGCTGCGGCGCACGCTCGGCGGCTATGCCCGCCATGTCAATTTCTCGGCGGTCGTGGTGCTGGGCCTCGGCTGCGAGGTCAACCAGATCGGCGGCCTGATGCAGGAGCAGAAGCTCGCCGGCCGGCTGCGCGAGCTCGAGATCCAGAGCCTCGGCGGCACCCGCAAGTCGGTCGAGGCCGGTGTCGCCTTCGTGCGTGAGGCGCTCACCGACGCCAACAAGGTGACGCGCGAGACGGTGCCGGCGAGCGAGCTGACCGTCGCCCTGCAATGCGGCGGCTCCGATGGTTATTCCGGCGTCTCCGCCAATCCGGCGCTCGGCGCGGCGAGCGATCTCGTGGTGCGCCATGGCGGCACCGTGATCCTGTCGGAAACCCCGGAGACCTACGGCGCCGAGCACCTGCTCACGCGCCGCGCCGTCAGCCGCGAGGTCGGCGAAAAGCTCGTCGGCCTGATGCGCTGGTGGGACGAGTACACCGCGCGCGAGGGCGCGGAGATGAATGCCAATCCGAGCCCCGGCAACAAGGCCGGCGGCCTTACCACCATCCTGGAGAAGTCGCTGGGGGCGATGGCCAAGGCCGGCTCGACCAATCTCGTCGATGTGCTCAACTACGCCGAGCAGATCACGAAGAAGGGCTTCGTGTTCATGGATACCCCCGGCTACGACCCGGTGGCGGCCACGGGACAGGTCGCCGGCGGCGCCAACCTCGTGTGCTTCACCACCGGCCGCGGCAGCGTGTTCGGCTGCAAGCCGTCGCCTTCGATCAAGCTCGCCACCAACACGCCGATGTACAGGCGCATGGAAGACGACATGGACGTCAACTGCGGCACCATCCTCGATGGCGACGAGAACGTGCAGCAGTGCGGCCAGCGCATCTTCGAGCTGATGCTGCGGGTCGCGTCCGGCGAGCCGACCAAGAGCGAGAGCTTCGATTTCGGTGGCGCCGAGTTCGCGCCCTGGGTGCTTGGGGCGACGATGTGATCCGAGAACCAGACCTCTTGGGAAATCCGCTGCGGTCGGAGTGAGGCGTCCTCTTACCTCGATGCGGTGGCCGTCGCGGTCTTGTCGGTCGCACAATCAGCGCAGGGGCCGATTGCCGCACTGATCGTCGGCGCTGCAATTCCCGCGAGCGGTGCGTTTCTCCAGATTTCATGGAATAAATCGCGATATTCCAACAGCGGTGCGGGCTTGCGAATACCAGTCAGGACGTGAGCACATTCGGGCAGGCTGAACACCTGACGATAGAATTCGTGGATGAGTTGCTGGCGTACCGGAGTACCCCAATCACTCAATGAGAAGCGGCCGACGTAGTCTTGGCTCGGCCAGGCGGCAATGCTGTCGCCATCCACCTCCATTTCGGCGGAGCAGATCCGCCGTACATATTGCGTAGCGAGATCGGCATCCTGCTTCACGGGATCATAGGCAGTGCAGGAGGCGAGCCAGCTCGGCAGGTCCGAAATCTTGAATCCGTCAATGGAGCCGGGTTTATCCGGGTCCATCAGCGGATAGTTCCAGAGCGGTCGATCGATCGTCTCCGGGATCTTACGCATCTCGTCGAGAAAGGAATTGTATTCCGTTCGCGTAAATGTCGAGAGCTTGACATCACGACAGTCAGTGATAGCGAGTTCGTTGCCATTCTCCAACCTCGGGGAGCCGACGAGGCGCCACGGACGCGTCTTGGAGAGATCGGTGCCGATGAGTTGGGCGTCCGTGAAATCGCTCCCCACCAAGCGTCCTCTGGACAGGTCCGCATAGGACAAGTCGGCATTGGTGAAGTCAACGCCCATCAGCACGCTGGGAAGATAAGCGGCGACAAGATTAGCGTTGCGGAAGCTTGCACCGGATAGGTCGCCATGAAACGCGGCTCCTGTCAGCTTGGCGACGAAGAAATTCGCGCGTTGGAGCTGGGCGCCATGGCTTTCCCACGACGAGAAGATTGCACCTTGTGCCTCGACAGAGCTGAAGTCCGCTCCTTGCATGAAGGCATCGCTGAGATCCGCGAACTGAAGGTTCGCGCATTTGTAAGCGCTCGGGTCGCGGAAGCAGCCAAATTGGGCTTCGCGCAAATCGGCGTCACGCAGGCTCGCACCGCGCAGGTTCGCGCCGCGAAAGTCAGCCTTGTAGAAGCGGCCGCCCTGCAGCTCGGCACCTTCGAGATCCCTGAGCCGGAACGAGATGCTGTAGGGAAGGTCCGTCAGCTTGTCGGCGGGGTCCATGACAGCCCGGCTCGCGGGCGCGTGGAGGTCGCGATAGAGCAGCGATGAACGGGCTTCGAGGTTTGGCCAGACCACACGTTCGAATACGGATTTGACGACGCACGGCGTCGGTCCGCAGCGCGGGAGCGGATTCCAGCGCTGATCCTGGCGATGCTGAAACACGAACAGCGACAGAAAGCACACGCCGGCGAGGACGACAGCGCCCGGCGCGAAACGAAGGGTGCTGCGGCGCAGGCGTTGACCGCGTGTCCAGGGCTGCCGCTTGGCAAGGTAACGCGCGGCGGCGATCGCCGCGATCGCGATGCACAGGACGTCCAGCAGCAGAACCGCGCGATGCACCCAGGTGATCGACGTGTTGTGATAGGGCAGGAAGCGCAACTGGCAGAACAGCAGGGTGATTGGCGGGGCCAGCCACACGGTGATCGCTTCGAGCAGCCATTGCGCCGCGCGCAGCAGAGCGGGGACGGGCAAGCCAGGCCCGCGAATGAAGATCCCCGACGCGATCCGATTCCATGATGCGGACCTCGCCTTGCTGCTGCCCGTCGCAGCGAGCGCGCCGCAATAGTCGCCGAGCGCGTCCTTGACGTAGAGAACGTTGACCAGGGCCATGATGTGGACCAGCAGCAGCAGGACCGGTCCGATGAGTGCAAAGCCGTCCAGCGGCAGTTCGATCTGCAGCAGCGGCAGCTTTTGCCGGCTCTGCAGCAGCATGTCCTCGTGCGAGGTGGCGAGAAACGCGACGAAAACGTAAGCCGTCAGGGACGTGAGCGTGAACCACACCAGGCGGACGCGCGCTTCGGCGGAATTCACAGCGTGTTCGAAGGGCGCGAGGCGCTTTTCGTCGTCCGGACGGCTCGGGCCTTGGGCGGTAACCATCGGAAAATACCTTAAAAGATGAGCAGCAGCTGAAATCAGGTCGCGAATATGGGCATCATGTAACCACAGCTTCCGCCGCGGAGAAAGCCGCCGGGGGGGCGAGCCCGATCGTCATGGGATTGCAATGACTGGACCAGCCCGGCTTGCATAAACAAAGGCTTGGCTCCAATGTGACGGACATGTCGCGACATGTGGCGCGACCGATCCACCAGCGACGAGCATTCATGTCGACACCAGCCTATCCCCGTGACCTCCGCGGCTACGGCCGCAATCCGCCCCATCCGCAATGGCCGGAGCGTGCCCGCGTCGCGGTGCAGTTCGTGCTCAATTTCGAGGAGGGCGGCGAGAACAACATCCTGCACGGCGATCCGGCATCGGAGGCGTTCCTGTCGGATGTGCTGGGCGCGCAGCCGTGGCCCGGCGAGCGTCATGCCAATATCGAATCGATGTTCGAGTACGGCTCGCGCGCCGGGTTCTGGCGGCTGTGGCGGATGCTGACCGCGCGCAACATCGGCGTGACCGTGTTCGGGGTCGCGACCGCGCTGGCGCGCAACCCGGACGTGGTCGCGGCGATGCGCGAGGCCAACTGGGACATCGCCTGCCACGGCCTGAAATGGGTCGAGCACAAGACGATGACCGAGGATGAAGAGCGCGCCGCGATCGCGGAGGCGATCCGTGTCCACACCGCAGCGACCGGTGAGCGCCCCGTCGGCTGGTACACCGGACGCTCGTCGATCAGCACGCTGCGCCTGGTCGCGGAGGCGGGCGGCATGCTCTACCTGTCGGATTCCTATGCCGACGACCTGCCGTACTGGCTGAACGGGCCGACCCAGCCGCATCTCGTCATTCCCTACACTCTCGACAACAACGACATGCGGTTCATCAACCCGCAGGGCTTTGCGACCGGCGAGGACTTCTTCACCTACCTGAAGGACGGCTTCGACCTGCTCTATGCCGAGGGCGAGACCGCGCCGAAGATGATGTCGATCGGCCTGCACTGTCGCCTCGTCGGCCGGCCCGGCCGCGCCATGGCCCTGCAACGCTTCCTCGATTATATCGCGCGCCATGACCGGGTGTGGACGCCGACCCGCCGCGCCATCGCCCAGCACTGGCACGACCATCACCGCGGGCTCGCCGCCTCCGCCGCGCCGCTGACCTGAGGAGCCTCGCCATGCAGCCCCTGACCCTCGATGCGCTCAACACCATGCCGACGGCGGAGTTCGCCGCCGCGCTCGGCAACATTTTTGAGCATTCGCCCTGGATCGCCGAACTTGCCGCGGAGCGGCGGCCGTTTGCCCGCCTCGCCGATCTGATGGCGGCGATGACGACCGCGGTGGAACAGGCGTCATCCGAGCGGCGGATGGCGCTGATCAAGGCGCACCCCGATCTCGCCGACAAGACCCAGCGCGCCGCGGGGCTGACCGCGGAATCGAATGCCGAGCAGACCAGCGTCGGGCTCGACCGGTTGTCGGACGCCGAATATGCCGCCTTCGAGCGCGTCAACAGCGCCTATCGCGGCAAGTTCGGTTTCCCCTACATCGTCTGCGTGCGGCGGCACACCAAGGACTCGATCCTCAGAGATTTCGAACGGCGGCTGCCGAACGACACCGCGACCGAGGTCGCGACCTCGATCCGCGAGATTTGCCGGATCGCGGCACTGCGGCTCGATCAGCTGGTCAGCGCCGGCGAGCGTCTCGCCGTCAACGGGCGTCTGTCGACCCATGTGCTCGACACCCATGGCGGGACCCCCGCGGCCGGCATCGCCATCGAGCTGTTCGAGCTGTGCGGGCTCGGCGACAACCGGCTGATCGCGCGGGCGGTGACCAATGCCGATGGCCGCACCGACCAGCCGCTGATCCACGGCCGGCCACTGCCGATGGGCCACTATGAGCTGGTGTTTCACACCGGCGCGTATTTCGCCGACCGCAAGGCCCAGCGGTCCGATCCGCCGTTTCTCGACATCATCCCCATCCGCTTCGCCATCGCCGAGGCGGAAGGCCACCTCCACGTGCCGCTGCTGGTGACGCCGTGGAGCTATGCGACGTATCGGGGGAGCTGAGGCGTTTCTCTCAGCCTTCTCTCTGATCGGCAAGTTTGTTGCTGAGCCGGGCCACACCCACTCTGTCATTGCCGGACTTGATCCGGCAATCCAGCTTCGTCGCTGCGTGACGGGGCCTTCAAGCGGGATCACCGGGGCACAGCGCGGAGCCTGTCATCGGTCCGCGCTTCGCGCGGACCCGTTGGCGCCGGCCCGGTGATGACGCTTGAAAGCGTGGAGACGCCGCGCCGCTACACGTGCTCCGCCGCCGTCGCCGCGCTCGCGGCGTCCGCGTGGGCCCGTTCGCCGCTGTTGATGCCGTTGAAGAAGGCGTTGAGCAGCACCGCCACCAGCGCCGCCAGCAGGATGCCGGATTCCAGCAGCGGGTGCAGGTCATGCGGCAGCTGCTTGAAGAAGTTCGGCGCCACCAGCGGGATCATGCCGAAGCCGACCGAGATCGCGACGGTGAACAGGTTGAAGCGGTTGGTACGGAAGTCGACCGCGGTCAGGATGCGCGCGCCGGTCGCCGCGACCATGCCGAACATCACGAGGCCGGCGCCGCCCAGCACCACCTGCGGCACGGCTTCCACCAGCGCCGACATCTTCGGCACGAGGCCGAGCACCAGCATGATGACGCCGCCTGCGACGGTGACCCAGCGCGACTTGACGCCGGTGACGCCGACGAGGCCGACATTCTGCGAGAACGAGGTGTAGGGGAAGGTGTTGAAGATGCCGCCGAGCAGGGTGCCGACGCCATCGGCGCGCAGGCCGCGCGCCAGCGCCTCGCGGTCGACCTTCCTGTCGGTCATGTCGCCGAGCGCCAGGAACATGCCGAGCGATTCGATCATCACCACGACCATGACGACGCACATGGTGATGCACGGCACCAGATAGAACTTCGGCATGCCGAAGTGGAAGGGAACGACGAGGTCGGCCCAGCTCGCCGCTGCGACCTTCTCGAAGTGCATCACGCCGAGCGCGCTCGACAGCACGGCGCCGGCGATGATGCCGAGCAGCACCGCGACATTGGCGATGAAGCCGGTGCCCCAGCGGATCAGGGCCAGGATCACCAGCAGCACGAACAGCGCGATGCCGAGGCCCTGCAACTGGCCGTAGGCCGGATTGGGAAATGCGCCGGGCACGCCGTCGACCACCTTGGTCAGGGTCGGCAGGCCGCCACCGGCCCAGTTGATGCCGACCCGCATCAGCGAGATGCCGATCACCATGATAATGGTGCCGGTGACCACCGGCGGAAACAGCGGCAGCAGCCGGCTGATGAAAGGTGCGGCAACGATGCTGAAAATACCGGCAACGATCACCGCGCCGTAGATGCCGAGCAGGCCGATGTCGGGACTGCCGGCCATCGCCAGCATCGGCCCGACCGCGGCGAAGGTGACGCCCATCATCACCGGCAGGCGGATGCCGACGCCGGGAAAGCCGATGCACTGCACGAGGGTGGCAAGGCCGCACGCGAACAGGTCGGCGCTGATCAGGAATGCGACATCCTCCGGCGGCAGCTTCAGGGCGCGGCCGATGATCAGCGGCACCGCCACGGCGCCGGCGTACATGACGAGAACGTGCTGCAAGCCCAGCGCGAACAGGCGCGGATAAGGAAGTACCTGGTCGACCGGATGGATATCACTGCTCATATTTGCCCCTCTTGTCCTCACTGCCCCCCGCAGTGGGCATGAATTTAATCGCAGATTCAAACCATGTGCCAGATGGATCGGATGACGATCCCCTTGAATGCATTGCAGCATTTCGGGGATTGGCGGCAGCGCTGCTCGAGCCGGCGGCTTTCGGACGGCAAATTTCAGCAGATGGAATGGGGATGACATGTTTGACCGGGCCCGCCGCAGGCCCGCAACGCAGATGTGAACAGGCCGAACTGCTTGGTTGCATTGAAACATGCGACAACGGCATGTGAAGCTTCAACCACAGGCGGGAATGGCAACGATGGCGGCACCGAACAAGATCGCATGGATCACCGGCGGCGGCAGCGGCATTGGGTTCGGCGGCGCCCAGGCGCTGGCGGCGGAGGGCTGGCGCGTGGTGATTTCCGGGCGCCGCGCCGAGGTGCTGGACGAGGCGGTGCGGACGATCCGCGCCGCGGGCGGTGATGTTTCGGCCGCGCCGATGGACGTCGGCAAGGCGGCCGATGCCGAGCGGGTGGCGCAGGCGATTCTCGCCGAGCACGGCCGCATCGATCTCCTGGTCAACAGTGCCGGTGTCAATGTGCCCAAGCGCAGCTGGGCGGAAATCTCCGTCGAGAACTGGGACCACGTGGTCGATATCAACCTCAACGGCCTGCTGTACTGCATCCGTGCGGTGCTGCCGGCGATGCGGGCGCAGCAGGACGGCTGCATCATCAACGTCGCGTCCTGGGCGGGGCGCATCGTCTCCAAGCTCACGGGCCCGGCCTACACCGCCACCAAGCATGCGGTGGTCGCGCTCACCCATTCGCTCAACATGGAGGAGTACCGCCACGGCATCCGCGCCTGTGCGCTGTCGCCGGGCGAGGTGGCGACGCCGATCATGAAGCTGCGGCCGGTGCCGCCGAGCGATGCCGACATGGCGCGGATGCTGCAGGTCGACGATCTCGGCCGCACCATCGCCTTCGTCGCGAACATGCCGCCGCATGTCTGCGTCAACGAGGTTCTCATCAGTCCCACCTGGAACCGCAGCTTCGTCGGGACGGGTCCGTGAGGCCGGCATGGTGATGATGGCTCTCAGCGGGCGCGTCGCGCGCCACGTTTTCTCCGCTTGTTTCATTGTGGCAGGTTTGCTCGCACAGCCGCTGGTGTCGCCGGCGTCCGCGATGGAGGTCAGCCGCGCGGTCAATCAGCTCTATACGGACGTGTCGGCCTATCCGCCGAAGTCCGGTGCGTTCACGCTGTGCTACGGCTTTCAGTGCCGCCGCCGCCTGGAATACGCGTTCACCGCGACCGACCGCTCCGCGCTGGCGTCGATCATGGCGGGCGGCAAGGGGTCGGCGGCGGCCGAGCGGGCCGCGGCCCAGCGCGCGGTGGTGTGGTTCGACAAGCATGTCGGGCCGATGATCGGCACCAACAAGCGCGTTGCGCGTGCCGACTTCCGTGCCGGTTCCGACGCCACCAACTATGACTGCTGGGACACGACGCGCAACACCACGGCGCTGCTGCTGGTCCTGCAGGACTGGGGCCTGTTCAGGTATCACACCGTCGGCGATCCGCGGTACCGCGGCAATGCGCTGGTCGGCCAGACGCCGCACAACACCGCGATCCTGATCGACAAGGCGACGCGGGTGGAGTGGGTTGTCGACCTGTGGACGCGCGGCTATGGCCAGACGCCGGAAGTGATGCCGGCGGATGAGTGGGTAAAGCTCGACTGACGCGATACGAGCTCGGTGGCGTCCCCCGGATGAGCGCAGCGATATCTGGGGCCGGCGCGTGGTGACATCCCGAGTGTCGCTGCGCTCACCCCATCCATGCGCTGAGAGCCTGACTGGAAAGTGTACGCGTTACGTTGGGCCATCGTAACAAGACTGCGCTGCCCGGCGACGACAAACACGAAGGTCGGTGGTTGCTTTTCTGGCCAGACGCTCAGGATGACGGATAATCCAGCGCGCTTTGGCGGCACGTCGGCTCACCCTTTGACGTCCGGCGCCTCCGCCTCCTCGCGCTTGCGCAAGAGGTCGGTGGCGAGATCGGACAGCGCCGGCCGCGGCAGCGCCGTGAACGGCAGCGGCCGCGTCACGTCGATGGCCGCGAGGCCGAGGCGGGCGGTGAGCAGGCCATTGAGCAGGCCTTCCCCGAGGCGCGACGACAGCTTGGCGGCGAGGCCATGGCCCAGGACCTGCTGGATCAGGCTGTCGCTGGCGGCAAGGCCGCCGGTGATGGCGAGGTGGGCGATCACCTGGCGCGTCAGCTTGATCATGCCGAGCGCGCCCGGGCGGCCGCCATAGAGGCGGGCGAGCTGGCGGATCAGGCGCACCGCGGCGGCGAACACGAACAGCACGTCGACCACGGCGCGCGGGCTCACGGCGGTGACGATCGACACCCGCTGCGCGGCGAGCGAGATCAGCCGGCGAGCCTCCTGGTCGAGCGGGTTCATCAATTCGCGCTCGGCGAGCCGCAGCATGTCGGCGCCGTCGATGATGTCGCCGGCATGGCTTTGCAGCATGCCGCGGGCATGGGCGAGGCGGGGATTGCCATGGGCGATCTTGAGGAGGTCGCGAACGATCGCCTGCGCCTCGGCGCGGTCGTCGCTTGCCAGCGTCGCCTCGGCACGGGCATGCAGCTTCTCGATGGTGGCGAGGCGCGCAAGACCAATCAGTTCGCGGCCGACGATGGCGATCAGCGCCACCACGAACACCAGCGTCACCGCAAGGCCGAGGAAGCCGAGGCCCTGGCTGCGGTTGAACAGGTCCTCGACGAGGTTGGTGAGGCCAAGGCCCGCGCCGAGCAGCACGAGGCCACCGAGCGAGCTCCAGAACAGCGTGCCCCAGCGAAAGCCGCGTGGCGGCGCCAAGAGGCCGTCGTCACGCGGCACCGGCAGCGCGGCGGGCTCCGGCTCGGGTACCACCTGCACCGTGCCGCGCACAGCGCGGCTGTCGTCGTCCGGCGACATCACCACCACATGCGGATCGTCCAGCTTGAACGTCGCCGGCCGGCGGTGGGTGGGGCGGTCGTTCATGTCAGTCGGTCTCCGATCAGGAACTGGAGCGCGCGGTCGAGCCGGATATGGGGCAGATATGGGGTGTCGCCCCCGTCGTTGTCGAGCTGCGGCGGCCGGAAACGCAGGAAGCGGTAGTCGGCCTGGTCCGCGCTGCCATGACTCAGTCCCTTGAAATGGCTCAGTCCCTTGAACGAGCCGCTGTCTGCCGGCACGCTGAACAGGCCGTCGGGCTGTGTCGGCAGGTCGCCGGGAAAGGTCGCGACCTCGGTCGAGCCGTCGAAGGCCTCGCCATTGGCGACCTCGCCGGCGAGCGGCGTGCCGACAATGGAGGGCAGCTGCTCGTGGCCGCGCCGCATCCGCACCTCGCGGGTGGCGCGCACGGCGGCGAGCGCCACCACGTCGACCTCGGCGCCGGCGAACGCGGCCTGCGTCACCGCACGATCGACCATGCGCTTGAGGATCGCCTCGAGGCGGTCGTGGCTCGCATGGTGCAGGTGATCGGCTTTGGTCGCGGCGAACAGGATGCGATCGATGCGTGGCCGCAGCAGCGAGGCGAAGAAGGTACGGCGGCCGACGCGAAAGCAGTCGAGGATGCCGGCGAGCGCGGCCTGCAGGTCGTGCAGCGCCTCGGGGCCGGCATTGAACGCGGCAAGCGCGTCCACCAGCACGATCTGGCGATCGAGCCGGGCGAAGTGATCGCGAAAGAACGGCCGCACCACCACGTCCTTGTAGGCCTCATAGCGCCGCGCCATCATCGCCCACAGCGAGCCGTCCGGCGCGCTGCCGTCGGCCGGTACATCGAGTGGCGCGAAGGTCAGCGCCGGCGAGCCGGCGAGGCCGCCCGGCATCAGGAAACGGCCCGGCGGCAGCAGGCTCATGGCGAAGCGTTCGTCACGGCAGGCGCGCAGATAGTCGGTGAACAGCCCTGCCGCGGTCAGCGTCTCCTGCTCGTCGGCGCGGCCGCGCGGATCGAGGGTGGCGAGATGGGCGTGCCAGGCGGCCGCGAGCGGCAGCCTTGGTCCCTGGCGCGACAGCTTGAGGCTTTCCGCCGACCATTCCTGATAGCTCTTCGCCAGCAGCGGCAGGTCGAGCAGCCATTCGCCGGGATAATCGACGATATCGAGGGTCAGCGTGCGATCGGCGCCGTTCGGCCGCTGGTAATCGATGACGAGGCGCAGCTCGCTGATATCCACCGTGGAGTGCGGCCACTGCCGCTCCTCGACCAGCGTGCGCACATGGCTCTCGTAGGCGAAGCGCGGCACCGCATCGTCCGGCTGCGGCGCGAGCCGGGCGCGGGCGATCCGCCCTGTCGCAAAAGCTTCAAACACCGGAAAGCGGCCACCGCGCAGCAGCCCATGGATCAGCGCGGTGATGAACACCGTCTTGCCGGCGCGTGACAGGCCGGTGACGCCGAGGCGGACGGTGGGGTTGAACAGCTGGTCGCCATAGTCGACGAGGGCCTGCAGCGACAGGCGGGCCTCCTCGACGAGATCTGAGAAATTCGGAGCCATCGAACCGATCAAACGTGGATATTGGAAGAAAATCAACACATCGGCGTCAACATGGTGACGAGGGGCGCGGTGTGCGATGTCTTCGCCGGCTGCGCTTGAATGACGCACCATGCCACCCGATCTCTGGGGGCGAGGGGGACATACTTTCGCCGCCTCACCGATGGATGTGACGTGGCGACATGACGATTTTTCGATTGAAGCAGCTGGCCTCGACGGCGCTGATCGGCGCCCCCAAGGGGGTGCGGTGGAATTACGACCGCGCCGAGCTGTGGGCCGACGGCATCGTGCACGTCGTCGGGGTGTGCTGCGGCATGGTCGCCGCCGTCGTGCTGATCGTGCTCGCCAGCCATTATCTCACCGGCTCCCAGGTCGCCGCGGTGGCGATCTATGCCACGGGACTCCTGGCGATGCTCGGCATCTCGGCCACCTACAACATGCTGCCGGTGTCGCGCTGGAAATGGTGGTTGCGCCGGTTCGACCACTCGGCGATCTATCTGCTGATCGCCGCGACCTATACGCCGTTCATCATGCAGATGAAGGACAGCCCGTTCGCGCTTGGATTGCTTGGCGCTGTGTGGGCAGTCGCCGTGATCGGCATGGTGCTCAAGATCGCGCTGCCGGGCCGCTTCGACCGGCTGTCGATCGCGCTCTACCTCGCCATGGGCTGGAGCGGCGTGATGGTCTACGACACCGTGGTGTCGTCGCTCTCAGCGCTCACCCTCGGCCTGATCGCGGCCGGCGGCCTGCTGTATTCGGCCGGCGTGATTTTCCATGTCTGGGAACGGCTGCGGTTTCAGAACGCGATCTGGCACGCTTTCGTTTTACTCGGTGCGGCCTGCCACTATACTGCGGTGCTCGATCTGGTCCTCGCCTGAGGGCTCAAGGGCTCGAAGCGGCCGCCAAGGCCGGAAACCGCAGGGTTGAAACATGCAGGTGCAGGGCAAGGTCGTCGTCGTCACCGGCGGCGGCAACGGAATCGGCAAGGCACTGGCCGAAGTCTTTCATCGCGAAGGTGCCGCCAAGGTTGTGGTCGCCGATCTCGACATGCCCGCCGCGGAGGCGGTCGCCGCATCGCTCGGCGGAGCCGCGTTCCGCACCGATGTCGGCAAGGAGAGCGAGGTCGTTCATCTCATCGCCGAGACCGAGCGCCGTTTCGGTCCGATCGCGCTGTTCTGCGGTAACGCCGGCATCGGCGGCGGCTTCGACCCGCTGTCGGTCAACGCCGGCGGCACCAGCGACGATCCCTGGATGAAGAGCTGGGCTGTCAACGTCATGGCCCATGTCTACGCCGCGCGGCATCTCGTGCCGCTGATGAAGGAACGCGGCGGCGGCTACTTCCTCAACACCGTGTCGGCGGCGGGCCTGCTGTCGCAGGTCGGCAGCGCGGCCTATTCCACCACCAAGCATGCCGCTGTGGGTTTTGCCGAAAACCTCGCCATCTCCCACAGGGCGCACGGCATCCGCGTCTCCATCCTCTGCCCGCAGGGCGTCGACACCAACATGCTGCGCGGCCTGCCCAAGGGGCCGCAGTCGGCCGACGGCAACCTGTCGCCGGAAGCGGTCGCGGAGGCGGCGCTGCAGGGCATCGCGCGCGACCAGTTCCTGATCCTGCCGCACCCCCAGGTCGCGACCTACATGCGCGCCAAGCTCGACAACTACGACCGCTGGATCGGCGGCATGGCCAAGATCCAGGCCAAGCTGCGCGAGGGGCAGGAAGGCTGAGGCATCTGTGATTGTTCTTCCTCATGGTGAGGAGGCGCGAAGCGCCGTCTCGAACCATGAGGCCGAGGCGCTTCCGTTGCGGGGCTCATCCTTCGAGACGCGGCCAAGAGGCCGCTCCTCAGGATGAGGAGCTTGGCAGCAAGCACCTTAACGCTGCTGCGCATACAGAAACGGCGCCGCGCCGTCGACCATCACCTCGACGAAACTGACGCCGTCATGCGTCAGGCCCTGCGCCGTGGCGCCGGCGGACATCACCAGGCGGCCGTCGCCTTCATGGTCGGCACGCCGGCGGCGTTGGCGGTCCACACCGCGAGCCCGGCCGGCGTCTCGTTGGCATTGAGGCTGAACTCGGCGCCGTCGAACAGCGGGCTGACGCCGCGATAGTCGAACGTCTTCGGCCCGGTGTCGCGGTGGAGCGTCGCCGCGAATTCGATGAGCAGCGCTGCCTGCAGCGGCCCGTGGAACACGAGGCCGGGATAGCCTTCGACCTCCGTGACATAGTCACGGTCATAGTGGATGCGATGGCCGTTGAAGGTCAGCGCCGAATAGCGGAACAGCAGTACCGGATCGGCGAAGTGCGTGCGGCGATGCTGCCCCGGCGCCGCGCTGGCTGGGGGCGCGGGCGGTGCCGCGGACGAGGGCGTTGCCGCTTCGCGATAGACGATGTCCTGGCGTTCGCGGATGGCGACGCCGCGCGCGGTCGCGGTGACATGCTCGACGGTGACGAAGCACAGCGGCCCGGTGCTGCCGCTCTTGAGCGTGACGTCGGTGATTGTCGAGGTGCGCGTGACCTCGTCGCCGACCCGCAGGCGATCGTGGAACTGGAGCTGGCCGCCGGCCCACATCCGCCGCGGCAGCGGCACTGGCGGCAGGAAGCCGCCGCGCGCCGGATGGCCGTCGGGACCGAGCGCAGCCATCGGCGCGACCGGTTGGGCGAGGCACCAGTGCACGGTCAGCGGCGCGAGGTCGCCGCGCTGCGGCGTGCCCGGATCCATGAACAGCGTTGCGCGCAGGCCGCGCACGAGCTGCGCGGTGACGACGTCGGATGCGGCTTCGCTGCGGCCGATCCAGCCGCGCAGATGATCGAGATCGAGCGCCGCGGTCATGGCTCAGGCTCCCTTGTTGGGCAGGCTATGCTGGATGGCATCCGTGTCGGCGCCCACTGCCGGGACCGCCGTATAGCGCCGTTCCGCGTCGACAAAGATCGGTGCCGGCGCCGGATAGGCCACCGGGCCGGCCGGCGTGTCCACGGTGATGCGGCGCAGGTGGGGGTGGGTGGTGAGATCCGCCATGGTGTTGACCTCGGCGAAGGCGATGTCGGCGTCGGCGAGCCGCTGCAGCAGCGCGTCACGCGCCAGCGTGCCGAACACCTCGCCCACCACCTGGTCGGTGAGCGCGCGGTTGCGCACCCGCTCCACCATGTTGGCGAAGCGCGGATCGTTCGGCAGGTCCGGGCGCCCAAGCACGTCGGCGCACAGCTTCTTCCACTCGCGCTCGCTCTGGATCGAGATCAGGATGTCCTTGCCGTCGCTGGAGCGGAACACGCCATAGGGCGCGATCGAAGGATGTGCGAGGCCCATGCGCTGCGGCGGGTTGCCGGCTTCGGCATTGAGCAGCGGCACGGTCAGCCAGTCGGCCATGACATCGAACATCGAGATGCGGATGTCGGCGCCCTGGCCGGTGCGCGCGCGGGCGATCAGCGCCTCGAGCACCGCCGCATGGGCGGTCGCGCCGGTGGCGACGTCGACGATGGAGACGCCGACACGCGAGGGGCCGTCGGGACCGCCGGTGATCGAGGCGAGGCCGCTTTCGGCCTGGATCAGGAGGTCATAGGCCTTGCGGTGGGCATAGGGGCCGTCGTCGCCGTAGCCGGAGATGGTGCAGCACACCAGCGACGGATAATCCGTGCGCAGCCGCGCGAGGGAAAAGCCGAGCTTGTCCATGGCGCCGGGCTTGAGGTTCTGCACCAGAACGTCGGCGCGGGCGATCAGGCCTTCCAGCGTGCGCCGGCCCTCGGGCGTGGCGAGATCGATCACCACCGACTTCTTGCCGCGGTTGAGCCAGACGAAGTAGCTGCTCTGCCCCTTCGCCGCGGCGTCGTAGCCGCGGGCGAAATCGCCCTCGGGGCGCTCGACCTTGATCACGGTGGCCCCGGCGTCGGCGAGCCGCGAGGTGCAGAACGGAGCAGCGACGGCCTGCTCGACAGCGATGACGGTGAGACCTTCGAGCGGCAACATTCTAGAACAGTGTCCCTTGTGGTGCAGGCATGATCGCACGCTTCATCGTTGTCGCCCTATTCGACTATGCCAGGGCCTCATGGTTCGAGACGCGCGGCGAAGCCGCGCTCCTCACCATGAGGAGTAATTCTCGTCCGAGGGACAATCCTCATCCTGAGGAGGCGCGCAGCGCCGTCTCGAAGGATGAGGCCCCCAGCGCCGTTCCTTAAGTCAATACGACCGCGGCATGCCCAGCACATGCTCGGCGAGATACGACAGGATCAGGTTGGTCGAGATCGGCGCCACCTGATAGAGCCGCGTCTCGCGGAACTTGCGCTCGACATCGTACTCTTCGGCGAAGCCGAAGCCGCCATGGGTCTGGATGCAGGCGTTGGCCGTTTCCCACGACGCATCGGCCGCGAGCATCTTCGCCATGTTGGCCTCGGCGCCGCAGTCGAGGCCAGCCTCGTACTTGCGCGCCGCCTCGCGCACCATCAGTTCGGCGGCACGCATCGAGGCATAGGCCTTGGCGATCGGGAACTGGATGCCTTGGTTCTGGCCGATCGGGCGGCCGAACACCACGCGCTCGCGGGCATAGTTGGTCGTCTTGGCGATGAACCACTTGGCGTCGCCGACGCACTCGGCAGCGATCAGGATGCGCTCGGCGTTCATGCCCGAGAGAATATAGCGGAAGCCCTTGCCTTCCTCGCCGATGAGGTTCTCCGCCGGCACCTTCATGTTGTCGAAGAACACTTCGGTGGTGGCGTGGTTCATCATGGTGCGGATGGGGCGGATGGTCAGGCCGTTGTCCTTCGCCGCCTTCATGTCGACAATGAACACCGACAGGCCGTCGGTGCGTTTCGTCACCTGGTCCTTGGGCGTGGTGCGCGCCAAAAGGATCATGAGATCGGAGTGCTCGGCGCGGCTGGTCCAGATCTTCTGACCGTTGACCACGTAATGGTCGCCGTCGCGCCGCGCGAAGGTCTTCAGCGATGAGGTGTCGGTGCCGCTGGTCGGCTCGGTGACGCCGAACGCCTGCAGGC
Organism: Bradyrhizobium sp. 2TAF24; assembly: GCF_052115025.1. Taxonomy (NCBI): domain Bacteria; kingdom Pseudomonadati; phylum Pseudomonadota; class Alphaproteobacteria; order Hyphomicrobiales; family Nitrobacteraceae; genus Bradyrhizobium; species Bradyrhizobium sp. 2TAF24. The sequence goes on along the minus strand of NZ_JBFRFW010000025.1, from coordinate 22,830 downwards.
GCAATTCGCCGCTGGCGATGCGCGGCAGCCACTGCTGCTTCTGCGCCGTGTTGCCATGCCGCAGCAGCGTACCCATGGTGTACATCTGCGCGTGGGTGGCGCCGCCATTGCAACCGGAGCGCTGGATCTCTTCCAGGATCGCTGCCGCCGCGGAAATCTTCAGCCCGGCGCCGCCATATTCCTCGGGGATCAGGACCGACAGGTAGCCCGATTGGGTCAGCGCGTCGACGAAGGCGGAGGGGTAGGCCATCTCGCGGTCGAGCTTGCGCCAGTACTCGCCGGGAAACTGCTCGCACAGCTTGGCGACGGCGTCGCGGATGTCACGATAATCGTCAATCTCGGTCTGGGTCATTGATCTTCGCTGGGAGGTCGACCGCACGCATGGTGGCGATGCCGAACGCGCACATGCGCTCGACCCCTTTGTTCTGGGAGATCACCTCGATCTTTGCAACGCCAATCGTATTCCCGGCCTGCATAGCTTCCGCGCGGGCTATGATCTCCTCGCCGTCGGCCGGCGTCAGGTAATTCACCTTGAGCTCCACGGTCACCGCAATGCGGCCCTTCGGCAGCATGCTGGACACGGCGGCGCCGGCCGCCTGGTCGGCGAGGCCGGTGATCACGCCGCCATGAAAATGGCCCGCAAACTGCAGCAACTCCGGCCGTTTCGAGAGTGCCAGCGTCACGCGGCCAGGTTCGGCCAAGACGACGCGCATGCCGGAGGCGCGTGGATATCCCGGCATAGCCATGATGGTGTCGATCAGCGACAGAGGATTGGTCGTCACAGCAAATTCCTCAAGACGAAATACGTACCGGCAGTTCCTCATAGCCACGCACGAAGCTCGAGTAGACGCGCTTCGGCTCTCCCACCACCTCGATATGGCGGAAGCGCTTGAGAATCTCTTCCCAGATGATCTTGAGCTGCAGCTCGGCGAGCCGCATGCCGACGCAGCGGTGGATGCCGAAACCGAACGACATGTGCTGGCGCGGCCGGGCGCGGTCGATGATGAAGCTGTCGGGATTCTCGATGGCGCGCTCGTCGCGATTGCCGGAGACGTACCACATCACCACGCGGTCGCCCTTGCGGATCAGCTTGCCGCCGAGCTCGGTGTCGACGAGTGCGGTGCGGCGCATGTGGGCGAGCGGGGTCTGCCAGCGGATCACCTCCGGCACGAAGCTGTCGATCAGCGCCGGGTTGTCGCGCAGCTTGTCGTACTCATCGGGATTCTCGTTCAGCGCCAGCACCGATCCGCTCATGGTGTTGCGCGTGGTGTCGTTGCCGCCGACGATCAGCAGGATGAGGTTGCCGAGCAGCGTGTTCTTGTCCATGTAGCGCGTGGCGTCGCTGTGCGCCATCATCGAGATCAGGTCGCTGCGCGGCTCGACATTGACGCGCTCGTTCCACAGCCGCGTGAAGTAATCGGCGCATTCGCCGAGCTCGGCGAGGCGCTGTTCCTCGCTGTCGTAGATCATGCTCTTGGGGAGAGCGGTGGCGAGATCCGACCAGCGCGTCAGCTTGCGGCGGTCCTCCCAGGGGAAGTCGAACAGCGTCGCCAGCATCTGGGTGGTGAGCTCGACCGAGACCCGGTCGACCCAGTTGAAGGTCTCGTTGCGCGGCAGGTTGTCGAGGATGAGGCTCGCGCGCTCACGGATCAGGATGGCGAGCTTGTCGAGATGCACCGGGGTGAACAGCGGCTGCACCGTCTTGCGCTGCGGTGCATGCTGCGGCTCGTCCATCGCGATGAAGCTCGGCCAGGCATAGTCCGGCTCGACGTCGCGCAGCATGATGCCGCCGAGCCTGACGTCGGACGAGAAGATCGCCGCATTGGTGTCGACATGCATGATGTCGTGGTAGCGCGTCACCGACCAGTAGTTGCCGACCGGGCTTGTACTGCAGAAGTGTACCGGCTCCTCGTTGCGCAGCCGCTCGAAATACGGCCACAGCGTATCGGAGCGGAAAAGCTCCGGGGCACCGGGATGAAACTCGGCGAGCGGCGTCGCATAGGCCTTGTCGCGGGCCTCCTCGCGGGCGCGGTGGCGGGCGTCGTCGATCGTTCCGTGCATGGGGGTCCCTCACTGTCGTCCGGCCGGGCATCTGCTCCGGCCGCTGTTGTGTCAGAAGTCGTGCGCCGCTGGCATCTGTGGCCCGGACATCCCGCTGGCAGCGTCAGGTGGCGCCCATGGGATGGTCCGAAGCGCTGGCTTCATGGCGTTCTGTCTCCCGGCGCATGTGTTCGTGACGCGCGCTTGCGCGTGATTACAGCCGTTCGCTCGCACGAGGGCAAGCCGCCGAACGACGCATCGATGGCATGGGCGCGCGAGGCCAAAACAGCCGCCAATACCACCGATGTCGTTGTTTGTACGTAATAAAAATTCGCGATATGGGTAATAACTTTAATAAAATTTCTCAAAAAATTAAGCCCTGGCTGGCAGAAATGGGACATTCGCTGCTGGAGGGCGCAGTCATGCGACTTTTCAATTCGTCGTCACAGGAAGTGAAAGCGAAGCTCGATGCCATCGGCCGGTCGCAGGCCATCATCGAATTCAATCTCGACGGCACGGTGATTACCGCCAACGAGAATTTTCTGAATGCTCTGGGCTATCGGCTGGATGAGATCGAGGGCAAGCATCACAGCATGTTCGTCGACGACGCCACCCGCGTCAGTCCGGAATACCGCGAGTTCTGGGAATCCCTGCGCCGCGGTGAGTTTCAGGCGCGGGCCTACAAGCGCATCACCAAGAGCGGCCGTCCGATCTGGATCCAGGCCTCCTACAACCCGCTGATCGCCGCCAACGGCAAGCCGTTCAAGGTGGTGAAGTTCGCGAGCGACATCACGGCCGCGCGGCTGCAGGCCGCCGATCATGAGGGCCAGATCCATGCGATCCATCGCTCGCAGGCGGTGATCGAGTTCAATCTCGACGGCACGATCATCGGCGCCAACGAGAATTTCCTGAAGACGATGGGATACCGGCTCGATGAGATTCGCGGCAAGCATCACAGCATGTTCGCGACGCAGGCCTATCGCGACAGCGCGGCCTATCGCGAGTTCTGGGATGCGCTGCGCCGTGGCGAGTACCAGTCCGGCGAGTTCGAGCGGGTCGGCAAAGGCGGCAGGACGGTCTGGATTCAGGCGTCCTACAATCCGGTGTTCGATGCCGACGGCAAGATCTGCAAGGTCGTCAAGTTCGCCGTCGATACCAGCCAGCAGGTCCAGGATCGCCTCCGCCGCGGCGAGGTGCAGAAGACGATCGATGCCGACCTGCAGCAGATCGCCCGCGCCGTCGCTACCACCTCCGAGCGGGTGACGACGGCGGTGTCGACGTCGACCCAGGCGTCCTCGAACATGCAGGCGGTCGCCACCGGCGCGGAAGAGCTGGCGGCGTCGGTCAGCGAGATCAGCCGCCAGGCGGCAAATGCGCTCGGCATCTCCAAGCAGGCGGTCGACCAGGCCAACGAGACCGGCGCCATCGTCGCCGGGCTGGCATCGGCGGCGCAGAAGATCGGCGACGTGGTCAAGCTGATCAACAACATCGCCGATCAGACCAACCTGCTGGCGCTCAACGCGACCATCGAGGCCGCACGCGCCGGCGAGGCGGGGCGGGGCTTTGCGGTGGTGGCGGCCGAGGTCAAGAGTCTGGCGACCCAGACCTCCAAGGCGACCGACGAGATCAGCGGTCAGATCGCCGAGATCCAGGGCACCACGACCAACGCGGTCGGGGTGATCGAAGCGATCACGCAGACGATTTCGCGGATCAACGAAATCTCCGCGGCGATCGCCGCCTCGGTGGAAGAACAGGCTGCCGTGACCCAGTCGATCTCCTCCAACATGCAGGACGCGGCGAAGGGTGTGACCGACATCAGCGCCAACATGAACGAGATCGCCGGCGAGACCCGCTCCGTCGACGGTGCCACGCGCAAGGTTGCGGAAGCGGCGCGGGCGCTCGCGTGAGCGCGCGCCGGCATTCGTTTGCTTTCTCAATCGCCGGCCCGTGGCCATGTCACGGGCCGGCGTTTCTGCCCTCGTCCTGACGAGCGGGCGTAGCCCGCGTCTTGAAGGATGAGGCCCCGGCCTCGCCACAAGGCGGAAGACGCCTCGGCCTCATGGTTCGAGACGGCGCCAGGCGCCTCCTCATCATGAGGATGGAGTGCGGCTGACGCAGCCACGGCTTGCCATGACATTCGATAGTCAGCTACGGCGACAGCCCATTCACCTGCGCCACCCACGCCCGCACGCTCGTGATCACCTCAGGCAGCACCGCGCGGACCTCGTCCACGGTCATGCCGGCCTTGATGCGCGGGTCGTAGAGGATGTTGAGGATATACTGGTCGTAGACGTCGAAAAATCCCATCTGGACGTCGTCGTTGAACATCGTCCAGGGCACGGCGGTGGTGTCGTTGATGGGGCCGAGCGACTGCAGCAGCTCCTCATAGGCGCAGTCGAAGAACACGAAGTCGCCGTTGTCGACGGTGAGGAGAACATCCGAATTGATGATCTCGAAGCTGTCGCTCTTGCGAAAGCCGGACAGGCATTGCGGATCGAGCGAGGAGCGGATCTCACGCGCCCGGTCGGCGCCGTACAGCGCGGTGATGGTGCGGTAGAGGTCGCGGTCGCGCACCAGCTTGGCCACCACGCTGGCCTGGTCGCGCCGCTCCGTCACGGCGATGTCGAGATGCTGCACATGGCGTGCGATGTCGGCGACGACGGCGGCGAGCTGGGCACGGCGGTCGGAGCGTCCGGCGGCGTCGATGAACACCCGGACGGGCTTGTCGTACTTGCGGATGCGGTCGACGCGTCCGGCGAGATGGTACTCGGCGCCGAACGCGGTGCGCAGGAAGCCATCGGTGATCTCGCCGTCGGTGAAGGTCTTGCGCTCGGCGCGCTGGCGCTGGGCGATCGCCGGCACCTCGGGCGGTGTCCGCGGCGCACCGGCGTCGCTGACGCTCGTTCCGGCGACAACAAGGGCAAGGCCGACCAGCGCTCGGCCCGATCGAAAATAACCGTGCATCGCGGGCACGTTGCCGGATGCCGCACGGTGGCGCAAGGGCGAGGCGCAGGGGGCGGCGCCGCTGCGAGAGCGGACGGCCGCGAAGCGCGGATCGGCTTCGCGGCCGGGAGGCGTCAGTTCTTGACGATCACGGTCGCGCCGACCGAGGCGCGGTTGTAGAGATCGATGACGTCGTCGTTGACCATGCGGAAGCAGCCCGAGGACACGGCCTGGCCGATGGTTTCCGGCTCGTTGGAGCCGTGGATGCGATAGAGCGTCGATCCCAGATAGAGCGCGCGGGCGCCGAGCGGGTTCTCCTCGCCGCCCTTCATGTGGCGCGGCAGGTCGGGACGGCGGCGCAGCATCTGGGAGGGCGGGGTCCAGTCCGGCCATTCCTTCTTGGCGGAGATCTTGTGCACGCCGCCCCAGCGGAAGCCGTCGCGGCCGACCCCGATGCCGTAGCGGATGGCCTGGCCATTGCCGGTGACGAAGTACAGCCGGCGCTCGGCAGTGTTCACCACGATGGTGCCGGGGCTGTAATTGCCGGCGAAGCTTACGGTGGTGCGGGGAATCGGCCCGCTGCCGCTGGAGCTGCCGAAGCCGAAGTTGTGGCGGCGGTTCAGCGGCGCACCGCCGGAGATGAAGTCTTCATAAAAGCTCTGGGCCATCACCGAGGTCGAGGTGGCGACGATGGTCAGGGCGGCAAAGGTCAGGGCGGCAAGACGAGTCATAAAATTCCTCGCAAAATGTCCGATCTGTCGGGGAGCCCGAAACGGAGCCAGACGGCACGGGGACTCCCTCACCGGCGGCTCACCGACCGTTCCAAGAAAGGCCACAATTGTTGCGCCCGCGCAAGCGGCTGCGACCACGGACCTGGCGATTGACGGTAGGACGTTGCCCAAAAGCGTCGATCCTGCTGGCGGACCGCGTGGCCGGCGGGCAAGGCGTGCCCGGCGGATGGTGCAACCCTCCATGTTCCTGCCGCACGGCGCCAGGCCGCGGAGGCTTTGACGAATGCGGCGAAGGGTGGTTGTTCTAGGAGAGACGTCCGCCAAGGGCGCCTTCGGAGGCCGGCAAGGCCCGCAACAAGGATGGAACGATGAACGGAGCGGAAAGTCTGGTGCGGACGCTGGTCGCGGGCGGGGTCAACGTCTGCTTCGCCAATCCCGGCACCTCGGAGATGCATTTCGTGGCGGCGCTGGACCGGACCGAGGGCATGCGCTGCGTGCTCGGCCTGTTCGAGGGCATCGTCACCGGTGCGGCCGATGGCTACTTCCGGATGACCGGCACGCCGGCGTCGACGCTGCTCCATCTCGGACCCGGACTCGCCAATGGCCTCGCCAACCTGCACAACGCCAAGAAGGCGCATTCCGGCATCGTCAACATCGTCGGCCAGCACGCCACCTATCACATCGGCTACAACGCGCCGCTGACCTCCGACGTCGAGGGGCTGGCGCGACCGATGTCGGGCTGGGTGAAGACCTCGCCGGACGCGCAGTCGGTGGCGCGTGACGGCGCCGAGGCGATCGCTGCGGCCAAAGGGCACCCGCCGAAGATCGCGACCCTGATCCTCCCCGCCGACACCGCCTGGAACGAGGCCGACGGCATCGCGCAGGTGCCGGCGGCGACGCAGCACGCCGGCTATTCGCCCCAGGCTGTGGCGGAGGCGGTGCGGGTGCTGCGCGGCGGCCAGCCGACGCTGCTGCTGCTCACCGGCCAGGCGCTGACCGAAAAGGGTCTGGCGCTGGCGGCCCGCATCGCCGGCAAGACCGGCTGCAAGGTGATGGGCCAGACCTACAACCCGCGCATGGCGCGCGGTCGCGGCCGCTATTTCATCGAGCGCATTCCCTATCCGGTCGACCAGGCGCTGCCGGTGCTCAGGGATTTCCGTCACATCGTGCTGGTCGAGGCGGCCGACCCGGTGGCGTTCTTCGCCTATCCCAACAAGCCGAGCCGGCTGCGCCCCGAGGGCTGCGAGGTGCACCGCATGACCGAGACCGGCGAGAATTCGGTCGCCGCGCTCGAGGCGCTGGCGGACGCGCTCGGTGCCAGGGCGGCGGATGCTCCGCAGCAACCCAAGGTGGAGCTGGTCAAGCCGACCGGCGCGCTCAGCTATGCCAATGTCGCGATGGCGATCGCCTGCGCGATCCCCGACAATGCCATCGTGGTCGACGAATCGCTCACCACCGGGCGCGGCTTCTTCCCGCCGACCGGGTCGGCGGCGCCGCACGACTGGCTGCAGAACATGGGCGGCTCGATCGGCTTCAGCACGCCGGTGTCGACCGGGGCGGCGGTCGCCTGTCCCGACCGCAAGGTGATCTGCATGGTCGGCGACGGCAGCGCGATGTACACGTTGCAGTCGCTGTGGACCCAGGCGCGCGAGAAACTCGACGTCACCACCATCGTGTTCGCCAATCGCACCTACCAGATCCTGCGCGGCGAGTTTACCGGCGTCGACGCCGGCGAGCCCGGCCAGCGCGCGCTCGACATGCTCAACATCGACCGCCCGGCGCTCGACTGGGTGGCGCTCGCCAAGGGCATGGGGGTGGAGGGCCGTGCGGTGCGCACCGCGGAGGAGTTCAACGCAGCCCTCGCCGACGCCAACGCCCAGAACGGACCGCGCCTGATCGAGGTGGTGCTCTGACATGCGAACGGCGCAGCGCGGTGATCGCGCTGCGCCGCTTTCGATGCGATGGATGGCGGTTCAGTCGTCGTCGTTGATGATCGGGCCGAAGCTTTCCCAGCGCTCGCCCTTGAAGCGGATCATCTGCAGCTGCTTGATGACGCGAAAGTCGGTCGGGCTGGTGGTGATGATGATGCCTGGCAGCGACAGGTCGTAGCTGAGGTCCTTCAGGTTGGCGGCCTGCCGCATCACATTCTCGCGGGTGAGGTCGTCGCCGCACTGGCGCAGCACTGTCTCCAGCGTCTGCGCGACGCCATAGCCATAGGTGTTGAAGCTGCTGTTCTTGTCACCTTCGGGATAATACTTGTCCATGAAGGCGCGCCACTTCTTCATGCCGGGGTCGTTATCCCAGGTCGGATCGCCCGGATCCTTGCCGTAGTTGACGCTGACGACGCCCTGCGCATTCTCGAAGCCCGCGGGTTTCATGACGCCGCCGACCGACTGCGAGTTGATGTCGAGGATGTGGACCGGATGCCAGTCGAGCTCGGCGATCTTGCGGATCGCCTGCGCCGAGAATTTCGGCGTGGTGATATCGTAGACCAGGTCGACGCCGAGCGATTTCAATCGGACGATCTGGGAATCGATGGTGGGATCGGTGACCTCATAGGGAATCTCGGCCACGATCATCGCCGCGGCCTTGGCGCCGAGCCCTGCCTTCAGTCCGATCACGTAGTCCTTGCCGAAGTCGTCGTTCTGGTAAAGTACGCCGATCTTGGCATTGGGATGATTGGTGAGAATGTAGCGCGCGTAGATCCGGCCTTCGGTCTGGTAGTTGGGGTTGTAGCCCATGGTCCAGGGGAAATTCTTCGGGTCGGTGAAGCGCGCGGCGCCGGTCGAGGTGAACAGCTGCGGCACCTTCTTGCCGTTGAGATACTTCTGCACGGCGGCGTTCGGCGCGGTGCCGAGGATCTGGAAGGTCAGCAAGACCTCGTCGCTTTCCACCAGCTTGCGCACCTGCTCGACTGTCTTGGGCGGGTTGTAGGCGTCGTCATACTGGATCAGGTTGATCTTGCGGCCGTTGATGCCGCCCTGGTCGTTGATCATCTTGAAGTAGGCGGCCTGCACCTTGGCGATGGTGCTGTAGGCGGACGCGGGGCCCGAGAACGGCATGGTCTGGCCGATCTTGATCTCGGTGTCGGTGGCGCCCGGATCATAGCGCTTCTGGGCGAATGCCCCGCTGCTGGCGAAGGCGAGGGCGAACGCCGCCGCGCAGGCCGCTCCCCTGGTGACGGTGCTGGTGAACAGGGACATTGGGCTTTCTCCCGAGATGCGCCGTTGGCGTCTGTTGGCCCGAGGACACAAGGGCCAGGGTTATTTTTGAGTGAAGCAAGACTGCGGCATTCGCGACCGGCCGACAAGCCGTCGTTTCGATGGTGCAACGCAGGATTTTCCGGCAGGCGCAACAACATAGCGCGGGTCATGCGATGCGCCGGCGCGCAATTCGATTCAAACGCACGCGGCGAAATTCATCGCCGGGTAGTATCATCGGCCCGCCGTTTTAAGCTTTCCGCAGCACATTGCCGCCTAGATTGCTGCCCGGTCCAGGCACGAGGGGGCGGTCGATGAACATGCTGGCACGATTTTGGCGTTGCGAGGCCGGTGCGACGTCGATCGAATATGCCCTGATCGCATCGGGCGTCTCGATCGTGATCGCGGTCATCGTGACCCAGATGGGCACCTCGCTTGGCACCAAGTACAATTCCGTGACGACTGCTGTCTCGTCGCAGTAAACGCGACGTCCTGTCGCGCGACGCGCCGGACGATCCGGCGGCCTTCTCCGCTCAGCTCAGAACACGCCCGGCAGCAGCCGGTAGCGCACGCGCGCGGCCATCTCGCGGTATTCCGCGGCTTCGTTCAGCACGCGCTCCTCGCGCAGGATGCGCACCACCTGGAACGTCAGCGCCACCGCATAGAACAGCGCGTTGCGCAGCGACGGCATGGTGAGCAGGAAGCCGATGTGGGTGATGGTGTAGCCGGCATACATCGGGTGGCGCACGAAGCGGTAGGGGCCGCCGACCTTGACGCCGCGGTTGGCGGCGATGATGCCGAAGCTGCGGCCGAGCGCGACCTTGGCCGCGATCTGCAGGTAGATGCCGGCGATGATGACGGCGAAGCACAGCGCTTCCGGCAGCAGCGGCGCCACCGGCGCGGGCTTGACCAGCAGCGGGGCGATGGTGCCGGCCACGCCGAACAGCCAGTCGGCCGGCCGGATCGACAGCGTCGCCGACAGCGGCCGGATGATGATGAGCACGAACGCCAGGAGTTCCGAGACGAACATCAGTGCGGCACCGATGTTGGCGGTGTCGGAGACGTTCTGCAGCATCAGGTAGGCGAAGCGGCAGAACACCGCGCTGACGATCGCCCGTTCGACGAGGTCGAGCACCACGATCTTGCGCGGCACGGCGGTGCCCGTCGCGCTCGTTCCGGTCGGGGGCAGGGCCGTCGCTTCCATCGCCATCGCAGGACTGTCCATCGGTTCGGCCGCCCGGTTCCGGCGGCGATGCGGCCCACCATAGGGGGCGAAGCTGAGTTTGGAGTTAATCGGTCCGGGCAAAGTCGAGCTGGCGGCGGTGGTCTTGCGCCGCCCGGGAAGGAGACGTGCACGTCCGGCGGGAGGCTCGCGGCGCCGCGCTCGGGCGACGACGATGTTCAGATATCCCGCGCGGTCCTTGCGTGTGCGAAGGTGCCCGGCGGCGCCGAGCTTCGTCCGTTTTGCGCACCTTACTTTCGCAAGTCTCGCGGTGAGTGAAATAGGCCCGGTATCCCGGGTCCATTCCTCCGCGAACGCGGTGCAGGGCCCATTCAAGAAGGCCGGTCCGCTCGATCTTGATTAGCGATTTCGGGTCATTGGATGGTGGGTGCACAACGGATCGAACCTTGGACCTCTCCCGTATGGACCACAATCTGTAGATCCCATCGGGCCGCATGTGTCGAAATAATTCGTTTTATTACAGTTCATTATGCCTTTTAAAGCCTCAGTTGGCCATGAGCGGCCATACTTCATTTTGTGTTTCCTTGTTGTGCCCCCTCAGATTTTTCCCTTGGGGCACAAAAAAGAGGAGGGTCCGAGCGACGGTCTCTCAGTCTTGGGCACACAGTGGAGCTTGAGGGCTGGGTTCTGATAGGGCGCGATTTTCCCCTCGCGGGGTACACCGGGGGACAAAAGGCGGGGAATGAGCTGCTGCCGCTTTGATGGACACCGGGTTGGAGGATGGCCAGCTCGGCGCCGCGGGACCTCTCTGATGAGCGGTGAACATCAAGCTCAACGGGGATGCGAGTCCCTTCCTCTCCGCCAACAGGTCGCCAAGACCAACCTTCGGGATGAGGCGGTGCCAGTTGTGGACTTGCGGCGCTTCAATTCAAGGGACCGAGATAATCTTCTTCACGATCGAATGCGCGGCGCGCCCGACCTCGAGCGTGGCCAGGTTCTTCGCGAAGCGGAGATGGCCGCGCCCATTGTCGAGCGGATCGATCCGGTCGATCCGGCTGCAATTGACGATCATCGAGCGACCGAGGCGCACGAAGGGCGGATTTGGCAATCGCTCCTCCATCCGTCCGATCGACAATGTTGCAAAGCAGTTCTCGCCGGATGCCAGCAGCAGGCGGCTGAAATCCTTCTCGGCCTCGACCGCGAGAATCTGGTCGAGCTGGATCAGCCGGTAGCCGGTATGATCAGCGATCCGGAGCGGCAGCGACGCCTTGTTGTCGGGGCGACCGCCGGCCCGCGCCTTGCGTTGCTCGATTGCCTGTGCCAATCGACCAATGACCTGGGAGAACCGGTTCGGCTCGACCGGCTTCAGGAGAAAATCGAACGCTTCGGCCTCGAATGCCTCGAGCGCGCGGCCGGCGTGTCCGGAATAGATGATGATGGGAAGCTGCGCGTCGATCGCGCGGAACAGGCTGAAGCCTTCCTCGCCCGGCATCACGACGTCGAGAATGATCGCGTCCGGCTGGACCGATTTGATGAGCGGGACTGCCGTCTCGACCGACGCCGCCTCACCGGCGACCGTGACGCCGCCATGGTCGAGGCAGGCCTGATGGATGGCACGCCGTGCGTGGGATTCGTCGTCGACAACGAACAGCCTCACGCCGGTTCTCCCGACAGTTCGACGGTCGCAGCGACCATCCGGTCGAGTTGCTTCAACTCGAACGAAGCGCGCGCGCCGTAATGCATGGCCAATCGGCTGCGCAGATTTCGCAGCCCCACGCCGGTGCCGTTCCCGCCGCGCGGAGACTGCAGCAGGACGCCCGAGTTCTCGACCGAGATGTTCACCGTGTCGTCCTGCGCCGTGATGTGGACCGCGATCTGGAGCACGCCCGATGCGTCGGCGACGCCGAATTTCAACGCGTTCTCGATCAGGGGTTGCAGCAGGAGTGTCGGGATGATGCGGTTCTGAGCCTCGGGCGCCACGTCGATGCGCGAGGCAAGCTTCGATCCGAACCGCATGTCCTGCACGCGCAGATAGGCGCGGATTGCGCCGGCTTCGGCCGCGATCGGCGCAAATTCCTGATCTCCGATGCTCAGCGTGTAGCGCAGGTACGCGCTCAGTTCGCGCAGCAACGCGGCCGCCTGGCGAGGGTCATCGTAGACCTCGGTGATGATCGCATTGAGGCTGTTGAAGATGAAGTGCGGATCGAGCTGCTGCCGCAACCGGCGCAGCTCCGACAGGATTGCGAGTTGCTCGGCATCGTTGCGGGCATTGATGGCCGTGATCTCGTTCTTGATCGAAGCGCGGATATTCATCGTCCAAAGCAGCGTGACCGACCATATGATCGCAATCATCGCGTAGTAGACGCTCACCGTCGCCCAAGCGTACGTCATGATGGTGCCGGGCGGAAACAGCAGTTTAAGCAACGGCTGCAGAACGAATGGAATGATGAAGATCGCGAAGAAGACGCCCAGCGCCATGGAAAACAGCAGGATCGACAGCGTCGCGGCGATCGAGACCTTGATCTCGTAGCCATCGAAAAGAAGATTGATCGAATACAGGACGATGACGAAAATGCCGTCGAGCAGTGTGGTTTGGGCCGTTGCAACGAGGAGGCTCTTGTGCAGATCGAATCTGATGAGCATCCCCATGAGGAAGATGAGCGCGGCGTAGACGACGAAAATATATTTTGTATTGACGATCTCCGAGCTGACGATCGGTTTGTTTCCAACTGTGTCCGACATGCTCTTCAATGACGGTTGTTTGTTATGATTTGGAATACGTGAGCGAAATATGTGTAGGTCCGGCGGCCGCAATGGTCGTCGTTATCAGTGGTCCGGCCGGCGACCTGCCGCGGGGCCCGTGATCCGCGGCAGTTGGAACCTTTCGTTTGTACGCCAGATGGCGCGGGTGGAGCAACGGACGATCAACGTGGTCGCACGGACTGGTTAAGCGCGGCGCGGGCGACGCGCCGTCCGGGACCGGAATCTCCGCTACCGACGAGATCCATGCAGAGGTTGCGGCGCCGGGCGTTCGCAGGGGGCGGGGGGCCGATGAGGCGCCGGAGGCTGCGAGATCGCGCGCATGAGGCGGGTTTCGGATGCCGAATTTGTCATCGAACTCCGGCAATGGGCATCGCGTCCGCAGCCCGGCCGGCACCCCTCGCACATGGTTAACACGCCGTTTCGTCGACGTTTTTGTCGATTGGTCGAAAACGCGTTGTGCGCTGATTTAGGTATTTTTAACGAATGGCCGGGGCGGCATTGGATGCGACGCCATTCGTTTAATGGCCAGCCCTGCCGGTCAAGACTTGCGAATGGGTTGCTTCAGACGGTCCCGCAGCAATCGGCGTCGTTGCCTGCAGTCGTTTGGGGTGGAGTATGTTCGGCGGGGCTTGGCGTAAGCGGATCGGGTTTGGTCCCGCCTCGTCCGGGCAGACGGTGCCGGCCGGCGGCGTTTCGCGGCCCGCGCGGGGGGAAAAGCCCCCCGGAGCAGGAGCCCGGCTCCTCGTCCCGGTCGCCAGGAGTGGACGCCTCCGTATCGTCCTGGTTGCACTGATCGGCGCGCTGCTCGGTCTTTGCGCGACCGCGGGCAACGCCCAGGCCGATCCGGCGATCACGAGTGTGTCTCCTCTGGCAAGCCCGGTTTCTGGCGGCACCTTCGTGACGATCACCGGCACGGGCTTCGTCTCGGGTCACGGCTATACGGTGCAATTTGGGACAGGCGGGGCATCCGCGACCGCGACCTACGTCAATTCGACAACGCTGACGATGACCACGCCTGCCCAGGCCGCGGGCAATATCGACTTGCTGCTGACGGACACAACGACCTCGACCACCGTCACGACTTCAATCCAATTCGCTTTTGATACACCGCCTTCGATCACCTCGATCTCACCAAGCTCCGGATTGCCGGCTGGTGGCACCGACGTAATCATCACCGGCAGCTTTGATCAGAATGGTAAATCCTTCGTCGACATCACCATCTGCGGGGCGGCGGCCAATACTTTTAAGTCGATTAGCGGGACCAGCATAGAGATCATCACGCCATCGCATTCCGCCGCGGTCTGCGACGTGGTCGTGACGACGCTGGGCGGGACCACGACGTTGTCGGGTGGTTACACTTATGCTCCGGCGATCTCAACGATTTCGCCGGGGGCGGGGCTGATCGCTGGCGGTACATCGGTGACGATCACCGGTTCAGGATTCGTGTCAGGCGACAGCTTCACCGCCGCTTTCGGCTCGAGCACGGTCGCGGCGACATACGTCGATGCGACAACCTTGAGGGCAACGGCGCCCCCCGGCCCGGCGGGCGCATCCACAGTGACAGTCACGGACACGACGGCCGGCGTTGTCGCCACCGGAAACGCGACCTTTACCTATGTGGTGACACCGACCGTAGCCTCGATCTCGCCGTCGAGCGGCTCGACGGCAGGCGGCACCAGCGTGACCATCACCGGCACGGGCTTTGTCCCGGGCGAGAGCTATTCGGCGACCTTCGGCTCGTCGAGCGTGACGGCGACTTATGCCAGTGCGACGACGCTGACAGCGACGACGCCGGCGGGCTCGGCGGGCGCGGTCACGGTGACGGTGACGGATACCAAGGCTTCGCTCAATGCCACCGGCAGCGCGACCTTCACCTACTTTACACCGGCCACGGTCTCGTCGATCTCGCCCGTGTCGGGTACGACATCGGGCGGCACGTCGATAACGATCACGGGCTCGGGCTTCGTCTCCGGCCGCAGCTACACCGCGAGCTTCGGCGGAAGTTCGGTGACGGCGACCTATGTCAGCGCCACGACGCTGACGGCGACGAGCCCATCCGGTTCGGCGGGTGCATCCACGGTGACGGTCAAGGACATGACGGCCGGCGTTGTCGCCACCGGAAGCGCGACCTTTACCTACGTGGGGACACCGACCGTAGCCTCGATCTCGCCGTCGAGCGGCTCGACGGCAGGCGGCACCAGCGTGACCATCACCGGCACGGGCTTTGTCCCGGGCGAGAGCTATTCGGCGACCTTCGGCTCGTCGACCGTGACGGCTAGCTATGCCAGCTCGACGACGCTGACGGCAACCACGCCTGCGGGCTCGGCGGGCGCGTCGACGGTGACGGTGAAGGATACCACGGTGTCGATCACCGCCACCGGCAGCACGACCTTCACTTACCTGACGCCGGCCACGATCTCGTCGATCTCGCCCGTGTCGGGTACGACATCGGGCGGCACGTCGGTAACGATCACGGGCTCGGGCTTCGTCTCCGGCCACAGCTATACCGCAAGCTTCGGCGGGAGTTCGGTGGCGGCGACCTATGTCAGCGCCACGACGCTGACGGCGACAACGCCCTCAGGTTTGGCAGGCGCAGTCGCGGTAACGGTGACGGACACGACGATCGGAATTCCCGCTACGGGGACCCCGACCTACACCTATGTCGCGACGCCGACCGTAACGTCGATCTCGCCAGCAGCGGGCGCAATGTCAGGCGGCACATCCGTCACGATCACGGGCACGGGCTTCGTGTCCGGCGAGAGCTACACCGCGAGCTTCGGCGGGAATTCAGTGGCCGCGACCTATGCCAGCGCGACCACCCTGACCGCAACGACACCCGCCGGCGCGGCGGGATCGGTGACAGTGACCGTGACCGACACCACGGCCTCCATCGCCGCCACCGGCAGCGCGACATTCAAATACAGGCCCGCATTGACCTCGATTTCGCCCGTTGCGGGGCCGACCGCGGGTGGCACCGTGGTGACCCTGACGGGCGGGGCGTTCATCGCCGGCGATAACTATACGGTCAGCTTCGGCGGGACCCAGGTGACGGGGACCTACGTCGACGCGTCGACCTTGACGGCGACGGCGCCGGCCAAGTCGGCGGGCGCGGTCACGGTGATTTCGCGGACCTCACCGCGTCGATCGGCCTGGTCGGCAGCGCAACCTTCACCTACGTCGCACCGACGGTGACGGCGGTTTCGCCGGCCACCGGTCCGCCGTCGGGCGGGACCTCCGTGACGATCACCGGCACGGGCTTCGTCGCGGGCGACAGCTACACGGCGACCTTCGGCTCGTCGACCGTGACGGCGACCTATGCGAGCGCGACGACGCTGACGGCGACGACGCCGGCCGGTACGCTCGGCGCCGCCACCGTGACCGTGACCGACACTACCGCCTCCGTGGCCGCCACCGGCAGCACGACGTTCACCTATGCCAATCTGCCGACCGTCACCGCCATCTCGCCCAGCGCCGGTCCAACGGCGGGCGGCACCTCGGTCACGATCACCGGCACCAACTTCACGGGCGCGACCGGAGTCACGATCGGCGGCGCGGCGGCGACCTCGGTCACGGTGGTGTCGGCGACCTCGATCACCGCGGTGACGCCGGCCCGAACAGCGGGGGCTGCGAGCGTCCTGGTCACGACGCCTGTCGGAACGAATGCTGCGAACACGCTCTACACCTATGCCGCGGCGCCGACGGTGACTGCGATCTCGCCCAGTGCCGGTCCCAAGGCGGGCGGCACCAGCGTCACCATCACTGGCACCGGCTTCACCGGCGCGACGGCGGTCACGATCGGCGGCACGGCCGCGAGTTCGGTCACCGTCGTCTCCGATACCTCGATCACCGCGGTCACGCCGTCCCGCGTATTCGCGGGCGCCACGAGTGTCCTGGTCACGACACCAGGCGGCACGAACGCCGCCAATACGCTTTACACCTATGTCGCGGCGCCGACGGTGAGCGCGATCTCGCCTAACACGGGGCCGATCGCGGGCGGCACCAGCGTCACCATCTCCGGCACCGGCTTCACCGGCGCGACGGCGGTCACGATCGGTGGCGCGGCGGCGACCTCGGTCACGGTCGTGTCCTCCACGTCGATCACGGCTGTAACGCCGGCCGGCACGGCGGGGAGCGCGAGCGTCCTGGTGACGACATCAGGCGGAACGAACGCGGCGAACACGCTCTTCACCTATGTCGGGGCGCCGACCGTGACGGCGATCTCGCCCAACTCCGGTCCCACGACCGGCGGCACCAGTGTCACCATCACCGGAACGGACTTCACCGGCGCGACGAGCGTCACGATCGGCGGCGCCGCGGCCACCTCAGTCACCGTGGTGTCGTCCACGTCGATCACGGCGGTGACGCCGGCCGGAACGGCGGGCGCTGCGAGCGTGCTGGTCACGACATCGGCCGGAACCAACACCGCGAACACGCTCTACACCTATGTCGCGGCGCCGACGGTGACGGCGATCTCCCCCAATTCCGGTTCGACGGCGGGTGGCACCAGCGTCACCATCACCGGCACCAACTTCACCGGCGCCACCGGTGTGACGATCGGCGGTACGGCCGCGACCTCGGTCACCGTGGTGTCCGCGACATCGATCACCGCCGTGACGCCGGCCGGCGCTGCGGGCAGCGCGAGCGTCCTGGTCACGACATCAGGCGGCACCAACGCCGCGAACGCGCTGTACACCTATGTCGCGGCGCCGACGGTGACGGCGATCTCACCCAATTCCGGTCCGACGGCGGGTGGCACCAGCGTCACCATCACCGGCACCGGCTTCACCGGTGTGACAGGGGTGACGATTGGCGGAACGGCTGCAACCTCGGTGACTGTCGTCTCTGCCACCTCGATCACGGCGGTGACGCCGGCCGGCACGGCGGGAAGCGCAAGCGTCCTGGTGACGGCGGTTGGCGGGACGAATGCCGCCAACACACTCTACACTTACGTCGCAGCGCCGACGGTGACGGCGATCTCCCCCAATTCTGGTCCGACGGCGGGTGGCACCAGCGTCACCATCACCGGCACCAACTTCACCGGTGTGACAGGGGTCACGATTGGTGGGACGGCTGCAACCTCGGTGACTGTCGTCTCTGCCACCTCGATCACGGCGGTGACGCCGGCCGGCACGGCGGGAAGCGCAAGCGTCCTGGTGACGGCGGCTGGCGGGACGAATGCCGCCAACACACTCTACACTTACGTCGCAGCGCCGACGGTGACGGCGATCTCCCCCAGCACAGGTCCGACGGCAGGCGGGACTTCCGTCACCATCACCGGCACGAACTTTACCGGCGCGACCGGTGTGACGATCGGTGGCACGGCGGCAACCTCGGTTACCGTGGTATCCGCGACATCGATCACGGCGGTGACGCCGGCCGGCGCTGCGGGCAGCGCGAGCGTCCTGGTCACGACGGTGGGCGGCACAAGCGCTGCCAACACGCTCTACACTTACGTCGCAGCCCCGACGGTGACGGCGATCTCGCCCAGCACAGGTCCGACGGCAGGCGGCACCCCCGTCACCATCACCGGCACGGACTTCACCGGCGCGACCGGTGTGACGATCGGTGGCACGGCGGCAACCTCGGTTACCGTGGTGTCCGCGACATCGATCACGGCGGTGACGCCGGCCGGCGCGGCGGGCAGCGCGAGCGTCCTGGTCACGACGGTGGGCGGCACCAACGCCGCCAACACGCTCTACACCTATGTTGCGGCGCCGACGGTGACGGCGATCTCACCCAATGCGGGTCCCACAACAGGCAGCACCAGCGTCACCATCACCGGCACGGACTTCACCGGCGCGACCGGTGTGACGATCGGTGGCACGGCGGCAACCTCGGTTACCGTGGTATCCGCGACATCGATCACGGCGGTGACGCCGGCCGGCACGGCGGGCAGCGCAAGCGTCCTGGTGACGGCGGCTGGTGGGACGAATGCCGCCAACACGCTCTACACCTATGTTGCGGCGCCGACGGTGACGGCGATCTCACCCAATGCGGGTCCCACAACAGGCGGCACCAGCGTTACGATCACCGGCACCAACTTCACCGGCGCGACCGGCGTCACGATCGGCGGTGCAGCCGCGACATCGGTCACCGTCGTCTCATCGACCTCGATCACTGCTGTTACGCCGGTTGGAACGGCGGGAACTGCAAGCGTGCTGGTGACGACGCCCGGTGGCACCAACGCCGCGAACACGCTCTACACTTATGTTGCTCCCCCCACGGTCACGGCAATCTCGCCCAGCGCCGGTCCCACGACGGGCAGCACCAGCGTCACGATCACCGGCACCAACTTCACCGGTGCGACCGGCGTCACCATCGGCGGCGCCGCGGCAACCTCGGTCACCGTCGTGTCCGCGACCTCGATCACGGCGGTGACGCCAGCGGGGGCGGCGGGCGGCGCGAGTGTCCTGGTCACGACATCAGGCGGAACGAACGCTGCCAATACGCTCTACACCTATGTCGCGGCGCCGACCGTCAGCGCGATCTCGCCGAGCGCCGGCCCGACCATAGGTGGCACCAGCGTCACCATTACCGGCACCAACTTCACCGGCGCGACGGGCGTGACCATCGGCGGCACGGCCGCGACATCGGTCACGGTGGTGTCCGCGACCTCGATCACGGCGGTAACGCCGGCCGGCGCCGCGGGGACCGCGAGCGTCCTGGTTACCACCGCTGGCGGCACCAACGCCGCCAACACGCTCTACAGCTATGTCGCGGCGCCGACGGTGACGGCGATCTCGCCGGGCACCGGCCCAACATCTGGCGGCACCAGCGTCACCATCACCGGTACCAACTTCACCGGCGCGACCGCCGTGACGATCGGTGGCGCGGCGGCGACGTCGGTCACGGTGGTGTCGGCGACCTCGATCACGGCGGTGACGCCGGCTGGCACGGCGGGGACTGCGAGCGTGCTGGTGACGACGGC
This sequence comes from Bradyrhizobium sp. 2TAF24, assembly GCF_052115025.1. Taxonomy (NCBI): domain Bacteria; kingdom Pseudomonadati; phylum Pseudomonadota; class Alphaproteobacteria; order Hyphomicrobiales; family Nitrobacteraceae; genus Bradyrhizobium; species Bradyrhizobium sp. 2TAF24. Next base: position 3,042 of record NZ_JBFRFW010000025.1, on the reverse strand, counting down.
TGGCGGCACCAACGCCGCCAACACGCTCTACAGCTACGTGACGGCCCCGACGGTCACAGCCATCTCGCCCAGCGCTGGTCCCGCGGCGGGCGGCGCGAGCGTCACCATCACGGGGACCAACTTCACCGGCGCGACCGGTGTCACCATCGGTGGCGCGGCGGCGACGTCGGTCACGGTGGTGTCCGCGACCTCGATCACGGCGGTGACGCCAGCGGGGTCGGCCGGCACCGCGAGCGTCCTGGTCACGACGGCAGGCGGCACGAACGCCCCCAACACGCTCTACAGCTATGTCGCGGCGCCGACGGTCACGGCCATCTCGCCCAACACGGGACCGACGGGAGGTGGGACCTCCGTCACCATCACCGGCACCGGCTTCACCGGCGCGACTGGAGTCACGATTGGCGGCACGGCCGCGACGTCGGTTACGGTCGTGTCGGCGACCTCGATCACGGCGGTGACGCCGGCTGGCACTGCGGGCAGCGCGAGCGTCCTGGTGAGCACGACAGGCGGGACGAACGCGCCCAACACGTTCTTCACCTATGTCGCTCCGCCGGCGATCACGGCCATCTCACCGAATTCCGGATCCACGACAGGCGGCACCTCCGTCACCATCACGGGTACGGGCTTCACCGGCGCGACCGGCGTGACGATCGGCGGCGCGGCGGCGACGTCGGTCACCGTGGTGTCGGCGACCTCGATCACCGCGGTAACGCCGGCCGGCACGGCGGGGGCCGCAAGCGTCCTGGTCACCACCCCTTACGGCACCAACAGCGCCAACAGCCTCTTCACCTATGGCACGTCCCCGACTGTGGCGTCGATCTCACCGAGCGCAGGTCCAATTTCGGGTGGCACCAGCGTCACCATCTCCGGCGCCAATTTCACCGGCGCCACGGCCGTCACGATCGGTGGTGCGGCCGCGACCGCCGTCACCATCGTCTCCGCGACCACGATCACCGCCGTGACACCGGCGGGCTCGGCGGGGACCGCAAGCGTTCTTGTCACGACGCCTGACGGAACGAACGCGGCGAACACGCTCTTCACCTATGCGGCCGCGCCGACGGTGACGGCGATCTCGCCCAATTCCGGCCCGGCGGCAGGCGGCGCCTCGGTCACCATCACTGGCACCGGCTTCACCGGCGCGACGAGCGTGACGATCGGCGGCACGGCCGCGACCTCGGTCACGGTGGTGTCCTCCACGTCGATCACGGCCGTGACACCAGCGGGTTCGGCCGGGACCGCGAGTGTGCTGGTGACGACACCAGGCGGCACCAGCGCCGCCAACACGCTCTACACCTATGTCACAGCGCCGACGGTGACGGCGATCTCGCCGAATACGGGTCCAACGGCCGGCGGCACCAGCGTCACCATCACCGGCACGGACTTCACCGGCGCGACCGGCGTCACGATCGGCGGCACGGCCGCGACATCGGTCACGGTGGTGTCCTCCACGTCGATCACGGCCGTGACACCAGCGGGTTCGGCGGGGAGCGCGAGCGTCCTGGTCACGACGGCGGGCGGGACGAACGCCGCCAACACGCTCTACAGCTATGTCGCGGCGCCGACGGTGACGGCGATCTCGCCCAGCACTGGCCCAACATCTGGCGGCACCAGCGTCACCATCACCGGCACCAATTTCACCGGCGCGACCGGTGTGACGATCGGCGGCGCGGCCGCGACATCGGTCACCGTGGTGTCCGCGACCTCGATCACGGTGGTGACGCCGGCTGGTGCTGCGGGGACCGCAAGCGTCCTGGTCACGACGCCCTACGGGACCAACGCCGCCAACACGCTCTACAGCTATGTCGCGGCGCCGACAGTGATCGCGATCTCGCCCGCCAACGGCCCTACGGTCGGCGGTGCCAGCATCACCATCACCGGCACCAACCTCACCGGTGCGACCGGTGTGACGATCGGCGGCACGGCCGCGACATCGGTCACGGTCGTCTCCGCGACCTCGATCACCGCGGTGACACCGGCCGGTACGGCCGGGACCGCGAGCGTCCTCGTGACAACGGTCGGCGGCACGAACGCCGCTAACACGCTCTACAGCTATGTCGCGGCGCCGACGGTGACGGCGATATCGCCGAGCACCGGCCCAACATCTGGCGGCACCAGCGTCACCATCACCGGCACCAATTTGACCGGCGCGACAGGTGTGACGATCGGCGGTACGGCCGCGACATCGGTCACGGTCGTGTCCTCCACGTCGATCACAGCTGTAACGCCGGCCGGCGCTGCGGGGAGCGCGAGCGTCCTCGTGACGACGGCGGGCGGGACGAACGCCGCCAACACGCTCTACAGCTATGTCGCGGCGCCGACGGTGACGGCGATCTCGCCGAGCACCGGCCCAACATCTGGCGGCACCAGCGTCGCCATCACCGGCACCAATTTCACCGGCGCGACGGGCGTCACGATCGGCGGCACGGCCGCGACCTCGGTCACGGTCGTGTCCTCTACGTCGATCACGGCGGTAACGCCGGCCGGCGCTGCGGGGAGCGCGAGCGTCCTTGTGACGACGGCGGGCGGGACGAACGCCGCCAACACGCTCTTCAGCTATGTCGCGGCGCCGACGGTGACGGCGATCTTGCCGAGCACCGGGCCAACATCTGGCGGCACCAGCGTCACCATCACCGGCACCAACTTCACCGGCGCGACAGGTGTGACGATTGGCGGTACGGCCGCGACATCGGTCACGGTCGTGTCCTCCACGTCGATCACGGCGGTGACGCCGGCCGGCGCTGCGGGGAGCGCGAGCGTCCTCGTGACGACGGCGGGCGGGACGAACGCCGCCAACACGCTCTACAGCTATGTTGCGGCGCCGACGGTGACGGCGATCTCGCCGAGCGCCGGTCCGACGGTGGGCGGCACCAGCGTCACCATCACCGGCACCAATTTCACCGGCGCGACGGGCGTCACGATCGGCGGTACGGCAGCGACGTCGGTCACGGTCGTGTCCTCCACGTCGATCACGGCGGTAACGCCGGCCGGCACGGCGGGGAGCGCGAGCGTCCTCGTGACGACGGCGGGCGGGACGAACGCCGC